>DASZZV010000001.1:0-1628 GCA_035544835.1 Thermoanaerobaculia bacterium
GATCGAGCTCGTCGCGCGAGAAGGGTTTCGAGGTCTCCACGATCTTGTTCACGACCACGCCATTCGTTCCGACGATCACACAGAGAAGCCGGCGTTCCCCGACCGAGACAAAGTCCATGCTCCGCATGACCAGATTGTGCAGCTTAGGGATGAACACGATGCCAACCTGGTCACTGAGCCTGGCCAGAAGTCGCGAGGCCAGCTGCATCCCCTCGTCGAGATCCGTGACCTGATCCACCTGATCGTCGATGACCTCTCGTTCGTGCTGAGACAGCCTGCGGGATCGCATGAGATGGTTGATGAAGTACCGGTACCCGCTGTCGCAGGGAACGCGGCCCGCCGACGTATGGGGCTGGTAGACGTAGCCAAGATCCTCGAGGTCTGCCATCACGTTGCGCAGCGTGGCGGGAGAGAGCTGAAAACGGCCGCACTTTGCCAGAGAACGCGAGCTGATCGGCTCTCCGCTGGAGACATACTGAACGATGATCTCGCGGAGAACCTCGCGGGCCCGCGGGTCCAGTTCCTCGTTGTGGTTCTCTGATCGGATAGCCATCGTTGTCAGCCCGCAGGCCGCTCTCTTCCCCGACACGAAACCCTGAGAAGATGCGGGCTTAGCACTCTTTCGCTCTGAGTGCCAATCTTAAAGGCTCAGAGGCCGCTGTCAAGGTCAACGGCAGCCGGCCCCTGCCGATTCCAATCCTCAGGTAGCCCATTGACTTAGGGCACTTGCAAGGATGATTCGTGGCTGGACATTTTCGATCGGAATGCCCAGCACAATGACCCGGGCAAACTCGTGGCTGGACATTCCGATGTCCAGCGGGCCTCCAGGCAAGTCCTGGAAACGAACATCCGGATTGCCCCCCGAGCCGGGACATCGGAATATCCGGCCACTACTTTAGAATAGCGGATGATGACCCGAATGGTTCTGGCAGCGCTGTCCCTGTGCTTACTCCAGATGGCCGCGCTGTCAGGCGCGACCCTCGACCGTATTGCCGCCATTGTGGAGCGCGAAGTCATCACCCTCAGTGAGCTCAATCAGGTAGTAGCACTCCGCTTCTTCGCCCGGAACGCCGGCGAGGACGAAGATGAATTCCGCCGGCGGGTGCTCGATAGCATGATCGCGCAGGCACTTCGCTTCCGCGACGTCGAGCGCTTCGGCGCGCAGGACGTGTCGAAGGATGCCGTCGAAGCGAGATTCAAGGAGATCACCGGCCGCTTTCCAGATCAGGCAACCTTCGGTCGCGCTCTGATCGAACAGGAACTGACCGCCGACGAGGTTCGCGCCCTGATCAAGCGTCAGCTCCAGGTCGAAGCCTACATTCAGGAGAGATTCTCCCCGCTCATCTTTGTGTCTCTTGACGAGATTGAAAAATACTACCGGGAGACCTGGTCGCCGCAGCGGCGCGGCCGTGGCCTGGCCGTCCCCCCGATTGGCGAATCGCGCGAGGAGATCCGCGATCTGATCCGTTCCGAGCGACTCGGGGCCGAGATTGGCAAATGGACCGAGCAGCTCAGGGCCCGGGCCAATGTGGACGTTTACGCGTATCGGTAGAACCGCTGTGGTGATAAACGCCGAAGGCGTTCCGGCTCGGTAGCCGGTGGTCGGCGCGAAGCGCCTACCACCGGTT
>DASZZV010000002.1:0-2936 GCA_035544835.1 Thermoanaerobaculia bacterium
GTCCAAACGAGGCATCCGGTGGCGGCTTTCGCCCCTGCCGGGGCTCGGTGAAACTTCAAGCAAATGATTGATTCGTGACGTTTTCCAGTGGTTCGCTTCGCTCACCACTGGCTACCAGCTCTGCGGCCCTCCGGGCCGCTCTCCGGGCCTACACACCGGGCTCCGCCCGGTGCTTCCCAGGACTTCGTCCTGGGCTCGGCGCGCTCTGCGCGCCCCTACTGAAGGTTGTGACCCGTCGAAAGGAGGCTCTAAACTAGGTGTATGCAACCTGACGACGAAGATGATGTTGTTGTTGAAAACAGCCAGCGCCGTCTGACCAGAGGAGCGGGAGCTTCAAGGCTTCTCCCCGTGATCGTGGCGCTTGCGTTGGGCATCCCGGGAGGTTTCGTTTTCGCGCGGATGATCCACATCCCGCTCGTGGAGACCCTCGATACCTACAGACCAAACATCATCACGCGACTCTACAGCCACGATGGAAAGCCTTTCTCCGAATACGCGATTCAGCGCCGTCAGGTCGTACGGCTCAAGGACATCTCGCCGTTCTTCGTTCAGGCCGTCGTCTCGACCGAGGATGCAAACTTCTACAAACACGGCGGCGTCGACCCGCGCGCCATCATGCGCGCGGGAATCAAGGACCTCATCGCCCGCAAGAAAGTGGAGGGAGCCTCGACGTTGACGCAGCAGCTGGCACGTCAGGTTTTTCTCACTCCCGAGAAAAACTTCCGCCGGAAGCTCAACGAGATCTTTCTCGCCGTCGACATCGAGAAGAACCTCACCAAGGATCAGATCTTCGAGCTTTACGCCAATCAGGTCTACCTCGGACATGGCGCCTACGGCGTCGAGGCGGCAGCCAGGGTTTACTTCGGGAAGCATGCGAAAGATCTCACCGTGCCCGAAGCCGCGCTGATCGCCGGGTTGATTCGGCTGCCGTCCTACTACGACCCGATCAACAATCCGACCAACGGCACCAATCGACGAAATCATGTTCTGCGTCGGATGCTCGAGTGCAAGTACATCACCCCCGAAGAGTTTCGCCGCTCACTGGCGACTCCTCTGGTTCTCGGCACATACAAAGACGACAACCCAAAGGTCGGCGCCTATTTCGCGGAGGAGGTGAGGCAGTACCTCGAGAAGAACTACGGAACCGCCGATCTGTACCGAAACGGTCTCGAGGTCCGCACGACCCTTGACATCGACATTCAGCGGATCGCCGAGGAGTCGCTGAAGAAGGGACTTCGCGCCTTCGACAAACGACGCGGATTCCGGAAGCCCGTTCGAAATCTTCTGAACGAGGGACTCAATCCGGAGGAGTACAAGGATGCGGCGTGGGAAGACAATCCGGCGCAGGGGAAACTTTACCCAGCCGTCGTGTTGCGCGCCGAGGCCAGGGAAACCGAGATCCGGGTGGGCAAAGAACGGGTCGTCCTGAAGCAGCCCGCATGGGCCTGGACGAACAAGCCGTCGCTGGCCGGGCTGCTCAAGAGAGGCGATCTCGTTTCAGCCCGTTACGACCTCGACCCGAAGACGAAAGTCGCGGGCTGGTATCTCGATCAGCTTCCTCAGGTTCAGGGGGCAATCGTCGTGCTCGACGTGAAGACCGGCGAAGTGAGGGCGCTGGTGGGAGGGTACGATTTCACGACCTCGAAGTTCGATCGCGCCGTGCAGTCTCTTCGACAGACCGGTTCAGGTTTCAAACCATTCGTCTATGGCGCGGCATTCGAAAAAGGATTCACACCCGCCGACACCTTGTTTGATTCTCCGATCGCATTGCGGGTCGGCAATCAGACGTATACGCCGCACAACTTCCATGGCGAATACTCGGGGATCGTGACCATTCAGCGCGCGCTGGAACTATCGATCAACATTCCGGCGGTGAAGACTTACACGATGATCGGCGGAGCGTCGGTGATCGACTTCGCCCGGCGTTGCGGGCTCACCGCCCCTCTTCCGCCATACCCTTCGCTGGCCCTCGGCGCAGCCGGTGTTTCGCCGATGGAGATGACGGCTGCATACAACGTATTCGCGAATCAGGGCGTGTATTCGAGACCGCGGCTCATTACGAGGATCACCGACGCTACGCAGAAAGTCCTCGAGGAAAATTATCCGGAGCTTTCCGAGGCCACAACTGCTCAAACGGCGTATTTGATGACCCACGTCATGGAAGGCGTGATCGACCGCGGAACCGGCTATGAAGCCCACACACTTCCCGGAGCTCTTGCCGGCAAGACAGGTACAACCAACGGCTTCACCGACGCCTGGTTCATGGGATTCTCTCCGGAGTTCTGCGTGGGCGTATGGGTCGGTTACGACGATCCCAGCCGCTCCCTCGGGGGGGGGGCTACCGGGGCAGATGTGGCCCTGCCGATCTGGTCGGCTTTCTTCAAGGAGATCGATGCGCAGAAACTGCGTGGCCCGATCCAGGAAGCTTTCGAGATGCCGCCCGGAGTCGTCATCGTCCCGATGGACTTGAAAACGGGACGCCGTGGAGTGGGTCCTTGTGGTCGGATCATTCAGGAGGCGTTCCTCGCCGGAACAGAACCGAATCGCGATTGCAGCGGAACGGCCGTCGCCGTGAGCAAACTACCGTACTACCTGCAACGCCCATTCTACGAGCCGAAGGAATTGGAGCCTTTGCAGGTGGCACCGGATGCTACTGCTCACACCGGGGAGGGGGCCGAATCGCCGGCGCCTCCGATCGAGGCTCCCGAACCGTCAGGCGTCGGCAGGCCGACCGAGATATCGACGTCGACGAGTAGGTAGATTAGGTGTGTCTCAGTATTTGGCGCGGGCCTGGGAATGGTTGTCATCCTGAGCCGCAGCGAAGGATCTCAAGATATAGCGATCTGAATTCAGATCCTGCCGCTGGAGATCCTTCGCCGCGGCGGCTCAGGATGACAAGCACGTTTCTTTCCCTCATCGGCGACGCAGCGTCGTGC
>DASZZV010000003.1:0-2078 GCA_035544835.1 Thermoanaerobaculia bacterium
GAGACGTCAGGGCTTTCAACAGGCGCAGGTCTTTTTGAGAGAGCCTGAAGTGCTCCTCATGCAAGATCGCCGTCTGCCCCGGATAGATCGGATCACCCTTCTCGTTTTGGACCGAGTTCCTTTCCCACTCCACGACCGTCGTCTCATCATTCTCCGAAATGTCGGTGAGCTTCAAACCGGGCAAGGTGGACAGAATGACTCTCTTAGCAGATTGCGCGATCCGACTGAGCGCGCGGGCTCGCGCTCCCTTTACTAAATGCGCCTCATCGACAACAACGAGGCCCCAAGCTGCTGCAGAAAGTTCTCCGAGGACATCCGTCTGCTTGGCAAAGTCCAGGCTGAGAATCATCAGGGAGCCACGAGGCCAGAAGTTTTCGGGTGGTTCAGAATCCACCATTTCCCGGAATCGGTACCGATCTAGGATGACCGCAGGGATTCCCGCACGGAGAAATCTCTCCTGGAACTGCGACCTCATCAGGGCAGGAACCAAAAAAAGAATGCGCGCGGCCGGTTCTTCCCCTAGGAGCCTGGCAGCCAGAGCGACCAAGGCATTGCCCTTACCCATGCCAGGATCGGACCGCAGGAGGATCACCTTCTTGCTCGACGGATCGAAGAATTTCTCGATCAATCGGGCATGATGAGGCGCCATTTCTAGCCCGCTATCTTCAGCAGCCGTTCCGTGGGAGGTCACGATTGTTCCGACCTTTTTCTTGAGTTTGTCAGCTTGACTTTGACCAAGAGCCAGTTGCGATGTAGGGTCAGAACCTGGTGGTCCTGCAAGGTGATCTCCCGTTTGAAGTGAAAAAGATCGTTACGGATCGTTCCGATTTCCTTGAGCTTCGCGACTGTGCGAGTCTTGGGAGGCCCAAAAACGGACTCCAAAGATTCCCAGGCTTCCCCATTCGAGATGAGCGTCTTGTAGTTGTCGAATGTCATTTTTTCAACAGATGTCGGCACTCTGCCCGGCTCATAGACGCCAGAGAGACAGCGCTGAGCTGCCATCTCAATTTGGTCTGCTGACATAGCGGCGCTGATCAAGGCACGAAGGGCCAACTCGATTTCGGATATCAACACGTAGGGAGCCGCCACCTGAAACAGATAGTGAAGGAAGTCCATCGGTGTAAGGATGCCGATCAGACGTTCCGGAGTTCCGACAAGCACCCCATTGTCCTTGTCCATCGCGTCGAAGAACCGACTCCACTCGTCTGTGACTCGAGCAAAGGCAAAGTCTTCTAAAAAATCGTCGACGGTGAGATCGCCAGGTGCGCACTTCTGAGCCTTGACTTCTTCCGATGTCTGGCTTGCGGCGTCGAAGGCGAACGACCGGAAGGAAAAAACGCCGAGAACCTCGCCATTGTCGACGACGGGTACTTGTGAATATCCGTGCTTCCTCATGAGAATCACCGCGTCTCGAACGAGGCAACTGGGTGGCACGGTGAGGACCGACTGATTTTGTGGAAGGACGCGATTGATGCGGTGGAAAAGCTCTGAGGCGAGATCCTTCCCCCCACCGGACGAGGCGCTGTCCAACACTCTAAGATTGGGGATCGATCCGGCCATTGAGGTCATGTCTCCGAGTCACAACTCACGTCCACCGTTCCTAACCTCTCGCAGCCGTCAATGCGCGCAACAACATCGGCCACCTTCACCAACAGGGAGATAAACCTTCGATCATTCAAGATGACGAGATACCGCGTCTGGCGCCTGCTAAAATTTCGCTTCCAGTCTATACAATCACGGAGGCTCAGTGCCGAGGTACCGCTTCAGCTGGGATGCTTTTAGTGACGAAGTCGTCAACGCGCTAGCGGACGCCTATGGGTACGCGGACCGCCGGAACGAGCTTGGCCCTCGTGAGTGGCTCACCAAAGCTGCCGCTCGGCCAGACGAGGTCTTCGTAGCGGCGACAAAAACGGTCCTGATCGACTCGTGGCTCGCACACTATCCGGGAGCTCAGGCGGTTGTTGAAGACCTGATTCTCCGGGGGTTAGGACCGGCAAATCGACGACCTCGGTCAGCAAGCGGGTACGCCGGCTTCCTTCATGACACCCGGAATACCGCGAACTTCCGCCGGATCGTTG
>DASZZV010000004.1:0-9942 GCA_035544835.1 Thermoanaerobaculia bacterium
GGGTCGGAAACCAGATCCCGAGAAGGCGTGCGTCGTTGGTCATGGGACAGTGAACTCGGCTAACGTTCTGGGTTCCGTCTCCAGAATACGACTCCATCTTCTGAAAACGCCGGGTGGAAATGGTCGCGGATGCATTGCCAGACGAGAGGAGTCCGAAGCTGATTCGGAACTCCGTCGATCATCGCGCTCCAGCTGCCCGTGGAATGAGAGTTGGCTTCGAGGGCCTGTATGCAGGTCTGGTGGCCCCGGCGTGACTCGAACACGCGACCTTGAGTTTAGGAAACTCCTGCTCTGTCCAGCTGAGCTACGGGGCCATCGAGGCGGAGGATAACACAGCGAAATCGGGGCGAGATGCGTTCACTCGGCCTGGTGAAATAGGGATGAAAATGAAGGGCAACGACATGTTATGCCGATGCCCGGCGCGGTCTCGAAGGTGTCCTTTCGGCCACCAGTGCCCTCACCCGGCCTTCGGTGTGCCCTCTCCCCTCGGGAGAGGGCTGGTGGCTCCAGTTTTTCCTAGTTGAGGATCTGTGGTTTGGCTTTGGCGCGGTCCTGGCGGTCCTGCAGTAAGGCGTTGATGACCATGTAGAAACCGATGGCGCTGGCGGCGAGGAAACCGAGGATGGCGAGCGTTGGGTAGCCGAAGATGGTGAAGGTGGTGGGGATTCGCATGATCAAGGCCGAGCCGATGATCAACGCCGCCACGACGAGACCGGTGGTGATGCGGTTGGCGACGGCCTGGATGCCTTTGAGGAAGTGATCGGCCTGAGTCAACGCGATGTTGAGAGTGATCCGGCCTGTGGTCGCCTGATCGAGTAGCTCTCGCGATCGCCTCGGCAGCTCGATGAGCAACTCGTTCAGGTCCATCAGCGACGTGTAGTAGTTGCGGGGATTGAAGCTCTGCGCCACTTTCTTGGCGACGAGACTCTCGGCGTAGTCGCGAATGGTCTCCCTGGGATTGAATTCGGGATCGAGCTTCCTGGTGATTCCGTCGAGATGCAGCAGCGTCTTGGCCATCATGGCCAGCTCACTGGGAACCTGAATCTCGTTGGCGGTGGCGACTCCGATCACGCCAAAGATCAGCTGCCCAGTGTTGGTGTCCCGCAGATTGGCGTCGTGATAGGTGGTCACGAGCTGCGAGATCTCCTTGATGAACTTGTTGCGATCGAACCCTTCCTGAATGCTACCGACCTTCATGCAGACTTCGGCGACATCGCGGCCGCGGTTCTCGGTAACGCTGAGGAGAAGCTTGATGACCTGATCCTGAAACTCGCGGCTGATGCGACTGACCATCCCGAAATCGAGAAGCACTAACTGGCCGTCCCGCAGGAAGACGTTTCCAGGATGCGGATCGCTGTGCCAGAAACCATCAACACAGATCTGCTTGAGGTAAGCGCGTGTGAGGACGGTCGCCAGCGGAGCATAGTCATGATCAATCAGTTCGAGTGGCGAGAGTTTGGATACCTTTTTCCCCGAGATGTACTCGGTCGTGAGAAGCCGTGGAGTCGAGTAGTCATGAATCACCTCCGGGATCACGATCTCCGGGTACTCGGCGAGTGACTTCCGGAAATTCTCCATGACGGAGGCTTCCTGTGTGTAGTTGAGCTCGGTGAGAATCGTACGGCGCATCTCCTTGACGGTTTCGGTGAGGCTCATCTTCTGCGCGACGGCGCTGTGGCTCTCCAGAAAGACGGCGATCTCTGCGAATACGTCCAGATCCTGCTCGATGGTCTCGCGGATGTTGGGGCGCTGAACTTTGACCACGATCTCCTGGCCTTCCCGGAGGGTGGCCCGATGCACCTGACCGAGTGAGGCCGCTGCCAGGGGTGCCTGCTCGAATGAGCCAAAGGCTTTCGAGACTTTCGCGTTCAACTCTTTCTCGACGATGGCCTCCACCTCGGCATACGAGAAAGGCTCGACCTGATCCTGCAGCTCCTCGAGCTCGCAGATGTACTCCGGAGGAACGATATCGGGACGCGTCGAGAGGATTTGACCGAACTTCACATAGGTCGGCCCCATCTCGCTCAACGCCGCTGTAAAGGCTTTCGCCCGCGCCTGGACGTCGGGCTCGAGAGGCTTCTCCTCGCCGGCGGAATCGACCTGAGCGAGCAGGGCATCTGATTTGAGGTCGAGCTTGAAGTCCTTCAAGCCGTAGCGGGTGAGAAGAAGTCCAAGGTCGCGGTAACGTCCGAGATGAGCTGGTTTGAGCATAGAGGTCGGCTGGTTGCAAGAGAACTGCCGAGGCGGGGAGGGGGGCAGTTGTTGCTGTCATCCCGAGCAAGGGCGTGTGGGTGGGAGGGGCGAGGGACCTCGCGAGCGACGAACGATGTGAAATGAATCCGCTTTCGTGAATGACGAGGATACGAGTTCTTACATCGTTCGTCGTAGTCGAGGTCCCTCGCCCCTCCCACCCACACGCCCTTGCTCGGGATGACAGCAACAACAGCAAACCGATGTCGATCCCCCTGGAATCTTTACCCCGATCCGTCCCTTTGTTACGATATCGTGTTTTTTACCACCCCGTATCCAAACTAAGGAGCGCTTTGCAATGCCCCCTTCACGGAAGCATCTCTTCACATCGGAGTCGGTGACGGAAGGTCATCCGGACAAGATCGCCGACCAGATCTCCGACGCCATTCTCGACGCCGTCCTGGCCGATGACCCGACCGGGCGCGTGGCCTGCGAAACGCTGGTCACTACGGGTATGGCCATGATTTCAGGCGAGATCACGACCAAGACCTACGTCGACTTCCCGTCGATCGTTCGCAACACCATCAAGGAGATCGGCTATACGCGCGCTAAATACGGTTTCGACAGCGAGACCTGTGCCGTGCTTTCGTCGATCGACCCGCAGTCTCCCGACATTGCGCAGGGCGTTGACACCGGTGGCGCCGGCGATCAGGGCCTTATGTTCGGCTTCGCCTGCCGCGAGACCGAGGAGTTGATGCCGCTTCCGATCATGCTGTCGCACAAACTCGTGCGCCGGCTCGCCGAGGTCCGTAAGACCCAGGAGCTGGACTACCTCCGTCCCGACGGAAAGAGCCAGGTCACCATCGAGTACGACGGAAAGCGCCCGGTTCGCGCCTCGGCCATCGTCATATCCACGCAGCACGGTCCCAACGTGTCGCACAAAGATCTTCGCGAAGAGATCATCGATCGTGTCATTAGACCGGTTGTTCCGGTTGACCTCATTGACAAGGACACAGTCTTCCATATCAACCCCACGGGCCGTTTCGTAATCGGGGGGCCGCAGGGTGATACCGGCCTGACTGGCCGCAAGATCATCGTCGATACGTACGGTGGTCGGGGTCGTCACGGCGGCGGCGCCTTCTCGGGTAAGGATCCAACGAAGGTCGACCGCTCGGCAAGCTACATGGCCCGCTACATCGCCAAAAATCTCGTTGCGGCCGGGATCGCCGATGAATGCGAAGTGCAGCTGGCCTACGCAATCGGTGTCGCCGAACCGGTGTCGGTCTACGTCGACACCTTCGGCACGGGCAGGATCGAAGATGACAAGATCACTGATCTGGTTCGCTCGCACTTCATCATGACCCCCAGGGGCATCATCGAATCGCTGAACCTGCGCCGTCCCATCTTCAAGAAGACGGCAGCCTACGGTCACTTCGGCAGGACGGAAGAGACCTTCACCTGGGAGAAGACCGATAAGGCTGACCTGCTGCGCAGCGATGCCGCCATCCAGCGCGAGGAAGTGGTGACGGCGTAACGTCAATTCTTAGACGTCGATTCATCGGGGCCGGTCGATAGGAGAACTATCGTCCGGTCTTTTTTCGTTTGGAGTTCGGAGTGAGGCTTGTCCGCCATCCCGAGGCGGCACGACGCCGCGTCGTCTTGAGAAATGGAAAGCGACGCGTTTGAGCCTTTAGCTTTAGCCCCGGTAGGGGCGTTTGAGAATAGCCCAGGACGAAGTCCTGGGGAGCTGTCGGGAGGTTGGTTGCGAGCCCCGGAGGGGCGATTGATGGTCACTTCAAACGCCCCTCCGGGGCTCGACACTACTTGCCTGGACGTGACGATCCCAGCACTTCGTGCTGGGCTATTTTCAAACGCCCTACGGGGCTGGAAGTAACGACGCGGCGACTCGAACAATCGCGATTGCCAACAGGGTAGGGCCCCCGCCCAGATCCCTCGCTCGACGCTCGGGATGACACCGCGCTGAAGTCTCATCGCAGCAAGTAGAGTCGCCCGCCGGGCACTGACGCCACTGGTTTGGCGATTGCGACGATGTTCCTGAGGGACGAGCCCGCCGCCGGACTGATCGTCGTTCTCCGTTCCCGCACTCGGGGATCGGAGCTCTCCTCTCCGACGGCGAGAGTGTCGAAGACGGCCAGGTGGGTGAAGCCATCCTTGATCAAAGTGGCGGCTGAGGCGTCCTCGAGATACCGGCTGAGTAGTCGAGAATCGAAATTGCCCCCACCCCGAACACGATGCGTGAAAGTGAACAGCTCATTGACACCGAGCACGAGAGTCCGCGATTGAGCGGGGAGCAGACTGTCCAGCGCTTCGACCGAGGCGGAGTCCTTCCTGAGCGCGTGAGTCACCTCGGTCTCGGAACGCCGCCCTGTGATTACGCTCATCGGATCGAGCGAGTCGGAGTAGTAGACGAACACACCGAGCTGCGCGCATGCGGCAATGAGCAAGAAGCCTCGCAGGAGACGATGTACCGACGGAAAAGAATCGGCGCCATCGAGAGCTGCTGCCGCGCCGCGTGAACAGAGCACCACGATGGCGATCAGGTATGGGACGAGAAGGCGTGAGGCGGGGAGACGCGAAGAGAGAAGAAGTGTGACCAGGGAGAGTCCGGCAAAGCAGGCGCGCTCTGCAGGCGTTCTCAGGGCCGAGGATAGCCAGAGCAACGCGACCAGCAGGCAACAGAGCAGACCAACACCGAGCGAATCGTCGACCAGAGCGCCGTCGAATAGATAGTTGCGGATCGTCGCCGCGAAGGTTGGTCCGGCATGAAATCCACCGAGTGACGGAGAAGCGACGGAGAGGAATGGTGCAAATGGATTCCCACGTGTGGCGAGGTTGCGCACCAGAAAAATCGAGCCGAAGACGGCGCCCATTGACGTAGTCAGAATGAAGCGGCGTCGACTGATTGCTCCCGCCACGGCGGTCGGCAACATGATGACGATGAACGGCAGGAAGGTGTACTTGGTCAGCATGCCGGCCGCGATCGCCACGGCGATTACACTTGCCGTACCGGATCGCCAGCCCTCCAGAAGCACCAGTACACAACCAAGCAACGGCCAGTCCGTTCCGCTCCAGCCGGTGGTGATCACGAGGGCCGGTGTCGTCACGATCGCCGCCAGCAGGATCAGCGATCCCTTCGTACCGACACCGCGATCGCGAAAGGCATCGAAGAGAATCCAGACGGTGGCGATGGCTGCCAGAAGGTGGAGAAAGTGTGACGCGGCCGCGCCGGTCGAACCGAGCAGAGAGAGAAAAAGTACATCGACCGACTCGGTGCCGAGGGGAAACGAGGAGTGCGAGAGCAGGGGAAGGTCAACTACATGACCTTCATTGACCCAGATCCTCGGAACGGCCAGGTGATAGGTGGTCTCGTCGAGAGATATCGCCGGCATCTGCGCCACGATCGTGGCCAGGAGGCCGCAAGTCATGAGAACAATGATTGCTACGATCTCGGAAATCCCGGCAGCGCGCGGCTCACGCGTGCCACCGATGTTCCATTTCGCGAGGAAGCCGGCGCCCGCCAGCGCCCCGGCGATCAGAATGACAGCCGAGATGGCGGGGCGTATGGCCATGAGGCTCAGCAGGTAGACGAGCCCGCCGAGGAGCGGGTAGCCGACCACCAGATCTCGGGCGAAGAGCGGGAGAGGCTCGGGATCTCCGGCCACTGCCGCCAGGATTCGCCGCGCTATGAAGCCGACCGAGAATGCCGAAAGAGCAGCGCTGACGCTGAGCGCCAGCGGTAGGGCCAGTCGGATCACGTTGAGCGGAATGAGGACGAAGCTCTGCGCGAAGAGCGCCAGCAGCGTCATGATCGCCAGGATGGCAACTAAGTAGGTAAGGGTGTTCGTGGATCGGGACGGTGAGTCAGCTGGTTCCATCCGATCGACGGCGAACTAATCGCGTGTCGCCTCACGCCTGGCTCGATCGATAGCCAGAATCTCGCGGATGGTCTGGCGTGCCGTATCCACGTCGAGCTGCGTGGCCCGGTCGGAAAGGGCCGCGGGCGGATTGTCGTGAACTTCCATGAAGAAACCATCCACTCCTGCTGCCGCCGCGGCGCGGGCCAGGGGGCGGGCGAACTGGCGCGTTCCCGCCGTCTGCGTTCCGTCGCCACCCGGGCGCTGCATCGAGTGGGTGATGTCATACACGACCGGCTGACCGTATGAGCGCATCATCGGGAAGGAGCGCATGTCGACGACGAGATTCTGATAGCCGAAAGTCGTTCCACGCTCGGTGAGAAACAACTTCGCGCTGCCGAGCTCCTCGCCCTTGGCCAGAATGTTCTTCGTCTCCTCAGGGGAGAGGAATTGTCCCTTCTTCACGCCGACGGCTTTCCCGGTGCGCACGGCAGCGGCAACGAGATCGGTCTGACGGCAGAGGAAGGCAGGGATCTGCAGGATGTCCAGAACCTCTGCCGCGGCCGCAGCCTGTCCGCTCTCGTGGATGTCCGACAGCAGGGGCAGACCGGTGTTCCTCTTCACTTCCGCGAGAATCTTCAGCCCCTCATCGATCCCGGGACCCCGGAAGGAGTTGATAGAGGTTCGATTCGCCTTATCGAAGGACGATTTGAAAACGAGATTGATCTTCAGCTCATCACGCAACTTCAAGATGGTGTCGGCCATACGGAGCGTGTGATCCCGCGACTCGATGACGCAGGGACCGGCGATGAACATGAGGGGCTCATCTCCGCCGAAGGCCATCGACGGCGTGATTTCAATCCGGGCCGTCTTCATGAAATCTGAGCCACTTCTTCGCGGGCAATCTGTTGTGAGGCCGCTCTTCGAGATCCTTGAAAATCCTTCATGGCATGGACGAAGGCAGCGAACAATGGATGCGGTGCGGTCGGTTTGGATTTGTACTCCGGGTGAAACTGGCAACCGACGAACCAGGGGTGATCCGCCAGCTCGACCATCTCGATGAACTTACCGTCCGGAGAGGCGCCGCTGACGCGAAGCCCTCGCGTCTCCAGCTGCGGGAGGTACTCGGGGTTCACTTCATAACGATGACGATGCCGCTCCTCGATGAGCTCCTCGCCGTAGGCTTGCCGCGACAGCGAGCCGTCCACGAGTTTGCAGGGATACTTACCCAGCCGCATCGTGCCACCGAGAGCATCGACGCCGATGAGGTCGCGGAGTTTGTAAATGACTTTGAACGGTGTCTCGTCGTCGAACTCAGTCGAGTTCGCGCCGAGCAGTCCGGCTACGTTACGAGCGAACTCGATGGTCGCGCACTGCATGCCGAGACAGATGCCGAGGAACGGAATGCGCTTTTCGCGAGCGTAGCGGATCGCTCGCAACATCCCTTCCACACCGCGGGCACCAAAGCCCGGGCCGACCAGGATTCCGTCGACGCTGCCCAGGTCACCGTGATAGCCGTCCTGTTCCAGGGATTCGGAATCGATGTAGACGATCTTCACCCGGACGTTATTGGCGATCCCGCCGTGCACGAGCGCCTCGTTGAGCGACTTGTAGGAGTCGCCAAATTCTACGTACTTGCCGACGAACCCGACCCGAATCTCACCCTCGGGATGGCGGAGCTTGCGGACGATCTCCTCCCATCGCGAAAGATCGCAGATCTCCTCGTGGGGAAGATGCAGCTTATCGAGCAGGATCTCGTCGAGACCTTCACGCGACAGCGCCAGCGGGACCTGATAGATGAAGTCGACATCGAGCGCCGGGATGACCGCTTCCTCTTCCACGTTGCAGAAGAGGGCGATCTTGGCCTTCATGTCTTCGGGAATCGGCTTCTCGGAACGGCACAGAAGAATGTCGGGCGAGATACCGATGGCGCGCAGCTCCTTGACCGAGTGCTGCGTCGGTTTGGTCTTGAGCTCTTGGGAGGCCTTGATGTACGGGACGAGCGTGAGATGGACGTTGATGGCGTTTCCCCGTCCCGCTTCCTGACGGAACTGGCGGATGGCCTCGAGGAAGGGGAGTGACTCGATGTCACCGACGGTTCCGCCAATCTCGACGATGACGACATCGGCATTGTCGGAGACATCTCGAATGCATTTCTTGATTTCGTCGGTGATGTGCGGGATGACCTGGACGGTCTTGCCGAGGTAGTCGCCACGGCGTTCCTTCTCGATGACCTTTGAGTAGATCCGGCCGGTGGTGAAGTTGTTTTTCTTTGTGGCTCGGGTCGAGGTGAAGCGCTCGTAGTGGCCGAGGTCGAGGTCGGTCTCAGCACCGTCATCGGTGACGAAGACCTCGCCGTGCTGGAACGGTGACATCGTTCCAGGGTCGACATTGATATAGGGATCGAACTTCTGCATGGTCACGCGGAAGCCGCGCGCTTCCAGCAGCGCCCCGATCGAAGATGCCGCGATTCCCTTGCCGAGAGAGGAAACGACGCCGCCGGTGATGAAAATGTATTTCGTGCTCATTTTTGACCTCTTGTCGATCGGTTGAAGGGGCTGGTCGTCATCAAATGCCAAACCAGCTCATTTGAGTATTTCTTTCATATTTTGCGTGGCACCACCGATGCTGTACTTCCTGGATCAGAGCGGGCGAGGCGCCCGCTCCCCTCGGCGCGAACCGAGGCTTCTGTGAGGGCGAAACAGATTTCACGCCCTTTTCGATTTGTTGTCTGAGGATGATTGTGATGTGTGTCGAGAGAAGGGGTCGGGTGAGCATCACGCTCACCAGCGCTTACCCCCGCGCAGCATCGCGCAATTCCTGTTCGATTCTGCTGACATCTTCTGGACGGTCGACACCGAGGTGCGGCTTTGCGGTATCGATTACATGGATTCTAAAACCGTTCTCGAGGAGTCGCAACTGTTCCAGTCGTTCCTCGAGCTCCAGCGGTGAAGGGGGGAGGGCAGAAAAGGCATTCAGTGCGGCGGATTGATAGCCGTAGACGCCGATGTGTCGCCGGGCCAGATGCCAGGAGTCGTGGGGAATGGGGGCACGGGAGAAATAGAGGGCGGTACCGTTCCGATCCCGGACGACCTTCACGACATCGCGGTTCCGGAACTCCTCCTCGCTGGAAAGGGGGCAGCTCAGCGTTACGACGTCGATAGGGAGCGACTGAAGAGCCGAGATCATGGCATCGACGCCGTCGACATCGATGAGAGGCTCATCGCCCTGTACGTTGATGATCTGAGTGAAGTTCAGGCCATCACGTTGCCGGATCTCGCTCATGGCCGCGGCAATGCGGTCCGTGCCACTCGGCAGCTCTGAGGCGGTCATGACCACGGAACCGCCGAAGCCCCGAACGTGCGACGCGATCCGCTCGTCATCGGTAGCGACGTAGATGTGGGCGGCTTTACGACAACTTCTGACGCGGTCGTGCACGCGCTGAAGCAGGCTTATGCCGGCGATCTGGACCAGTGGCTTGCCGGGAAAGCGGCTTGAGCCGTACCGGGCCGGAATCACGATGACCGCCTGCATGCGGCACGATTCTATAATCTGCTCCGCTGATGAATTGGAAAACCTTCTCCGGATGAACGATTTGAACAGGAACTTCGTTCGCCGCTGGTCGCGCTACGTCGCCATCGTCGTCATTTCTTTCTCGGCCTGGGCTTACAC
Organism: Thermoanaerobaculia bacterium; assembly: GCA_035544835.1. Classification (GTDB taxonomy): domain Bacteria; phylum Acidobacteriota; class Thermoanaerobaculia; order Gp7-AA8; family Gp7-AA8; genus DASZZV01. The sequence goes on from DASZZV010000004.1 coordinate 9,738, forward strand.
GTTTCAGTTCTTCGAGCGGAAGTTCGGTCAGATCACCGGCTCCGCCGAATGGTTATGGCAGAAACATCAGTTCAGCTCCGAGAAACCGGTGGTGTTCTTTGCCACGCGAGAGTTCGAAGTCCCTGCGGATCGGCAGTTCGTGAAGATCAAGGTCGCGGGCGATCCGGAGTATGTCCTTTACTTCAACGGCGTCGAGGTTGGAGGA
>DASZZV010000005.1:0-4695 GCA_035544835.1 Thermoanaerobaculia bacterium
CCTCGCACAATCGTAAGAGAGCTCCAAGACTCCACACCGCAAGGCCCCCTCCCAGATCCCTCGCTCGACGCTCGGGATGACACCCTGGTTTCTTTCACTCAGACGCCGCGCTCCGCGGTCAATCGCTCAGGATGACAAGCACGGTAAAGCCGCGTAAATACTGGAAGTTTCTTGGCGGGATACGACGATGCGTCGTCAACAAGCATCGTCAGGATGACGAGGCTTGTTTCTGTTTCTCGAGAACGAGCCATTTTCGAATCGTGGCGTCGAGGAGCTCCCTGGTCAGCGGCTTGGAAAGGTAGTCATCCATTCCTGCTTTCAGACAGATCTCGCGGTCCCCTTCCATGGCATTGGCGGTCATGGCTATGATGATGGTGTGGCGTTCGCTCTGCTCTCGCGCACGAATGGCCGCGGTAGCTTCGAAGCCGTCCATTTCCGGCATCTGACAGTCCATCAGAACGATGTCGTAAGGGAACCTCAGCGTCGCCTCGACTGCCTCGGCGCCATTGGCCACGGCCTCGGCTTTGAAGCCGAGCTTCTCCAGTTGGCGTAACGCGACTTTCTGATTGATGACGTTATCCTCGGCGAGAAGGATTCTGAACGCCGAAGCTGACAGATCCTCTGGCCGGCTCATCACCGGCGCGAACGTCATCTGCGGTGTCTGCTCGCCGACCGCAAGGGCCAGAGCGCGTCGCAAGGCGGCGCGATGCACCGGTTTCGTGACCTCGGCGACAACGCCACTTCGACGCAACTCTTCCTCGGAGATCTGTCCGGCGGATGAGGTCAGGAGAACCACCGGCGGCAGCGAAGGGAGCCCACTTCGAATTGCGCGGAAGATCTGCTGAGGTTCCGGTCCATCGAAGAAGATGACCTCGATGTCCCCATAGCTCCTGACCGCCTGCGCAATCTGAGACGACTCTTTTTCGGTGACCGGTTTCAATCCCATGGCGGAGAGTAGCCTGACCAGCGTCATCTGTCTCTCCTCATCACGATCGACGACCAGAACCCTCCTGCTGTGAAGTGCGCTCTCGATTGGATCGGCGCCCGTCACAGGACTATGCGCGGCCTCCAGCGGCACGGTGAACCAGAAGGTCGATCCCTTCTCCGGCCTGCTCTCGCAACCGATCTCACCTCCCATCAGTTGCACGAGCTGCCGCGAAATGGCCAGCCCCAGCCCCGTGCCGCCGTACTTTCGTGATGTGGAGCTGTCGGCCTGGGAGAAGGCCTGGAACAGGCTCCCTTGCGCGGTCTCAGGGATGCCGATGCCGGTGTCGCTGACCCGGACGAAAAGGAAGTCGCTGGCGCCGCTGTCTTTCCGTGCGATCTGCAGCCGCACCTCTCCCGAATGCGTGAACTTGAGGGCGTTTCCGATGAGGTTGGTCAAGACCTGGCGGAGCCTGCCGGGATCGCCATGGAGTGCTGTAGGAATGTCCGAGGCGACTCCGACCAGAAGCTCGATCCCTTTGCTTCGCGCTATGGTGGTAAACAGATCGATGACGCCCTCGATCGTTGAGTTTAGATCGAAATCCATCGACTCGATGGTCAGCTTGCCGGCCTCGATCTTGGAGAAGTCGAGGATGTCATTGATGATCGTGAGGAGGTTCTCGGCGCTCGTTCGAACTGCCGCGGCAAACTCACGCTGCTCGACCTCCAGGGTGCTTTCGAGCAGCAGGTTGGTCATGCCGATGATGCCGTTCATGGGAGTTCGGATCTCGTGGCTCATGTTGGCCAGGAAGTCACCCTTGAGCTTCGCCGATTCGAGCGCGGCATCGCGAGCGCGCTGAAGCAGCACGGCCGCCTCTTTCCGGCTGTCCATGTCGCGATCGATCAGGATCGCGACGGTAGCGAGGAGCATCAGGCTCAGGATCGAACCGACATAGAGAAAGAGAGTCGCCGTTCCGGAACGATTGACCTCATCCTCCTGACGGAGTGTCAGAAGGCTCCGTTCCTCGGCCCGCGTCTCACCGAGAATCGAGTGAACGTTCTTCATGAGCGCCAGGCCGCGCCCGGTGGCGACCATTCGCTGCGCTGCCTCGAAACCGTCGCGTCTCCGGATGACAATCGAATCCCTCACGAATGCCAACTTCTCATCGACTGCTTTCTGCAGCATCAGGAAACGGCGGCGTTGCGGCGCGGTGCCCCTGGCAAGCGCCGACGTGCGGGAGAGAGCAGAGCGGAGGTCAGCCAGTGTGGCGTAGAAGGGGCCAAGAACCGCGCCATCTCCGGTGATGACGTAGGCGCGTTGCATCGATTCCAAATCGCTGAGCGAGGACTGAACCTCATCGAGCGCCGACAGGACCTGATAGGTGTGGCGGACTTGACGACTTGCGTCGCGGAATGAGTTGAAACTCTGGGTCGTGACGACGAGAAGCAGAAGCATGGTCGCGGCGGCGAGGAGCAAGGTCGCGAAAAGAGGGTAGCGAGGATAGCGGTCCGATTCGCTCTGCGAAGGCCCGTACCAGATCGATGTCAGAAGGAGGATTGCTCCCACGACGTCCATTGCGACGAGAACCCTGGGCTGCAGATTGATGGCGATCAGCGGGTAGTAGAGAGTCCCCAGAACGAGAAACAGGGTGCCAAAGAGTGGTTGACGTCGTGAGATGCGCGCGATGCCGACCCAGACGAGGTATGAGAAGGCGACAAAGTTCAGGATCTTGTAGTAGATCCAGCTCTCGGGGAGGATCGCCAGCAACATTGCGATTGCCAGCGCTACGCTGCCAAAAACTGAAAGTCTCGAGCGCGTGCTCATCAGACCCTGGAGGTAAAGGTGAGCAATGCGATGCTGGTCGGGGCAAGCAGGGAAGAGAGGCGCGAAACGAGCTCGATCAACTCGTCCTGGGAGGCATCGCTGGTTCGGGATTCCAGAGCCTGTGCTGCGCGTGACAAAGCGGCTGCACCGGCGTTCCCGCTACTGCTCTTGAGGATGTGCGATTGCCGGGCCAGGAGAACTCGATCCTCGGTTCGAAGAGCGCTCTCGATCGAGGCGAGGGTTGTACTGGCGTCGTTGATGAATGCCTCGACCAGCTCGACGAGGAAGTCGGGATCATCGTCGTCAGCAAGCTCCTGGAGTTGCGAAAGTACGCTGTGGTCCAGAAGCCCGTCGCCGACCGTGGGCCCGGCTCCCGCCACTCCTCCGGCCACCAGCGCCCTTACGTCGGTGATCAGCGTGGCTGGCGTAAACGGCTTCGTGACGATACCGACCGCGCCGAGCCGGCCCAGCCTCTCCCTCTCGGCCGGGCGTGTTTCCCCGGTCAGGAAAGCGACAGGGATCGCCTCGGTTCCGGGCGTCTGCCGGATCTTTGTGAGGGTCTCTTCTCCGCTCCAGCCGTCCATGAAGACATCGAGAAGGATGAGGTCGGGACGCTCAGCAAAGGCCATCTCGACCCCGAGTCGCCCGGTCTCTGCAACGATGACGCGGAAGCCGTCGCTTTCGAGGATCACCGCGGCGAGATCCCTCACGTCCTCACTGTCGTCGATGACCAGCACTTTCAAGTTCGACTCCCCGCAGTCGTTACGCGATTCCGGCCTCTGCGCTTTGACGTGTACAGCGCCTCGTCGGCCATGCGCTTCCAGCTTTCCAGATCCTCATCGCCAGCCGTTAGCGAAGCAAGGCCACAACTGAAGGTGACGTTGAAGGGTTCGCCGCCAAAGACCTCGTGATTTGTTTTCGAAAACTCCTCACGCAGAAGATCGACCAGTCGTTCGGCTTGCACTGCTGAAAGGTCCTCCAGGAGAATCGCGAATTCTTCACCGCCATAGCGCCCGATGCTGTCGGTCTGACGCAGGCGCCGCTTGAGCAGCGCTGCAATCGAATAGAGAACGCGGTCACCTACAGCGTGACCGAACTGATCGTTCACCTTCTTGAACTCATCGATATCGAGCATGGCCAGGACGGCGGGCCTGGGGTGACGCCGCCTCACCAGCCAGGCCTGGCGGAGACGATCTGCAAAAGCGCTGTGCGTGAGAAGACCGGTAAGCCCGTCGCGCTCCAGCATGGACTGGAGCTGCCGCGAGCGCTCGATCCGCGAAGCAGCTGTGGCCAGCAGGAGGCCAGGTGATACGGGCTTGACGAGATGTTCATCGCCGCCCGATCTCGCGCTCTGTATCCGCGTTTGTAGATCTGTCTGTGAAGTCAGAAAAATGATCGGAGTCGTTGCGAAACGCTTGTTCTGGCGAGTGAAGCGGGCCAGGTCGTGGCCTCCGATTCCGGGCATCAGAATATCCATCACGATGAGGTCGGGAAGGAACGTGTAGAGATCCTGCTCGTAGGTCTGCGTTTCCGAACAGACCAGCACGTCGGAGCCACCGGATCTCAGGACAGATTCGTTGAAGGCGGCCTGCTCGGGGTCGTCTTCCACGACCAGAATGCGTGCGGGTGGTTTGATGGCCACTTCGACATACGCATCGATGCGCTGCGCCAGCTCATCGAGCGCGGCGGTACCGAGCACGACGTCGGCACCACAGCGAATCGCTTCCACCTTGTCGGGAAAGCTCTCCTGCGAAAACAGCACCGCCGCAAAGGGCAGCTCGCCGGCAGGGCCTGATCGAAGCATCTCCACGACTGCGTAGCCGCTCCCGCCGGGCAGATCGACCGATGTGATCAGTATGTCCGGCGACCGTTTGGTGAGTGCGTCCCGAGCGTCGGCCATCACAGTCACGACCTGCATCCGCCGATCCCCGAAGGCGATCCTCTGC
>DASZZV010000006.1:0-2512 GCA_035544835.1 Thermoanaerobaculia bacterium
GGTTCAACTGGGCCCCGGCCAGACGGTCGTTCAACTGGAGGGCACGTCTGTAATTGATGGAAGCCTGTTGCTCGTCTCCGTCCTGGACCTCGAGGTTTCCCAGAAGCAGCTGAAGCTTCGGGTCTTCGGGCAGTAACTCAGCAAGCTCCCTTGCACGCCGCAGCGACTCGGGGTGATAGGCCTTGTCAATGCTCGCTTGTGCCGCTCGAACTGCCGGGGAATCGCTGGCCACCACCGTGTAAGCACTCCAGGTCAGGGCGATCGGAAAGAGGGCCAGCAATGCCAGGAGGATACCGATGACGACACGTTCGCCTGGTTCTGCGTAGCCGAAGAATATGAGGAACCAGTAAAGGATCAGCCACATCGGGCCGAGCCACAGGAAGATCGGGAGAAACAGAAGCGCGTAGCCGATGACGGAAGCGGCGCCTGCTCCGAACCGGGGATCGAGCAGCTCGCGGAAATCATGCGTGGCCGGCCGGCCATAGCGGAAGAACAGAACCAGCGCCATGACCGCGGCAGCGCAGAAAATAGCCAGGCACAGGACGATCGTGAAATCGGCTTGCGCCAGAATGCCAGTCGGCCCATCGGCGAATACATTCCGAAAGCCACTCCCCAGATGGGAGAAGGCAGATCCCCAGTTTCCGCCCAGCACATCGATGTCGGTCGCTGTAAAAGCCACCGACGGAGACTTGGGATCGAGACGGAAAGCGGCTTTGACCAGCCATTGCGCCGCTTCCTTGTTCGCTGAGGGTCCGGAGGAGAGCTGTCGCGCCAGGGAAGCGGCCGAGTCAGCATAGAGAGGGTAACGGCGGATACCGAGATTCTTGCCTCCCTCGATGAGATCGTTCAGATTTTTCTCGGCGCTCTTGAAGTCTCCCGAATCAACTGCCGCAGTGACCTGCGGCCAGAGATCCTTTGGCGGGATCTGCAGTTCAGCGAACGAGGTAGCGGCAAGCCCAGCCGCTAGCAAGGTAAGCGCTGCAAGCCGCCGAAACGGGAACGTCATTTCGGAATGCCTTTGCCGACTTGTACATAGGCAAGCTTCAGTTCGCCGACCAGGGCGGTGAGGAAATCGCTCTCTTCTTCGGTGAGGTTGCCTTTCGTCTTTTCGCCGAGCATCACCAGAATCTCGATCATCTGATGAGCTCCTTCCAGATCGATGTTCGATCCGTAGGGGTTCCGCATGATCCCAAGACTCATATAAGCGTTCGAGGCTAAGGACCCGACGAGGTTGGAAAAGAGCGTCCCGGGATCAGTGGCCTTGTCGCGCAGCTTTTTCTTCTCAGCTTTCGGTGGTTCGGGCGGCGGAGTTGGAGCGGGCACTTCCGGAGCGACCGTGGGCTTCTGTACCAATGGATCGACTGGAGTCACGGACGTGCGAAACTCCTCGCGAATGTCTCCTTCCGAAGTAAAGATCCGCTTGTCCGTCACCTTGATCGGCTCGTGGGATTTCTTCTCCTTGGGCAACCCGTCCTCCACTCCTCGCCCGTCAACTTGACGGTTGGTGATCTACTGTAGATTCAATGATTTGGTGCCGGATCTTACCACCCGCTCGCTTCAGCGTGCAACGGATCAGCGCTTCAGTTTTCGTCCGAGGAACCCGTCGATCCGCTTCCAGGCGTCGCTCGATGCCGCTGGATTGTAACCATCCTTGTTCCCAGGGTTCATGAATCCATGACCCGCACCTGGATACTCTTTGATGTCCTGTTCTTTCCCGGCAGTTTTGAGAGCGGCCTCGAACTGCGCGACGTCCTGAGGGGTGATACCGCGATCGGTGGCACCGAAGTTTCCGAGCATCGGCGACCGGATCCGTGCGATCGTGGCCGGGTCGGTCACCAGCCGTCCGTAATTGATCACGCATGCAGCCAGCCGCGGCTCCACTGTGGCCAGCGCCAGCGAATATCCGCCGCCCATGCACCATCCGATGACACCGATTCTCTTTTTGTCGACATCGGGCCTGGCAGCCAGCAGGGCAAAGGCCCCCTTGATGTCTCCCACCGCGCGGTCCTCCGGCAACCCTCGCATGAGCTCGTGGGCGACGGCTGGATCTTCGGTAGACTTTCCGCGATACAGATCGGGTGCCAGCGCCACGTACCCGGCATCGGCGAAACGATCGGCGTTTCCCTTGATCCAGTCGGTGACCCCCCACCACTCCTGAATCACGATGATGGCCGGATGTTTCCCGCTGCCGGCCGGCACGCTGAGGTATCCGGTTTCGCCGGCCACGGGAGAAGAGATCGCCACCGACGTGCCTCGCCGTGCCGGTAGCGTGGCCGGCGTCGCCTTGACCGCCACCGGCGTCGTGCCGTGAACGTGCTGATCGGTCGCGGAAGGATGGTTCGCACAAGCGAACAAAAGGAGCATGGTGATGAGGGACGTCAGTTTGCGCATTCGATCCTCCGGCCGAAATGAAATTGAGAATTGGGAATTGAGAAAGACCTCCCTGTATTTACGCGGTTCCCCGATGTGTCATCCCGAGCCGCAGCGAGGGATCTGGGCGGGGGCCCTTCCA
>DASZZV010000007.1:0-11094 GCA_035544835.1 Thermoanaerobaculia bacterium
GCCTCGCACAATCGTAAGAGAGCTCCAAGACTCCACACCGCAAGGCCCCCTCCCAGATCCCTCGCTCGACGCTCGGGATGACACCCTGGTTTCTTTCACTCAGACGCCGCGCTCCGCGGTCAATCGCTCGGGATGACAACATTCCCAAATCCGGTTGACCCTCAGCGACTCGCTGGCTTTGCCGGAATATGCTTTTCCGTCTCTCTCTGCAGAGAGAGAAACTGGTCGTACTCCGGCGCCTCGGCCGGGATCTCACTGAGCTTCTCGGAAATATCGAGCGCGTTTCGAGCGCAGTCCCAGTTGCCGAGCCGCACGTGCGATCGGGCAATGTGAAAGTAAGGGTAGTAGTCGACCAGCCACATCCCGTACGTGCGCGCCTTGCGCTGCGGGTTCGGGCGCTTGCTGACGGCCTCGATCATCTCGGTGAGAGCGCGCGGATAGTCGGCCTTCTTTTCAAGCTGGAGCCCCAACTCATAGCGAGCGTACCAGGGAACCTCTTCGAGCTTCGCGTCCGTGGGCATGTCGCAACTCTGCATCACGTCTTTTCGGAGACGAGTGAACTCCGCCTCGCTGAGAACAGGCTGCTTCTCCGGGTAAGTCGCATAGACGGGGCGCGTGAGCGTCTTCGAGCTACCCCCACGGAGCAGCAACTGGTATGCGACCAGAAGAGCACGGCCGGACTCACTCTTCTCGGCGACGCCGGAATCTTCAGCTGCCTTCAACTGCGCTCGGGCCTGAACGAGATCTCCCTGCATCTGCGCAGCAATAGCGAGATACAGATGCGGCGTGTAATCGAGATATTGCTGCGAACGAGCCGGAACCTGCAGCCCTTCGGCTTGATGCCCGGCCAGCGCCTGATTCAACTCAGCAGCAGCAGCCGGCGCCTTGCCCTGCTCGAGAAATCGAACACCCTTTTCGTAATGCTCGAACCATGTGTTGCCGGAAGGGGCAGTCGAAACGGTGGCAATCAGTACGGCAATGGCGAATTGGAACAATGCAGCCTCCTTGAGGATCGCGGAATTATACGAACTTAAGGCGATCGGTGGAAACTATCGAGGCCGAAAGGAAGAGTCTGTGGGCAATCGGTGCGCAACCCGCGCGGTTTGAACCCGCCACCTCCTTGCAGGTGATCATGGAGGCCCCGAGTGACGTCATTGCGATGGCGATCGTGATTCGCGCCATCGGAGCCGGTCATCTGCGTTCTACGAAAACCACCCGTCTCTACACGGCCCAGGAAGCCACCAGGGCAATGAAGAAGGCAGGAGGGGCGAGCTATGCCGCTTCAAGCGTCAAGTAGAGGGACCGGTAAGGGCCTCAGGGTCATAACCTGATTTTCGCGTCACACTATTTCGAGTTGTACCGCACACAACACTGTCCACCCGTCCGTCGGCGTGACAAATGCAGAACTTGGCGCCCGTGACGATTCGCCGAATGTTGTGGCTCGGTACCGCGGGAACGTTGGGCGCGGTGATGCTGCTTTTCGCCGTCCGTCGCAGCGAGGCGCGGAGCTCTCCTGGCGCTCCCATCGAAGTGGATCGCGGGCGCAAGGAGGTGCGCGTGCGCGCGGTCGCGCATCCTTCGCATCTGTCGCGCTTCTTCGTCCAGCCCGGCCACCACGCTGTGGTCTGGGAAAAAGGAAGGGCACACTACGGTGCTCTGTTCGAGAGCCATGCCAGCGATCACGACGTCCGGGCGGCCCTGTTGGCGCTCGGTGCGAGGCCCGGCGAGAACCTGACCGAAGCAACCTGGAACGAGCGGAAGAGCTCGCGCAGTCCGGAGCCCGACAAGCGTGTCGAGGGGACTCCTGTCGACGTGCTCGTGGAATGGGCCGGCAGCGGCGGCGCCGTTCCGCTATCGCAACTGATTCTCGAAGGGGGAAAGCCAGCGGCGTTCGACTTCCGCTTCGGCGGGAATGAGCGCTTTCAGAAAGACTTCAAATCCGGTTGCATCGTCTGCGATTACTCCTGCCCGGGCGGCGCCATCGGCAATCACAACCGCACCATCCGCGACGAGGAGAAACTCGGCGTGCTCTTTACCGTGAACGATCGGCGGGTTCCGAAGGATGGAACCGAAGTGACCGTCATCTTCCGCCCGCGCCTGAGCCCCTGATCATGCAAAACCGCGTACTTGCCTCGCTCCGGCACATTGGCCGCTCCGTGAAAAGGGGTGATGGAATGCGTGCAATGTGTCGACGGTTCAGAGCAGTGATGCGCAAAGGCTTCATCTTCGCTCTGCTGCTGGCCATCATCGCCATGCCGGTTGCGTTTGCCGCGGTTGGCTTTTGCCGGTCGATGCCGTGCTGCCCCCCGAGTCATACCGCACAAATGACCTCGGTCCATCAGCCAGATTGCTGCAAAACGTCGAACTGCGATCAAGCACCCGCGGCCGCCGCAGAGTACACGGCTGCGAAGCAGTTCCATGAGCAGCAACTTGTCATCGCGCTCAGCCCGGTAGCAACCCTTCCGACGACACCTGCCATCGGACAATCCCTCGCAGCTTGCGAAGCGCCTCCTCTACTCCCACCGCCGGCGTTGCAGCGCCGCATCGCCATCCTCTCCATTTTCCTGATTTAGTTCCGAAGGGCCGCGCTCCTTCCGCGTGACCGGCTCGGCCTGGTCCGCTTCGAACGCACTTTGCTTTCACGAGGACTCGATGAAACACGTTCAGATCATTCTCCTCGCGGTCGCGTTGGCCGCGATGCCGGCCCTGGCCGTCGACTGGAACAGTCCCGACTCCGTAGCGCAGACGGCGATCGAGATGAACCCCTCGCTGGCCGGGCTCACCGCGCAGATCCGAGCAGCGCAGCAGCGCGTGGCCCCAGCCGGATCGCAACCGAATCCGATGTTGATGGGCGGCGTTCAGAACCAGACCATCGATCTCTCCTACGACTTCATGACCATGTACATGGTGGGAGCGTCGCAGACGCTGGTCCGGAAGTCGCGACGCAACGCATTACGCCGATCGGCAGAGCTCGACGTCGAAGTCCTGCGCCACGAATACGAAGCACGCCACGCCGAGGTCGAGCGCGAGGTGCGCACGGCATACATCGATGCCGCCGCCGCTCAGAACGAGATCGTCGCAACCGAGGAGATCAAAAAGCTGCTCGAGTCGGTCACCGATTCCTCACGGATTCGCTACGAAACCGGCGCGGTACCACAGACGGATTTGATTCGGGCCATGCTCGAGCAGAGCAACCTCGAGCATCAACTCATTCTGCTTCGCCGTCAGCGCAGCGCCGCCGTGGCGCGCCTGCTGCCGCTGCTCCAGCTCCCGCCCGGCACGCCGGTGCCGTCCTTCTCGCTCAAACATCAGATGGAGCATCCTCATGAACTGGGCCTCGACCAGACTCTGCCCGAAATGACGCCGGCGGTTGCCCAGCTGCAGGCGCAGGTGGCGCGCGCCGACCAGGAGCTACGCCTGGCCAGGCTGGCCACGAAGCCAGACCTCAACATCGAGGCCACATACGGCTTCCGCCCTCGCGACATCGACATGATCGCCGTGGTCGGACGGATCGAGCTTCCCCTGCGCCGGGCCACGCTCATCGAGCCGCGCATCCGCGAAGCGATGGCCCGCCGGGACGCGGCCTTGCAGCAGATCGAAACGATGCGGCAGGGGCTCCGGCAGGACCTCGGCACTGCGGTGGTGCTTCGAAACGAAGCAATCGAACAGATCATCCTGCACGTCGACAAGCTCGTACCCATGGCGAAACTCGGGTTCGACTCGGCGCTCGTTTCGTACCAGAGCGGAAAGACGATGCTCGATGCCGTCCTCGGGTCGTTGCGGACTTACATCTCGCTCAACGTCGACTACTACGATTTTCTCCGCCAGCAGATGGAAGCGGAGGCCGATATCGATGCCATTCGTCACGGCGCCCGGAGCGGCATCGCCGGAGCCGCAGCCCCGATGTCCTCTGCGCCGGCGACGTCCGGCGCGGCAATGCAGTGAGGTCTACGAAAATGCTCAAACAACTCTTTAACCGACAAACCCTGCCGTGGATTCTTACCGCAGCCTTCGCTGTGGCGCTCGTCATCGTGCTTTTCGCGAAAGGAGGCGGCAGCGCCGCACCAAAGGGAAATGAGATCAACGGCGTCGTGCAGGACAGCAGCGGCCGCCGCGTGACCACGTGGCTCGACCCGATGTACTCTCAGGGTCCGCCGCACGTCTACAAGTCGAATAAGCCGGGGCGCGCGCCCGACTGCGGCATGAAGCTCGTGCCGCTCTACGCTGAGGAAGAAACGACGAGCACGAGCGTGCCGTCGACCGTCAGCGGCTACAGCAATGTATCTCTTCCGCCGGCGCGCCAGCAGTTGATCGGCGTGAAGCTGGCGAAGGCGGAGCTTCGGCCGCTAGCGACTGGAATCCGCACGATCGGCGTCGTTGCCACCGACGAACGGCGTCAGGCGCAGGTTCACACGAAATTCGAGGGATTCATCGAGAGTCTGTTCGTCAACTTCACGGGGCAATCCGTCCGTCGTGGCGACCCGCTTCTCTCGATCTACAGTCCTGATCTCCTTGCCACGCAGCAGGAGCTCATCCTCGCCGGGCGCATGCACTCGGACCTCGGGCGGACGCTCGCAGAAGCCGCCAGACGTCGCCTGCTCCTGTGGGACATGAGCACGGGCGATATCAATCGCGTCGTGCGAAGCGGACAGGCGGTTCGCGCCGTCACGCTACGATCGCCGGTCAGCGGTGTCGTCCTGACGAAGAGCGCACTTCCGGGAACGCGCGTCATGCCGGCCGACACGCTTTATGTGATCGCCGACCTAAGCAGCATTTGGATTCTCGCCGACGTTTATGAGGCCGACCTTCCGTTCGTCCGCGTCGGTCAAACAGCTCAGGTGACACTCTCGTCATCGGGCCAGAGCTGGAACGGCCGCGTCACCTTCGTCGCCCCGGTCGTCGAGGAAGCGACGCGAACCGCGAAGGTCCGCATCGAGCTCCCCAACCCGAACGGCCTGCTCAAGCCGGAGATGTACACCAACGTGACGTTGCATAAGCCGGTCGGTGACGTCATCACCGTCCCTGACGGCGCGGTCATGCAGACCGGGACGCGATCGATCGTCTTCGTTCAGACAGGGCCCGGACAGTTCGCGCCTCGTGAAGTGCAAACCGGAGCGAAAGCCGAGGGGCTCTATCAGATTCGCAGCGGCGTGCAGGCGGGAGAGACTGTCGTTGCGGACGCGAACTTTCTTGTCGATTCGGAGTCGCGCCTGAAGTCGGCGATCTCCGGCATGGGTGGCATGGCTGGGATGAGTGATTCATCCCAAAAGCAGAAAGCAGAAGGCAGAAAGCAGAAATGAAAGACCTGAAGGATCGGACTCGTGATTTCGCCTTGGGCGTGATTCGGCTCACGACCGCGATGACGTTCGAGGGCACGGCCGCGTGGGTCTTTGTCTGGCGCGGGAAAGTTCAAACAGCGTCGTCGTGCGGCCCCTCACCCGCCGCTGCGGCGGCACCCTCTCCCCGCCGGGGAGAGGGGAGGCTCAAACATCGGTTTGTGCTTGTAACTGATCACTGCAGCGTTAGGTTAGAACAGCGACCCGTCGTGGCAGCCCTCTTCCCTCTCCCCCGCGGGGAGAGGGTGGCGCCGCAGCGCCGGGTGAGGGGCGTAACAGGCTCGCCATCTTGGGCGAGGACAGGACCGCCTGGGTTGTTTGTTTCTTCGTGTCGATGCTCAAGTAGCGCCACCGTGCGGCCCCTCACCCGCCGCTGCGGCGGCACCCTCTCCCCGCCGGGGAGAGGGAAGACTCAACTCAGTTTCAGCGGAATCAAACAACTGGAGGGGCAAGTAAGCGCAAAGGCATTTTTGCTTTCTGCTTTCTGCTTTCTGATTTGATAGAGAAACTGATTCGCTTTTCGGCCACGAACCGCTTCATCGTCCTGATCATCGTCGGCGCGCTCGTCCTCGGTGGAATCTGGAGCATCCACCGGATCGCACTCGATGCCCTACCCGATCTCTCCGACACGCAGGTGATCGTGTACTCGAAGTGGGACCGCAGCCCCGACATCATCGAGGACCAGGTCACCTATCCGATCATCGCCTCGCTCCTCGGCGCGCCGAAGATCAAAGCGATTCGTGGCTTCTCCGATTTCGGTTACTCGTACGTCTACGTCATCTTCGAGGAGGGCACCGACATCTACTGGGCGCGGAGCCGCGTGCTCGAGTATTTGTCGAAGGTACAGAGCTCGCTTCCCGAAGGTGTCAAGACCGAGCTCGGTCCCGACGCGACAGGCGTCGGATGGGTGTATCAGTACGCGCTCGTCGACACAACCGGTAAGCACTCGCTGGCCGATCTTCGGTCGCTCGAAGACTGGCACATTCGCTATGAGCTGCAGTCAGTCCCGGGAGTCGCGGAGGTGGCCAGCCTCGGCGGGTTCGTGCGGCAATACCAGATCACGGTCGATCCCAACAAGCTGGCCGCATATGGAATCCCCCTCATGCAGCTCACCGAGGCGGTGAAGAGCTCGAACAACGAGGTCGGAGGCCGCCTCATTGAATGGAGTGGAGCTGAGTACATGGTTCGTGCTCACGGGTATGTGAAGCAGAAGAGCGATCTCGAGGAGATCGTCATCAAGAGCAACCGCGGGACTCCGGTTCGCCTCGGGGACATCGCCACCGTGCAGCTCGGTCCGGAGCTGAGGCGGGGCATCGCGGAGCTGGACGGCAAGGGCGAAGTGGCCGCCGGCGTCGTCGTGATGCGTCACGGGGAAAACGCAAAAGCGGTCATCGACCGGGTCAAGACGCGAATCGAGGAGATCAGGCCCTCACTGCCGAAGGGCGTTCAGCTCGTCGAGACCTACGACCGCTCGGAGCTGATCGAGGAGTCGATCTACACGCTCCGGCACGAGCTGCTCGTCGAGATGATCATCGTGTCGCTGATCATTCTCATTTTCCTCTGGCACATTCCGAGCTCGATCATCCCGATCATCACCATTCCGGCGGCGGTGATCATCGCCTTCATCCCCATGAAGATCTTCGGGATCAACTCCAACATCATGTCGTTAGGCGGGATCGCCGTTGCCATCGGGGCCCTCGTCGACGCGGCCATCGTCGTGGTCGAGAACGCCCACAAAAAGCTCGAGGTGTGGGAGGCGGAGGGAAAGAAGGGCGACCACAGGGAGGTCCTGATCTCGGCGATTCAGGAGGTGGGCCGGCCGGCCTTCTTCTCGCTCCTCGTCATCGCCCTCTCCTTTCTGCCGATCTTTGCGCTGGAAGCGCAGGAGGGAAAGCTCTTCAAGCCCCTGGCGTTCACGAAGAACTTCTCGATTGCCATCGCCGCATTCCTGGCCATCACGCTCGACCCGGCGGTCCGGCTGCTCTTCACGCGGATGAAGCGTTTCGAGTTCCGTCCGCGCTGGCTGGCCGGCGTGACGAACGCCGTCGTCGTCGGCCATATGTATCCCGAGGAAAAGCATCCCATCTCCAAAATCCTGTTTCGCTTTTATGGTCCGCCGGTGCACTGGGTATTGCGTCATACGCGTGTCGTGATCGCCATTGCCATGCTGATCGTGCTCATCACGATTCCGGTCTATTTCCGGCTCGGCCATGAGTTCATGCCGCCGCTCAACGAAGGGGTGATTCTCTACATGCCGACGACACTGCCGGGGATTTCCGTGACCGCGGCCGGTGAACTGTTGCAACGGCAGGATCAGTTGATCAAGCAGTTCCCGGAGGTCGAACGCGTCTTTGGAAAAGCGGGACGGGCCGACACTTCCACCGATCCGGCGCCCTTCTCGATGATGGAGACGACCGTCGTTCTCAAACCGGAGGCGCAGTGGCGGCCGAAGCAACGCTGGTACTCGAAGTGGATGCCGGACTTTCTCAAGCCGCTCGTTCGTCCGCTATGGCCGGACCGGATGTCGTGGGAAGACCTGGTCAACGACATGGATCAGAAACTTCAGATTCCCGGCCAGACCAACGCCTGGACGATGCCGATTCGCAATCGCATCGACATGCTCACGACCGGCATTCGCACGCCGGTTGGTATCAAGGTCTTCGGTGCCGACCTCAAACAGATCGAAACGATCGGGCAGCAACTCGAAGGGATCGTTCGCAAGGTTCCCGGCACGCGGAGTGTCTACGGCGAGCGGGTCTCGGGCGGATACTTTGTCGACTTTGACCTGAATCGACCTGTCATTGCGCGTTACGGCCTGTCGGTCAAAGACGTACAGGACGTGATCATGACGGCCATCGGCGGGGAGAATGTCTCGACCACGATCGAAGGACGCGAGCGCTATCCGATCAACATCCGCTATCCGCGCGAGCTCCGGGATGAGATGGACAAGCTGGCCCATGTTCTCGTTCCGATCGCCAGCAGCAGCGCATCGACAGGAGGCGCGCAGGGGGGAATGCCCGCGGCCAACGGGACACCGGGGGCGCCCGGAGGGATCGCGCAGATTCCGCTCGGACAACTCGCCACGATCAAGCTGGTGGAAGGACCGTCCATGATTCGTGATGAGAACGGGCGACTCTCCGGCTATGTCTATATCGACGTCGACACGACGCAGCGCGACATCGGTAGTTATGTCGACGAGGCCAAGCGTGCCGTCGCCTCGCAGCTTCGGGTTCCGGCCGGCTACACGCTGCAGTGGAGCGGTCAGTATGAGGCCATGGAGCGGGTCAAACAGAAGATGCTGGTGGTCGTTCCGATTACGCTGTTCATCGTCTTCTTCCTGATCTATCTCAACACCAAGTCGCTGCCGAAGACGCTCATCGTTCTTCTCGCAGTTCCATTCTCCGCCGTCGGCGCGATCTGGCTGTTATGGGCGCTCGGCTACAACATGTCCATCGCCGTCTGGGTCGGTCTGATCGCACTGCTCGGCCTGGATGCCGAGACCGGCATCTTCATGCTCCTCTATCTCGATCTTGCCTATGACGAGATGAGAGCGCGCGGGCAGATGCGCAGCCGCGAAGATCTCCGCGAGGCCATCTACCACGGCGCCGTCAAACGGGTGCGGCCGAAGGTGATGACAGTGGCCGTCGCATCGATGGGGCTCGTTCCGATCATGTGGTCCACCGGCGCGGGATCCGATGTGATGCAGCGCGTGGCCGCCCCGATGATCGGAGGACTCTTCACATCGTTTCTGATGGAGCTGATGGTCTACCCGGCGATTTACTATCGCTGGAAGTGGCACTCCGAAGTGCGGCATGCCGGGGCCGAAGGCATCGATGTCATGAAAAATAATGACGTGCCGCAAGAAGAACTCGGGGCAAAGTGAGGATTGAATGAACCGCTTGAGCCGGAAACAACTCATATCAAACGACGATCTGGCGCCGCTTCGAAGCAATCCGGAATTCAAGATGATCTTCACCGAGCTATCGAAGAACTGAGCTCATAGCTCAACGCCAACCTCCCTCCCTCCGTGAAACCAGAGTGAAAATAAAGCTCCTGTTTTCACATACTTAAAGGCCGAATAGAGCGGCACACGTTTCGCACTAGATACGGGTGGAAGACAGGAGGTACAAAAATGTCAGCAAGAAAGAAAATTCAAGCCGCAGTACTCGGTGTAACGCTTCTCATGCCCGCAAGCGGCGCCTTCGCTGCGACTCGTCATCATCACGTTGTGCGTCACGTCCATCATCACTACAGCCGCACTCGCGGTACCGTGGTTGGTGCGGCGGCCGGCGCTCTGATCGATCACAAGCATCCTGTCACCGGCGCGATAATCGGCGCCGGCGTAGGCAACGCTGTCCAATACGAACGCAACAAGCGTCACTAGTCGTAACGACGGCGGTGGCGGCCACCATGGCTGCCGCCGCGTTACTCGTTGATTCCTCGTTCTACGTCTTTACAATCGTGATCCGCGCTTCATATCGAGCGAACTTCGACGAGAGTTCCCAACACCTGAGCCTCACCTTGGAGCGCCGGGATCAGGGTCACATTCACCAGTGCGGTAATCGACGAGCCATCCTTTTTTTTCATATGCAGACGGATGTTCGTCATAGCGCCCTTTTCCTTCAGCTCTGAGAGCATCCGTTCCCGCTCCTCGACATCGCGGTAGAGATCTCGTGCATCCTGCTGCAGGAGATCGTTTCTGGAGGCGTAACCGAGGAACCCGACCATGGCATCATTGCAGTCGAGAATGTGCCCGGAGAAACTGGTCCGGAAAACGCCGGCGACGTTCTTCTCGAAGAGCATTCGATACCGCGCTTCGGAAGCCTGCTGGTCCTGGAAGGCGCTGGCCTGCTGCAGTGCGGCGGAGGTAATGCCGGCCAGGAGCTGGGTACAGTAGGAGTCGAGGTCATCGAGGCTATTCGGTCGTGACGAGAAGACCAGCAACGCTCCGAACGCGCCGCCCTGCCGGGTCAGGGGAGCGATGATCATCGAACGGATGCCGATCTCTCGAGCGGCTCCAATGTCGACGCGTGGATCCATCTCGACATCGTCTGATCGAATGAGTTGATTCTCCCTGACGCAAAGACCAGCGAGCGATGCTGAGACCGCCAGACGCCGGCCAATGTGCTGGGCGGCCGTTCCGGAGGCGGCCTGGAAAACGAGATCGGCCCCGTCCAGGAGCTCGATGATAGCTCCGGAGCCACCGCATATCTCCGGGATCTGCGTGACGATCAGCGAGGTCAGCGCGGCGGGATCGGATACGGCACTGAGAATCTCCTGTTGAAGTGCAACGATTGCCGAGAGACGGGCGGCCAGATCCATCGACGAGGGCATGTGTACCTCCTTGAGGAATTGAAAATTGAAAATTGAAACCGGTAACGGTCACTCTACCGCTATTCCCTTTCGCCGATCCAGAGGTGTCATCCCGGGCGACGGAGCGAACGGTGGCACGTTGTTGAAGCCCAAATGAACCGTTGTCATCCTGAGCCGCAGCGAAGGATCTCAAGATAGGTGGATCTGAATTCAGATCCTGCCACTGGAGATCCTTTCGCCGCGGCGGCTTCTAAGAAACTTCCAGTATTTACGCGGCTTTACCGAGCTTGTCATCCTGAGCCGTGGACAGCGTGCGCGCTGCCACTGAGAAAAGAAACTGAGTGGGTGTCATCCCGAGCCGCAGCGAGGGATCTGGGCGGGGGCCTTAGACCCTTGGCAATCGAAAATGGTTGCGAGCACCACGATGGAAGGGCCCCCGCCCAGA
>DASZZV010000008.1:0-6853 GCA_035544835.1 Thermoanaerobaculia bacterium
GGAGTTTCTTAGAAGCAAGGGCGTGCGGGTGGGAGGGGCGAGGGACCTCGCACACGACGCCGATGTGAATCCACTTCGCCTGCAGCCAAGACGAAGACTGTCGAGTTAGCGACTGCGTGAAAGCGTGACACTCTCTCGAACCATGAATCCCGAGCTTGACGATCTTCGTCTCAGGTTACGGGCGAAGTAGACTCACATCGTTCGTCGTATTCGAGGTCCCTCGCCCCTCCCACCCGCACGCCCTTGCTCGGGATGACATTCGGCTGTAGCGACTCTCCCTCGAGCAACTGAGAAGCTACGCGACCGCGTAGCCGCCGGAATCCCGTGCTTCGCGATTCGGCTGAAAGCTTCCGAGCGCTTCCGGGGATGCCAGAAGTTTCTGTATGAAGCTCGAGTGCAGAGCATGGCCGGCGCGCGAACAGGTGATCTCGCCGACGAGTGGCTGGCCGACCAGAGCGAGGTCACCGATCAGGTCGAGAATTTTGTGACGCACGAACTCGTCGGCAAAGCGGAGGTCGCCGCTCACAACCTGATGGTCATCGAGAACGATGCAGTTCTCGACAGAACCGCCACGGGCCAGACCGGCAGCCCGCAATTTCTCGACGTCTCGAATGAAACCGAAGGTGCGGGCCGGCGCGATCTTCCTCGTGAAGGAATCGTTCTCGAGGTCGAAAGTAAAGTTCTGCTTGCCGATGACCGGATGCGCGAAATCGATCTTGTAGCGGATTGACAACTTTTCAGCCGGGGAGATTCGAATCCACTTGTGCTCATCGCCGATGTGAATGGTGTTGCGGACGCGGAGCACGGGGATCATTTCGTCGAGAGTGCGGAATCCCGAGGCCTCGAGTAGATGCGCGAAGGGAAGTGCGCTGCCATCGATAATTGGAACCTCGGGGCCATCGATGATGATGTCGATATCGGTCACTCCGTAGGCGGCAATCGCGGACAGTAGATGTTCGACGGTGCCGACCGAGACGTCATCCTTGCCGACCGTTGTCGCATAGTCGAGGGCAGTCGTACTGGCTTGAAGCGCGGGAATCCGGAGATCGTTGAGATCGGAGCGGACGAAGGTGATACCCGATTGCGGCGGTGCGGGGCGGAGCTCGAGTCTCGTGTAATGACCGGAGTGGAGCCCGACTCCCTCAATCCCGACGATCGCTCCGATAGTTTTTCTGTAGACGTGCATTGGGCCTCTTTGGGTGTTTATGTAGAGCAGGGCAGGTGCCACGGATGTCCGCGAATCGCATTTCGCGTCAAGTTACTGATAATAGGCAAGTTAGGTCTATGGCGAACTGCTTCTGATGCCTTGAAAGTGTTGTGATTTCAGGCCATTGGTGTGGTTTTTCTGCAACAGGGTCGCTCCACCTCCATACGCCCGTTATACTTACGGATGTGAACGTCGAATACGCGGCGCTGGAGCCGAAGCTCAAAGAGATCCTTTACAACTGTCTCGAGCAGATTCGCGCCACCAAGGCGGCGCTATACCTTTCCAATGGAGAGGGGCCGTACTCGCTGGTGGCGCAGTATGGCTTTCGAGACAACGTCCGCAAGATCGTCGCTTTGAACGACGATCTCGTCGACCGTCTGCTCACCAAGCGCGCGCCGGTAGTCGTCAACGGTCTGGCCGCCGAGCCCCGTTTCTCAGAGCTGCTTTATCAATCCGACACCACTCGAATGCTGGTGGCACCGATTTACTCACTCGGGCGTCTGTTCGGCTTCGTCGACATGCGGGACAAAGCGGGTCAGCAGCCCTTCGAGGCTGCGGACATAGACAATGCGCAGAGAATCTCCGAGCAATTTCTCGAGCTCCTGGCGTCGTCACGTGCAGCGCCCGACACATCGCGACAAGGTTCAAAGCAGCCGGTCGAGGAGCCTTCGGAGCTACGCTCTCCGCTGGTCCGCCTGATCGAGGAGGCCCGAGGCAGCGTTGCCCGCGGCAGTCTGAGAAATCGGGGCGAGGTCAGGTCGCTGAACGAGGCTCAGGTGAATGCCGGGGGAGCAATGCTTCCTGCCCTGGTGGCACTCCCGAATGTAGTCATGGCCTCTCTGAATGCCTTCAGCACCGTCGGCGGAACGCAGATCGTCTGCGCCCGAGCCACGGTGAGTGATGAGGCTGCGAGTCAGTTCCAGGCGAAGGTGAGAGCCTGGCTCCAGAAGCGCGGTGAGCTCGATAAGGTTGGACAGAGCACGACTGTTTATCCCTTTGGAACGAACGGGCCGCGAATCGAAGCCGCTCGTCTCGTCTCCATGCTCAGCGCTCCGGTTCGTGTTCAGAACATTCCCGGAATCGTGTTGAGTGTCGCCTTTGATGCTCCTCCAACTCCTGATTCCCGGAGCGCACTGGAGAGATTTCTGGCTCAACTCGAGGAAGTCCTTCGTTTCGCGGTGTCATCCGACAAGCTCAAGTCGCTGATGCAGCGCGCAGCGGAGCGGCTCGTGGAGCCCGATTTTCAGAAATATCCCGTTCTCGCTGCGCACTCTTCACGCGTTTCCGATCTGGCCGAACGGCTGGCCACGCTGATCGATATGTCCGCCGACGACATCGAGACGGTGAGGATCGCGGCACTGGTTCACGACGTCGGAATGCGCCTGATCAACTACGACAAGCTCTACCGAAAAGAGCAGCTGACGTCTGACGACCTCAATCTCTTTCGCGAGCATTCACTCATCGGTGCCGCGATCATCGCCGACTCCCCGCTGGGCGGCGAGATTGCCAATATCGTGCTCTGCCATCACGAACGGTTTGATGGGACCGGATATCCGAATGGAGTTCCGGGAGATCAGATTCCCCTCGGTTCGCGGATCATTCACCTCTGCGAGACCTTCGACGCCATGACCGCTCCCGATTCGTATCAGACTCCGGTGCCGGCCATCTCGGCGCTCGGGAAAATCCGCCGATCCTCGGGCACCCAATTCGATTCCGTGCTCACCGACAAGTTCGTCGAGATGATGAGCAAACCCTGACGCTCTCCAAGCATGACCAAGCAGAAGAATGAACCCGGCGAGAAGCTGATCGCTTCGAACAAGAAGGTCTATCACGACTTCTTTGTGCTCGATAAAGCGGAGGCCGGTCTGGTCCTGACGGGAACAGAAGTGAAGTCGCTGCGAGACGGGTCTGCGAACCTCAAGGACAGCTACGTGATCTTCAAAGGCTCGGAGGCCTTTCTACTCGGGGCGCACATTCCTCCCTACTCGCACGGGAACTATGAGAACCATCCGGCCGATCGAACCAGAAAGCTTCTCCTGCATCGGCGCGAGCTCGAGAAACTCGAGGTTCAGGTCACCCAGAAAGGGCTGACCATCGTCCCGCTCCGTCTTTATTTCAAGCAGGGTCGCGCCAAAGTGGAGATCGGAGTCGTCAAAGGCAAGAAGCTTCACGACAAGAGAGAGACCGAGAAGACCAAGGAAGCGAAGCGTGAGTCAGATGCTGCGATCAAGTTCGGGAGGCGGTAGGGCCGCACGGCGTGCGGCCCTTCCGCACCCCGATGCTACAATCCGCGCTCTTCGCGCAACACACCTAAGAGGAGATGGCAGGTCGATGAAGACGAAGAAAATTGTGCACGTTGTCGGGACCGGAACCATCGGCGAACCGCTGATCGGGTTGTTTACCGACTTCAAGGATAAGTGGGACATCGATGAGGTAACGTTCCACAAACGGACACCGAAAGCCGATGACAAAGCGACGGTAGAACATCTCATCCGTCGCGGTGCCAAGCTCGTGGTGGACGAGCAGGCCCGTCCGGAGTTCGAGGCGCTCGGCCACCGCGTGTCCTTCAGCAACGAGGAGGCGCTCGAGCGCGCCACCGTGGTGGTCGATTGCACCCCGGCCGGTAACGAGAACAAGGCCAAACTCTACGAACGCATTCCGGCTGTGCGGGGTTTCGTGGCCCAGGGATCGGAGTTCGGATTCGGCAAGCCCTATGCCCGCGGTATCAATGACGAGACCATCTCCCCCGAGGATCGCTTCATTCAAGTGGTCTCCTGTAACACTCACAACATCTCGGTGCTCATCAAAACCATCGCCGACGTGAAGGGCAAAATCGGACTCGAGCAGGGGCGTTTCGTCTGTATGCGTCGCGCCAATGACGTCTCCGATGCCAAGGAATTCCTGGCCGCTCCGCAGGCTGGCAAACACGATGACGCCGTCTTCGGAACGCACCACGCCCGTGACTCCTACCATCTGTTCTCGACCCTGGGACTGAAATTTGATCTCTTCTCCTCGGCCATCAAGATCAATACCCAGTACATGCATACATTGTGGTTCGAGCTCGATCTGACCCATGACACGACTCTCGATGAAGTAAAGGCGTTGTTGCGGAACAACACGCGCGTGGCCATCACCAACAAGCGGTCGTCGAATCAGATCTTCTCGTTCGGACGCGATCACGGTTACTTCGGCCGCATCCTTTCCCAGACCGTGATTCCGCTGCCGACTCTGGCCGTTCCCAAACCTCGCCGCGTCATCGGCTTCTGCTACACACCGCAGGACGGCAACTCGCTGCTCTCCTCGGTAGCGGCGACCCTGAGATACCTCAATCCTGACAAGTTCGAGAAGCAGCTCGATGAGCTTCGGCCTTACATCTTCCGGGAGATATGAGGAGAAGCAGCTTCTAGCTTCTAGCTGCTAGCTAAACCAGAAACGTTACACGGACAACCACAGGTACTTATCCAACAGCTAGAAGCTAGAAGCTTACAACTAACATCCACGCGAGGTCCCTCATGGCCTGGTTCAAGAAAGAGAAAAAGCCCAAGGAGCCGGTCGAGCAGCGCTCGACGACGATTCCCGAGGGGCTTTGGATCAAGTGCGACGAGTGCAAAGAGATCATCTATAAGAAGGCTGCCGAGCAGAATCTGAACGTCTGCCCGAAGTGCGACTCTCACTTTCGACTCAGCGCAACCGAGCGATTCGAGATGCTCTTCGATGACGGGAAGTACAAAGAGTTCGCGACCGACATCCGCTCGGCGGACCCGCTGAAGTTCCGGGATACCAAGCGGTATCGCGACCGCCTCAAGGTGTATGAAACTCGGGTCGGCACCGGAGACGCTGTTCTTTGCGCGGAAGGCGAGCTGGAAGGAATCCCAATCGTGGTCGCGGCCATGGAGTACGCCTTCATGGGAGGATCGATGGGCTCGGTCGTCGGCGAAAAGATCACGCTGGCTATCGAACGGTGCGTCGACAAGAAGAAGCCGCTGATCATCGTCTCGTGCTCGGGTGGTGCGCGCATGCAGGAGGGCATCCTCTCTCTGATGCAGATGGCCAAGATCTCGGCCGCCCTTCGACGCTTGTCCGACGCTCGGTTGCCGTACATTTCACTCCTGACCGATCCCACCACCGGCGGAGTCACGGCTTCCTACGCAATGCTGGGCGACTTGAATATTGCTGAGCCGAAGGCCTTGATTGGATTCGCCGGACCGCGCGTCATCGAGCAGACCATCCGTCAGAAACTCCCGGAGGGATTTCAGCGCGCCGAGTTCCTTCTCGAGCACGGGATGATCGACTCGATCACCCATCGGTCGAACCTCAAAGCGACCATCGGTAGAGTGCTTCGACAACTTCACGCCGCCTGAGAAAGTGCGGCCTGTGGCCAAGGAAATGGCTTCTCGACGACGCGGGGTGACGCCTTTTGTGCGGCACAGGCACTCTTGCCTGTGTGCCACGGCGTCGAGCCGTGGCGTTTCTTTGAATGATCCACAGAGAGGTCGGCCTCGACGGCCGACACACAGGCAAGAGTGCCTGTGCCACACAAAAGACGCCTGACTTGAATCCGATTGCCTATCTCGACTCGCTTCAAGGCAGTGGAATCCGTCCGGGGCTCACGCGCATGCGCCAGCTTCTGCGTGCGGCAGGGCATCCCGAGCGCGCCTTCCGAAGCATCCTGATTTCTGGAACGAACGGGAAAGGGTCGACGTCTGCGACTCTGGCCTCAATTCTGGAGTGCGCCGGCTACCGCACCGGTCTCTACACGTCGCCTCATCTCGTCGGTCTTCGCGAGCGGTGGCGCGTCGATCGTGACGATATTTCTGAGGACGTGCTGTTCGAGACTATCGCTCGGCTCCGCGCGATCTCATCGAGCAGTGGCGTCGTTCCAACTTATTTCGAAGCGCTCACGATTCTGGCTTTCTTCATCTTCGAAAGGGAGGAGTGCGAGATCGCGGTTCTGGAGGTAGGGATGGGTGGGCGACTCGACGCTACCAACGTCGTACGACCCATCGCCGCACTGATCGCGCCGATAGCCTTCGACCACATGGAGTTTCTCGGGCGCACCGTGAGGTCGATTGCCAGGGAAAAAGCTGGAATCATTCATCGTGGTTGTGTGGCCGTCACGAGCAACACCGATCCTGCGGCAATCGAGGTTCTGGCTCGACGGTGCCGCAGATTTGATCTTCCTCTTCACGTGCTCGCTGAAGAGTGCTCCATCGAAAACCTGTCAGTGTCGGACCGGGGTACGTCATTCACCCTTCGTTCGCCGTCCTCGTCACGTCATCTCGAGACACCTCTGATCGGCGCCCATCAAGCCGACAACGTCGCGCTTGCTGTCCGGGCCGCCGAGGAATTGGGTTCCACTCTCAACGGCATCGACGGCGCGGCCATCGATCGGGGTGTTGCCGAGACCACCTGGCGCGGGCGGCTGGAACGCTTCGATGTCGCCGGCAAGCAGGTCTGGGTAGATGGAGCGCATAACCCTCACGCCGCGGCGCGCGTCGCGGCCTTCGTTCGCGACCATCTTCCTCCGCCGAGAGTCCTTGTTCTGGCGATCATGGCCGACAAGGACGTGATCGCCGTAACCCGTGAACTGGTGCCGCTGGCTTCCCGCGTGATCGTCACGAGGGCCGACGTCACGCGGGGAATGGC
>DASZZV010000009.1:0-1542 GCA_035544835.1 Thermoanaerobaculia bacterium
CCCACGTAACTCGGACCACCGGATACCAAAACGCCGCTCGGTCTCCTGCTCCATCCGTTTCCCCATCTCCTCCGGGATGCCGAGCATCGCACTGAAGCTGGTCGTGAAAAAAGTGAAGTCTTCCGGTGGCGCGACGTAGACGAGACGCCCGTCAAAGCGGACCCTCTGCAGAGCGACGTTTGTGGCGGCGGCACCGAACGAGTGGGCGATGATCGCGACAGGCTGGAACTCCTCGATGAGCGCACCGATCACGGCCGCGAACTCCAGAAGATTGCTCTTCCTGCCCGGTGAGTCGCCATGCGCGGGAAGATCCGGCGCGATGACCCGATGACTCTCCGACAGGTAGGCGGCGAATGCACCAAGCTGCGTGCCTCTCCCTTCCCAGCCATGGACGAGTAGTATCGGCGCCCCCTGGCCCCAGGATCGGAGCGCTACCTTCATGCCGGCAATCTTCCGAACCCCAAAGGTCGCCGTCTCCACCCATTTCGCCTCGCTGGCCGGCCGTAGAACACGTCTCGGGGTCAGGAACAGGCGCACTGCAGCCAGGGTGGCCAGGCGCGGCGCGACGGCGTCGAGGGCACGTAGTGCAAAACCGATCGCCCTCAACGGTCCAGACACACGAACGTTCGTGCTTTTATCAACAGGGGAAACGATGGCTTGTGATGACATGGTCATTACCCTTTCAAGCTCGTGAAGACTCGATGAGCTGCTCGAAGGTGCGGAGGGCGCGCTTACGTGAGCTAGGAATGCGCAGCAGGCGCGAGAAGTGGTGAAAGGCCAGAATGATCGAGTAGAGGTCATGGGCGAACTGGTCGGTATCGAGGCTGCGTCGAAAGTGACCCTCTTCCACGGCGATGCGCGCAGCCTGGGAGAGGGTCGCCAGCCAGTCGCGTTGGGTGGAAACCAGATATTCGCGAATCGGCCCCGGCTGGTCGTCGAACTCGCTGGCGGCAGCGATGAAGAGACAGCCTCCCGGCAGAGTGGACTTGCTCGACCAGTCAAACCAGTTCTCGAAGAGCGATCGGACCCGAGCCTCGCCACGCGGCTTGCGCAGCGCCGGCGCGACCACGACGTCGATATAGTGCGCGACCGCGGAGCGAAGCACCTCGAGCTGCAGATTCTCCTTCGATTCGAAATGAGCGAACAGACCGCTCTTCGACATCCCCACGCTTCGAGCCAGGTCACCGATACTCAACGCCGATAGCCCGACCGTGCTGGCCGAGGCTAGTGCAGTCTCGAGAATAGCTTCGCGCGTCTGTTCACCTTTCGACATCGCTCCGAACAATAGAACGATCGTGCTTTTTAGTCAAGTGCGTTCTCGAACAGCGCCTGAGAAAAAAACGTGATTGTGTCATCCCGAGCGATTGACCGCGGAGCGCGGCGTCTGAGTGAAAGAAACCAGGTGTCATCCCGAGCGTCGAGCGAGGGATCTGGGAGGGGGCCTTGCGGTGTGGAGTCTTGGAGCTCTCTTACGATTGTGCGAGGCGCCGAAGGGTCGAGTCCCCCGCCCAGATCCCTCGCTCGACGCTCGGGATGACACCT
>DASZZV010000010.1:0-17213 GCA_035544835.1 Thermoanaerobaculia bacterium
TCTTTTTTGTAGAGCCCCGGCAGGGGCGCGAGCGATCGACAGAAGAGCGCGTCCAATCGAGGCATCCGGTGGCGGCTTTCGCCCCTGCCGGGGCTCGGTGAAACTTCCAAGCAAATGATTGATTCGTGACGTCTTCCAGTGGTTCGCTTCGCTCACCACTGGCTACCAGCTCCGCGGCCCTCCGGGCCGGGCCCTCCGGGCCTCACACACCGGGCTCCGCCCGGTGCTGCCACGGCTCGACGCCGTGGCACACAGGCAAGAGTGGCTGTGCCACACAAATGGCTTTGCCTATCCTCACAGCGCCATGTGATGTACCGACGAAAGGTACACGCCGAGCACTTCGCCGATGATCACCGCGACCACTGCGACATAAAGGATTCCCGTCGCCGCCATGGTTGAGCGGATCTTCACCGTTCCCCAGATCATCGGGTAGAGCCCGAGGGTCCCCATGAGGCCCCAGCCGATCCTCATCCAGAAGAAGACGCCGTCGCTCATGAGCAGGGAGTAGAGGGCGGTTCCTCGCTCAAATGGTCCGGGGATGCTGAGGACGGCGAGCAACAGCAGGACGGACTTGGCGACGGCGCAGGCCAGAAGACTCCAGGTCAATCGCTTCAGCGGATCGATAGGCATTCCTCGCACCACCAGATACCAGTGGCCGAGAAGCATGGCCATGCAGACGCTGCCGATGAGAGCGGTCGAGCTCAGGGCGCCGGCCGCACTCCAGAAGATCGCCGGGGGACGGATCGCGCGCTGAAATGCAACCACCGGGACCATTAGATAGGCGGAGTAAAGGAGCAGTTGCGGGACCCGGTAGATCAGTCGTTTGGGATAGCGAAGGACGAAATACACAAAAAGGGTGGAAGCAAGCAGAGCGACCGAGCACCAGACCAGAGGCCACTGGCGCGCCACGCCATAGGAGATGGCGGCACCGGCGTCAAGGGCGACACAGGTAATGAAAATCAGGCGATAAAACTTCACCCCGGCGTTCCGGCGGCCGACCAGCGGGAGGAAGAGAAACAGGCCCGCGGCCGATTCGAGAAGAAAGAGTGCGAGGAGCAGCTTAGCGCACCGCTTCACTCGCTCGAATGAAGCGGAATCCTCTCGCCTGAAGTCGCGGTATCTCTTCGCGCAATACCTGCACGGTCAAAGGATAAATGTGTCCGATGCCAACGGCCAGGCCGTGCGACTCCGCGCGCGCGGCCAGGATGCGGAGCTGTTCCCGAATCGCGCTGGAGGACTCGACATCATCCAGAAAAACATCTCTCCCAGCAGTAGGAACGCTCATCCGGCGTGCCATCGATTCTCCGACGCTTCCGGCGATGGTTCGGGAATCGATAAAATACAGACCTTTTTCCTTCACGACCGAGAGCACGTCGCGCATGACTCGAGGGTCCCGCGTGGCGCGTGATCCCATATGGTTGTTCAAGCCGCGAACGTGCGGGATGGAGTCGACGCCATCGGCGGCTGTCCGGCGAATGCTGTCGCTCGACATACTGGTGAAGATCGCCTTCGCGCCGGGCGACTTGTGAGGGTAATCGT
Source organism: Thermoanaerobaculia bacterium (assembly GCA_035544835.1). Lineage (GTDB taxonomy): Bacteria > Acidobacteriota > Thermoanaerobaculia > Gp7-AA8 > Gp7-AA8 > DASZZV01. Next base: position 1,540 of record DASZZV010000010.1, read on the forward strand.
TGGGCTCCATCGGCAGATGACACAGGATCTCATGACCCTTACCAGCAAGAAAGTCAGCACTCTGTCGGGCATTGGGTGTTCCCGGAATCACGGCGAAGCTGAGCCCGCTGGGTAAATCTGCAGCCGCCTCGAGCGGCTGGCGATCGAAACCGACGTCGTCGAGGATTAGCGCGATCCGCTTTTCCCCTGCGGTGCTGGTCGGATGGACTGCCGGCGACGGGGGAACCTGCGCGATCTCAACGTCCCTGAGGTCATCCTGCTCGGACATCGCCTCGAGTCCATCTCCCCGATCGCCTCGCTGCAATCTTCGAACGGACAACCTCTCGACCGTCCCTCCCTCACGGATTTCGATGTCATTGCCCTGCGCTCGAACCGTCGCCCCCGGCATGCTCTTCTGGAGATGAGCAGCTACATCCGAAGCCGAAGTAAACGACTCCAGGATGACCTTTCCCGCCGCGGCGTGAATACGTTCTTTGTCGAAGCCGGCCTGGCGCAAGCGCGAGGCCAGGTTGGAAGGACGCCCAAGCGGAGCCGCTTTCGGAGCAGAGGCTTCCTTCTCCGGGGCGGGGCTGTGAAGAAACTGCCAGGCCAGGTACGCCGCCAGCGCTACGATCGGAATCGCCAGCACCAGCATGAATCGGCCGGAGCTACGCTTCCGAGGCAGTGGCTTACGGCGAGGTGCCTTTTTCTTCGCTGGTCGCGAAGAAGTAACCGGCATCAGGCTGCGATCCGATGCTGGTTTTCACCGAACATCGACAGCGCCTTCTCCAGGATCAGATCCTCGGGTGGCTCCTTGCTGTTCGGATCCTTCAGCGCCAGCGGCGTCAGATCGACGATCGTCTCCGGCCGGATACCCTGATCCTTAATTACTTTGCCCTCAGGCGTGGTGTAGTGGCCGATCGTCATATAGAGAGCGCCGCCGCTTGCCAGCGGGACGAGCTTTTGAATGACGGCCCGTCCGTATGTCGGAATCCCGACGCTCCTGGCGCGATGATTTCCGACCAGTGCTGCTGCGAAGACCTCTCCGCTGCCGGCAGTCGAGCTGTCGGTTACCACGATCACGTCGCCGTCGAAAACAGTGGCGCGGTCGGCCGACCAGGTCTTCTTCTCCACGCGCCGTCCGGAGGTGCTGGTAATGGTTCCTGCGGCCAGCAGCGCATCCGCGGAAGCAGCGACCTCCTCGATATCGCCGCCGGCGGCGTTGCCGCGAACGTCGATGACCAGTTTTTTCCTTCCGCTCTTCGCGGCGCTGACCAGCGCCTCCTGAAAGTGCTGGGACGACCCTTTGCGAAAATCAGGAATGCGAACGTAGGCCACTCCGCCGATATCTTCCAGGGTCGCGAAGGAGGGCTCGACCTTCTTAGGATCGATGTCGAACTCATCACGCTTGCTGGCCCCGCCACGAACCACGGTCAGATGAAGAGGCTTCCCGTCGACGGCATTGAGTGACTGGCGCATCTGCCATACCGCCATCTGCTGCGTCGGAGCACCATTGATCCGCTCGATGAAGTCGCCCGGAAGGACACCGGCTTTGCGCGCCAGTGAAGCGGGCGTTGCCGAGATCACATAGGCGTAGCCGAAACGCTTGGTCACGACCAGACCGAGGGGATTCGGCTGATCCTCGGTGAACTTCCTGTATTCAGGCATCTGAGAAGGGGGGACGTAGTAGCTGAATTCATCGATGGCATCGGTAACACCGGAGAAGGCTCCCTTCACCAGTTTGTCCGTCGACACATCTTCCACATAGTTCTCCCGGACGATCCGGAAGACCTCGGTGAAGATGCTGAGGTACTTGTAGACATTGTCCTTCTGCACGGCCTGGGCAAAGACACCTGCGGCCAACATCATCAGCATCAGGGCCACGGAAATGGCCAGAAACACAATTTTCTTGCCGCTCATAAGCATTCAGCGATCAGCGCAGCCACGACCGCGGATCGGAGGGACGGTTGTCCTCCCGGACCTCGAAGTACAGATAGCTGTCGCCCCCTTCCTCATTTTCTGCAACGAACCCGATTACCTGACCGGCAACAACGCTTTCACCGACGTGAACCGTCGCTCCCCTGATATTTCCATAGAGCGAGAAAACACGGTCACCGTGATCAACGATCAAGAGGTTACCGTATCCTCTGAACCACTGTGAGAACAAAACTGTTCCATTGAAGACAGCATGAGCATCTGCTCCCGGCGCTGCAGCGATCTTGATGCCGTTACTCTGGGTGAAAGTCGCGAACTTCGAGTTTCTCTGCCTTCCGAAGCCTTCGATCAATTTCCCCATAAGAGGCCACTGCAAAGCACCTTTGAAAGAGGTCACCTTCTCGCGGTGAATGGCGTCGCCGCTGTTGTGGGCGTAAAGAAGATTGAACAGCCGCTGCAACCGCTGTTCTTTTTCCTGCAACTCGGCGATCTTCAGAACCGAGCTCGTCGACTGGCTGCGCAGTGATACCAGCAATGTCTCTTTCTGCCGCTTCCTGGCTTCGACGTTGCGCCGGCTCTCGGCGATCTTCTCCTGCATCTGGGTAATCCTGGCGCGATGAGATGTGAGCATGGAGCGGTCGGAGTCGAGCTTTCTCTGCGAGACCCGATAGGAGTCGACGAGCCTCGCGTCCCGACGTACGAGATAGGAGAGCATCGACGCTGCTTCCAGCGGGTTCTGCCCAGCGTTGAGGCCCAGGATGATTCGAAGGTAGGAGAGATTCCCGAGCCTGTAGAGAACGGCCAGCCGCTGGGACAAGGCCCGTTTCTGCTGTGCCACGCGGGCCGTCAGGTCGGTCATCTCGGTCGTGAGCTGAACGGATCGATTTTCGAGGTCTGCGGCGACCTCTTCCGCAAGTGTCTGTTCTCGGAGGTGAATGGCCAGCTCCAGATTCACCGCCTCCAGCTCCCCTTCCGCGGAACGAGCCTGGCTGTTGACGCGGGCCAGATTCGAACGGAGCGCCGCAATCTCGTCACGAATCCTGATCAGGTCGCGGTCGATGGGCCGCGTCTCTCCAACAAGCGAGGTCGAAAAGGCCGTCAGCAGAAGAAGGAAAAGGACCAGTTTCCCCCTTGCCTGCTGAGGAGCGCGGCTCAGCTGCGCCGCTCGGCGTCCATCTGCAGAGCAGCTTTCGCGGCCTGCTGCTGTGCTTCCTTTTTCGATGACCCCTCTCCCTTCGCCGCAATCTCGCTGGTCAGCCGGACCTCGACGACGAATCGCTTGTCATGGTCCGGACCGATCTCATCGACGACCTGATACTCCGGCAACGGCAGCCCCTGCCCCTGCGCGACTTCCTGCAGGGCCGTCTTGTAGTCCTGAAACAACAGATCGTCGGAATCTATGGCCAGAACGTCGGGCTGGAAAGAGTCGCGAAGAAGCTTCTGCGCCGGCTCAATACCGCCGTCCAGAAAGACCCCGGCAATCACCGCCTCGAACAGATTCGCCAGGAGTGAGTCTTTCTTGCGCCCGCCCGATTTCTCTTCACCGACGCCGAGGAACAGAACCTCCCCCATTCCATACTGGCGAGCCTTCATGGCCAGAATCGGAGCGCTGACGAGGTAGGCTTTCATCTTGGAGAGCGCTCCCTCGTCAAGGGTCGGGAAATGCTGAAAGAGAAGGTCGCCAATCACGAACCCGAGAACGGAGTCCCCGAGAAACTCATAGGTCTCGTTGTCGTCGAGCTGACGCTCACGGGCTTCATGGGCGTAGGACTTGTGTGTCAAAGCCCTGACCAGAAGCTCGCCGTTGCGGAAGCTGTAGCCGAGACGCTGTTCGAAGCGCTCGAGATCGTTTCGTTCGATATTCAACGGGCGGAGTATAGCGAAGGAAAAGAAACAGGGAAGAGCCAACAGCGGAATGACGAAGGGGTCGGCGGGCGTAGGGCCGCATGGCATGCGGCCGGTACCCCTGCCGGTCGCCTCGGTCTGCCAGTTAACAAACTGCCAGGTGCCGGCCGCACGCCATGCGGCCCTACACGCCATGTTGCCGCAAGCTCTGGAATCTCCACGCCCCGCGCACCGTTGGCAGTTCGTTGACACGATTGGCGTTGTTCGTTATCGTGGCGCGCCTTGCCCAGGTAGCTCAGTTGGTAGAGCAGAGGACTGAAAATCCTCGTGTCGGCGGTTCGATTCCGTCCCTGGGCACCAAGCTTCAATCCATCTGAGGGAGTCCGAAAGGACTCCCTCTTTTTTGAATTGAGAATTGAGAATTGAGAAATTAAAGAAGAACCAGTTTTTCTTTCTCAATTCTCAATTCTCAATTCTCAATTTCAAAAGGAAACGCCGCGGATCGCTCCGCGGCGTTTTGTAGGGCTTGCCCTCCGTGCCGCCTACGAGGTTAGCTGTCGGATTAGGGCGGGAAGCCCCTCCAGCTTCTGGCTGGATTCACCCCGGACGGTGGCAAGCCGTCGCTAAGTTCGGTTCCCCCGCTCCTCAGCGCTGAGGATTAGGCTGGCAAGCCGCCGCCGGAGCCGAACACTCCCTCGGCGACATCCGCCAATGTAGACCGTTTCCGCCTGATGTCAAGTGAGCCGAACGACGCTGTAGCGTTTGTCATCCTGAGCCGCAGCGAAGGATCTTCGGTGACATGACGGCGATTTGAATTCAAATCCTGCAGATGTCGCCAAAGATCCTTCGGTCGCACTCACATTCTTCCGACCCGTCACCTCTGAGCCCGCTCCCTCAGGATGACAATCGGGCGCCTTCATCGCACGCGGTCTCTCACCATCTCCGCCAGCTCCCGGAGATGAGAGGCGGCCCCGCCCAACGATTGAATTGCGGCAATGCTGGTCGCCGTGAGCTCGACCGAAAGTTGCCGCGCGCCGTCCACCCCGGCCAGCTTCACGAAGGTGAGCTTGTCGACGTCCTTGCCGACGTCTTTCCCGATGGCCTCAGCCGTAGCGGTCACGTCGAGAATGTCGTCAGTGATCTGAAAAGCCAGCCCCAGATTCTTGGCGTAGGCCTCGATGGACCGAACACTCGATTCCGGGGCGTTGGCCAGGATGGCCCCACTGCTCGCCGCGGCGACGAAAAGCGCCCCGGTCTTTCGGCTGTGAATGTACTCGAGGGTCTCGAAATCGAGCCGTGCTGATTCGCTGTGAAGGTCCACAGCCTCGCCGCCGATCGTCCCGTCCCAACCGACCGCGGCGACCACACGGTCGATGAGCACCTTGAGCGGCCAGCGCCTCGGATTCATCGCGGCGTGGTTCGCGGCGATCAAGCCATAGGCATGATTCAGAAGAGCCACGGCACTGAGGATCGCCAGGTCTTCTCCGAAGGAGCGATGCAGCGCGGGCTTTCCGCGCCGTAGCTCGGCATCGTCCATGGCCGGGAGGTCATCGAGGATCAGCGACGAAGAATGAATCATCTCGAACGCCGCCGCGGCGTCGAGCAGACGATCGCATCGGCCACCAAAAGCCTCCCCCACCGTCAGCAGAAGAAGCGCGCGAATTCGTTTCCCGGGCGAAGTGATGGCCTCGCTAAGTGGACCGGTGAGAACAGCAGGTGCAGACGCCGCGAGGCGAATGCCGTCGAGATGTTGATCGATGAGCGTTCGGCGCGCCGAAAAGTAACTATTCACTGCAGTCTCAACCCGCATCTCACACGGTTCAGCGCGACCGGAGCCGCGGGTGGTCGGTCGCTCCTCGTGATCGCTATGGTAGCATCGGAAAACGAGGAATCATGAACCTGCTGGCGCTCACAAATCGTAGAAGGATCATCGCTTTCGGCGTGGGACTGGCTCTTCTCATCACTCTTCTCTATCTCTTCGGCTTCCGGGGATCAGCACTCACAAAAGCTTTTCTGATCGGTGCCGCGTCCGGTCTGGTGATTTTCCTGATGGATGCATGGCAGCCGACCATGACGTCGTCCGTAGCTGGCAGTGAAGGCGAGCGCATCGGTTCGGCGGCAGGCCTGCTCAATCGGATCACCGCCGGCGATCTGACTTTCAAGAACAGTGATATCGAACGTGTGGCCGGCGGCAGGGCCATGAGCGTGGCCGTTCACGGTCTCGTTCTGAATCTCGAGCGAACGATCAGCCGCTTCAGTCAGTTGACCCGCGACGTCAGCGGAGTCAGCGAGCAATTCAGCAAGCGCTCGCGAGCGCTGGCTCGCATCTCCAGCGATCAGCTGTCATCGGCGGAGAGCACGGCCGAGTCGGTCGGACAGATCGACCAGTCCATCAACTCCGTTCAGCGGAGTATGGAGAATCTCTCGCTGAATGCCGAGGAGACGTCGACATCGATTCTGCAGATGTCGGCCAGCATCGAGGAAGTAAGCCGCATCGCCGACACCCTCTCTCAGTTCGTGGAGGAGACGGCGTCAGCAATCGAAGAAATGATCGCCTCGATCAACGAAGTCGCCAGTAACACCGAGAGCTTCTCCTCGTTCGCCATCCAGACCGCCAGTTCCATGGTGCAGATGAACGCCACCACGGTGGAGATCGGAAAATCGGCGCGGCAGTCTTCGGATTTCGCGCGGTATGTGGCCGAGGCGGCCAATGAGGGGCGCGAGGCTGTACAGAGCTCCGTCGAAGGGATGCGCAAGATTCAGCAATCCGTCGACGAGGCCTCGTCGGCACTCAACACGCTGGGCGAGCGCTCCCTGGAGATCGGCGAGATCGTACGCGTCATCGACGAGATCGCCGGCCAGACCAATCTCCTGGCACTCAACGCCGCCATCATCGCCGCTCAGGCAGGAGATCGTGGCCGCGGTTTTGCCGTCGTTGCTGACGAGATCCGTGACCTCTCGGAGCGCACCTCGGTTTCAACCGATGAGATCCGCACGCTCATTCAGAACGTTCAACGAAGTGTCGACAAGGCGGCCGGTCAGATGACCGCCAGCTCCGAGAGAGTCACCGAGGGAGTGAATGTCACCGTTCGGGCCGAGCAGGTACTCGGAAAAATCCTCGATCTGACGGAACGTTCCACGGCCTCGATCGGCGAGATCGCGCGCGCCACGGAGGAACAGATCCGTGGAAGTGACGCAGCCACGCGTGCCATTGAGGAAGTTACGAAGATGGTTCAGCAGACCGCCGCAGCGACCCAGGAGCAGTCGATCACGTCGCGAAAGATCGGCGAGCAGACCGGAACGGTACGCGACTACACCAAGCATCTGAAACGGGCCATGCAGGAGCAGGAGACGGGAAGCCGGGCCATCAGCCAGGCCATGGAAAACATCATGGCCGCCGTCGGTACTGTCGTCTCTTCGACCTCTGTCCTTTCCACGGAGAGCGGCACGATCGTTCAGGCCATGACGACGATCCAGCAGGGAACCCGTGAGAGCAACTTCACGGTTGCCGACCTGAGCCAGATGGCGAACACGCTGCGTCAGGAGTCCTCACTTCTGTCCCAGGAGCTCCTTCGCTTCAGGCTTCCCAAGGCGGAACGCGGTGGACGTCTCGTCACCGCTACCGTTCTTCCAACCGAGCTCACGCTCGATCCGGTCTTCTGCCAGTTCATGGCACTCGGGTACATTCAGAAGGCCATTCACGAGAATCTCGTCGAATTCGGCGAAGGCGCAGAGCTGGTGCCGGCCATCGCTGAGCGATGGGAAGTACTCGATCACGGAACTCTGTACCGCTTCCATATCCGACCTAACGCGAAGTTCCATTCCGGAAGGCTAATCACCGCGGAAGATGTCGCCAACACCTTCCACCGCATCATGTCGCCCGAGCTGAACTCGCCGGGTCGATGGATCATGAGGCCGGTCAAGGGCGCCGAGAAAGTCATGGCCGGTCACGCCACGAAGGCAGAAGGACTGCGAGTCGTCGATTCGGCCACGCTGGAAATCGAGCTGACCGAGCCCCTGGCGTTTTTTCTTCTTCTCCTCTCGATGCCGGAGGCGGGAATCGTTCCCATCGAGGAAACGAAAGACCAGCGGGAATTTGCGCAAAAGGGCATCGGTGCAGGCGAATTCATCGTCGACCGCGTCTCGGCTGAATCGGTGGTCATGCGGGCCAACCGAAACTACTGGGACTCCAGCAAGCCACGGGTCGACGAGCTCGAGTTCCGACTCGACTTCAAGAGCGCAAAGGAGATGTCCGACGCTTTCCTGCGTGGTGAACTGGACATCGCTCACGGCATTCCCCTCGCCGTGATCGAGCAGTTGCGGAAAGATCCGGTGCGCGCCCCCTACATTCTCGACACCGTTCAGCTGCACACCTCTTACCTCACTTTTGATTGCTCGAAGCCACCCTTCAACAAGGTTGAGGTGCGGCAGGCTGTCCAATATGCGATCAACAAGGATCGGATCAATCAGCGGATCTTTTCCGGTCTCGGCGTTCCCGCGCAGTCCCTGCTTCCGCCCGGCCTTTTGGGACACGATCCGAACCTGAAAGGCTACCAGTACGATCCGGAGCGCGCACGCCAGCTTCTCAGCCAGAGCGGATATGGATCGGGATTCTCGATCGACTACCCGAACTGGGACACCAACGAGTTCTATAACTCCGGACAGGTCACGCTGATCATCGAGGATCTCGCGGCAGTGGGAATCACGATGAATGTCACGCAGAGCGATGCCCGTTCGGTGAGACAGCTGCAGCTCAACGAGAATCACAATTCCATCTTCACCGGCAACTGGTATGCGGACTTTCCCGATCCCGATAACTTCTTCTTCATCTTTCTGCACACACAGTCGGAGACGATCCGCGGAACGCACTTTCACTCTCCCGAGCTGGACCGGACCATCGAAGAAGCGAGGCGGTCCTCCGATACCGAGCGACGGGCCGAGATCTACCGGGAGCTCGATAAGCTGGTGGTGAGAGAGTCTCCCTTCGTCTTCCTCTTCCACGACCGATTCTTCGTCATTTCCAAGCCCGAGGTACGAGGACTCAGCACCTATCTCGTTCCTCCCCCCGTTCGATATCGGGATATCTGGCTCGAGCGCTAGCGGCGGGAATTGGTCGAGTTGGAACCAGAAGCCGCAGGCCAGAGGCCAGCAGCGCCCGCCACGGTCCACGCGGTCCTGTTTACCGTGGCCGTTCTTTTCTCGCTGAACTATTTGTTCGGGAAAATCGCGCTCCGAAGTTTTCACCCGCTGGCGTTGGCCTGGCTACGGGTGTGTGGCTCGGCAGCCCTGCTCTCGCTCCTGGCCTGGGTTCAACAGCGTCGATGGCCGCTCGCGGCGGTGGCAGAAAAACGTTCCCTGGTCCTCTACTCACTTCTGGGCGTGGTATTCAATCAGCTCCTGTTCATCAGCGGCCTGTCGCTGACGTCCGCGCATGAGGCGGCCATCCTGATCACGACGATTCCGATCTTCACTCTGGTTGGAGCGATCCTTCTCAAGACCGAGAAGGCCAGCCTCAGACGGGGCCTCGGCATCGCCGTAGCGGCGGTGGGAGCTCTGACGATCATCGGCTTTCAGGGAGTGGCGGGAACCCGAAGCTCCATGCTCGGTGACGTCCTGGTGCTCCTTAACTGCTCCTCGTTCGGCACATACCTCGTCGTCTCCCGTCCCATCATGTCGCGATATCCCGCTTCTCTCGTAATCGCCAGTATTTTTCTGATCGCCGTTCCCTTGATGCTTCCTTTCTGTCTGGTCGGTCTTGCGCGACAGAACTGGGGAGCGATCACCATGGCGTCGTGGCTCGGGCTGGCCGGAATGATCATCGGGCCGACCGTAGTGGCGTATCAGCTCAACGGCTGGGCGTTGGGCCGAGCAGAAAGCTCGACCGTTGCGGCTTACACCTACCTCCAGCCCTTCATCGCCTCCCTGCTCGCGGCAGCCGTCCTGAAGGAGACGATTGGAGGCACGACCCTCATCTCCGGGACGATCATTTGCATTGGAGTGGCGCTGGCGACGCGGAGGTCGGGCGCGAGGGGAGCCAAATCAGGCGCTGTAAACGTCCGGCCGTCCGCGCCGTCAGATAGTTGTGGTACCCGATGAAGATGGCAAACGTTCAGTGCACTGAACCTGTGGCAGAAACGCCGGACGCTGATCTGATCAGCCGGAGTCTGGCCGGGAACGAGCAGGCTTACGCTCAGATCGTAGAGCGATATCAGAGAAAGATCTTCAGGATCGCTCTGGCTATCGTGCGGAACGAGATGGACGCAGACCTGGTCACGCAGGACACGTTTGTCCAGGCGTATTTGAGCCTTGGGAAGTTCGAGAGGAGGGCGGGTCTGGAAACCTGGTTGACGCGCATCGCCATCAACAGGGGACGCGACGTACTAAGGGCCCGCAAGTGGACTTTTCTCCCCTGGAGCTCTCGAGACGAGGATGGTGAAACGGTAGGAATCGATCTGGCTGACGGCCGCCCCGACGCCGAGAACGAGGCTTTGGGCGGCGAGATTGGTAGAGCGATTGAAAGAGCCATCGAGCACCTGTCGGAGCAACAGAAAACGATCTTCACACTCCGCCATTTCGAGGACCTTTCGCTGGAAGACATCGCCAGGCTTTTGAAGCTGCGCCCCGGAACGGTCCGAGCGCATTTGTTCCGGGCAGTACACAAAGTTCGCAAGGAGTTACGAAGCTGGTTGCCGGAGCATCCGGAATTCGAGGGGCCCATATGAAACACTACAGCGAAGTTGATCTGCTGGAGCATTACTACCTGCCGTCGAGTGATACCGCGGTCAGCGAGCATGTTGCTGGCTGCCCTGATTGCCTCGGTCGCTTCAAGCGCCTTCAGCTGAAGCTGCAGGCTGGCCGCAAGGAATCGTGTTCTTCTATCGAACGGAAGCCGGCCACCTTCTGGAAGCGTCAGCAGATCGCCATCAAACGGAAGATCGATGCCGTCCAGCCGCAGCGGCGTATGGATGTACCGAGGCTCTCGGCGGCGGCCGCGCTGGTCGTCCTTCTGGCTGGTGGGGTCTGGATGCAGGAGAGGTCGGCCACCTCATCGGTGAAGACCGCGTCGGTGAAGCCGGCCGTCGTCCGGAGCGTGACAACCTCCGCGACCTCCGAGACGCTTGGCGAGACCAGGAGCGAAGATCCGTGGGCTTCCGACGAGCTCAAGGATTTCCACAGTGTCGTTCAGTGGGAGAGCTGGGAAGATCCCTCCACGGGATCGAGGAAAGGTACGTCATGAGGAAACTGATGTTTTTGGCTTTGCTGTCTTTGACAGCGGGAACGGCTTTCGCTCAGGGACCGGGCCTTCCGAATGGGAAGTGGTGGAGAAAGCCTGAGGTTGTCGAGCGCCTCGCTCTGTCGCAGGATCAGCAGCAGAAACTCGATGGAATCTTCAGGGCGTCGGCGCCGCAGCTCATCGATCTCAGGGGCGATGTCGAGAAGCGCAGCCTCGAGCTGCGCGGGGAGCTCGATCAGCCACAACTCAACCGAGGGGACATTCAACGCCTGGCAGCGAAACTCAACGAGTCGCGGGGGCGCCTCTTCGAGCGCGAGCTGATGATGATGGTCGACATGCGCAGCGCCTTGAGCGACGAGCAGTGGGGCCGCCTCCGCACCGCCATGGCCGATCAGGAAGGACAGCGAGGACGCGGAATGCGTCGTGGCGGCGAACAAGGTCAGCCTCAGCAGATGCCGCGGGAACGCAGGCGCCCGTAGTTTGTTGTAATCGGAGTGGCGGCATCTACGCCGCCGAGCCAGGCGACAGGATGTCGCCACTCCGATTAATGCGTAGAATCCCGCCGTGCTCGATCTTGCCGTACAATCGCTCGCCTTCTCTCATCGGGGAGCGACTCCCCTTTTCACAGATCTCTCCTTTCGAATCCCCGCGCGCTCCCACGCGGCGATCGTCGGCGTCAGGGGAAGCGGAAAGTCCACGCTTCTAAAGCTCCTTGCTGGAGACTTAAAACCTTCCGGGGGATCGATCCTCATCGGCACTCGCGAGGTCCACGACCTGCCCCGAAAACGCCGACCTCTCCTGTATCTGACCCCTCAGCTGGAGCAGCCGGCGAGATGGTCCGTTGGCCATCTTCTCGTGGCCGCGGTACGGCAACGTCCACTCGATCGGGAAGATCGGTTCCTCGATCTCGACGAGGCAGCGCGGCGGTGGGAGGTCGATCGACTGCTCGATCGATCGCTGCGACAACTGTCGACCTCCGAACTGGCCCGCGCGCGATGTGCGCAGATCGAACTGCTGCGGCCGGGCATCCTCATCATGGAGCGTCTTCTCAGCGGCACCGACCCTTCCGAAGGGAGCGAGCTCTCCGATCAGCTCTTCCGCTTTCTTCGAACGATCGGCACGACCGTCGTCGCCGAGATCGGCAGTTTCCACGACCTGGGAAACTGTGACGCCGTTCTGGTGCTCGAAGCGGGAAAGATCAGTCTGACCGGCAGTAGCAAACATGCCTATGAGTCGCCCTCCTCGACGGATGCGGCGAGAGCGACCGGACAGGTCAATCTCGTACCGGTGACCATTCGGGGAACCGAGGTCGAGTCCCCGATCGGTGCCTGGAACGAATCAAATCCGCCCTTTCAGGGGGACGGCATCTATCTGCTGAGACCCGAGCACCTCGTGATTGCTGGCAAGGGGGAAGACTCCGACTTCATCCTGGCCGTTGAGGAGGCTTTCTTTTTCGAGGGGACCTGGCATCTCCGCGGATTCATGAGTGCCGGACAGAGTGTGGTGGCCACAGCGCCGGCATCAGCCAACGTCAGCAAGGGTAAGCTCCTGCCCTATCGAATCCTTCCGCATCCTCGGCGGTACGAGCAGCGTCCCCACGGCGGACTGGGCGGAGTGCCTCGTGATGGCGTCCCCTCCATGCGGGACTCGCGTTAATCTCCGGTACATGAATTGCAAAAGTTCCGCGGGAAGCAAATGAAATCCGAGAAAGTGCGATAATTTCACCAGTGCGCGCAAAAAGAGCTCCACAATCGCTGCGGAAACTGCTCGTCATCGACGATGACGCCAAACTGCTCGCTTCGTACCGCGACCTGCTGATGCCTTACGGCTTCGAGGTCTTCACGGCCCCGAGTGGAGAGCAGGCCATCACCATCGTGGAGCAGAACCCCGACATCATGCTCGTCATCCTCGACATCATGATGCCGGTGATGGATGGTCGTGAGTGGCTGCGGTGGTTTCGCACGATGAAACGCGAGTCACCGGTCATCGTCATCTCGGCGTACAAGATGGACGACTTCGACGTCGAGTTGAAGCCGGCTGCGTTCCTCGAGAAACCCTTCCATGTCGCCGAGCTGCTCGATCTGGTCGGCCTCTTCTGCGGACTGGGAACGCCGAGTAGCTCGTTCGGCGTCTCGTAACGTTTCTTCTTGTGTGGCACAGGCACTCTTGCCTGTGTGCCGCGGCGTCGAGCCGTGGCTTTTCCGTGAATAATCTACAGGGAAGTCGGCCTCGACGGCCGACACACAGGCAAGAGTGCCTGTGCCACACAAAAGGCCGACTCGCTTACGAGCAGCCGTCCACGGACTGCAGATTCAACTCGAGTGAGGCCAGACTCTGCTGCACCTCGATGCGCACCGGGAGGCGCCGGTTGTCGTTCGACAACCAGACCACGACGTCACCGGGAAATTTCTTCTGGGCGTTGGGAACCGCGGAAATCCGATAGCCGAGGGCAGCGACCGATGTCGAGCCCAGCCCGATGGTCTTATGACCGGCCGGCGCGAAGACGACGGTGTACAACTTCCCGTCCGAGAACACCTGCGACTGAACCGGCGCCGTGATCTGCGCGGCGTTCTGACGGAGGTAGTAGATCGCGGTGAGCACGTCGCGCATATCCTGCGGCGGAAGCGGCTTCACTTTGTTCTCCACTCCATCGTCCGACGATTCCTTCCGCGTCCGTACCAGCCTCTTGAGGTAGTCGAAGTGCGTACGCTCGTTTCGGTGGCTCGAGCCCCAGCTGTAGCCGTGGAAGGTCATGAGGGTCTTCTCACCACTGGGGTCCATCTGCGACTGGTACAGGTAGAAACCATCCGAGCTCTTGCGCGATGTGATGAGCAGTTGCGAGTCGACGAGATGGTTGCCGCCGGACTCGACTGTTTTCAAAGCGCCCACACCCGAGGTGGGGAACCGCAGGCCTGCAATCCACGACAACGCGCCTTTGAGCTTCCAGGAGTAATGAAGCTCTTCGCTTCCCAGGCCGGGAGCGCAGCCTTTCTGCAGAGGTTCAGCAGAGAGGGGAGAACTCAGAAGGAGGGAAAGCAGCAGGACAAATCCGCCTGCCATTCGTCGGGTCAATGTCATGGCAGGCGGAACGTCTAAAACAGGTAATTTATTCTCTCAGAACGAGCTTAGCTGCTGTTCGACCTCATCAATAACATAGTCAGGGGTCGATGCCCCCGCGGTGAGGCCCACGACCTTCTGACCCTGAAACCAGGAAGACTGGAGGTCGCTTGCCCCCTGAACGAGATAGGCGGGTTTGCGTTCTTTGCAGATATCCCAGAGATGTTTGGTATTGGCGCTCTTGGAGCCGCCCACCACCACGATGGCCTCGACCTCGGGATCTTCCGAGAGCTCCCGCGCCGCCACCTGATTCTCTTTGGTGGCATAGCAGATGGTGTCAGCCCGCTCGACTGCGTTCACGCACTGCTCCACAGCCTTCACTACATCTTCGTACTCGTCAGCGTTGAGTGTGGTCTGGTAGAAGACCTTGACCTTCGGGTATCTCTGCCAATCCACACGGGCGACTTCTTCGAGCTTGGAAATGATGTGGTAATCAGCGGCATCGAGATCGTGCGTGTAGCCGATTACCTCGCGGTGTTTCGGGTCGCCGATGAACAGGAGATGGTAGCCTTGGGCGCGAGCGTTCTTCGACTCTCTATGAATGTCATAAACGAATTTGCAGGTCGTATCGAGAACCTGAAGGCCGTTAGCTTTCGCCCCGTCGTGGAAAGAGGGGGGGACGCCGTGTGCCGAAAACACGATGGTCGGCTCGGCAACGTCTTCAATCGCTTCGACGGTACGCACGCCGAGATCTTCCATCTCCTGAACGACACGCTCGTTGTGGACGACCTGCCCGAGGATCGCCCCCCGCTGGCCGGTTGCCGCAAATCGCTTCACCTTCAGATCGGCGATACGCACTCCCGAGCAGAATCCGTACTTCGACGCTCTTATAACCTTCATCTCTCTCCGCTCAACACAAAAACGGCAAGCTGCATTCTAGGTCGAGACCAGAGCCGGCCGTTCCAATTCAGCCATTGCGTGCCACAATTCTCGGCCAACCGATGACTGCTGGAGTCGCAAGCGATCTTCTGGCGAGGATCGAATCATTTCTGAAACCCCTCTATCAGGATCTCGACGGCGGCTCGCGGCTCGAGGAGGCCCTTCGCATCGGGGAGATCGCGGCGACGCTTTACCATCCGCCGATTGAGACCGAGCGCAGACATTTCGAAGTCCTGATTCTCTTTCAACGTCTCGGCAAGTGGCTCGACAAGCCACGGAACTTCTCGCGAGCAGTCCTGGCGCTGGAGCCGACCATCACTACGACGGAGCTTCGACGCGCTGCCCGCGTGCTCACTTCACTCGAGAATCCCACGGAAGCTGCCGCCATCGCGCTGGCCGCCGCGGCCATCATCGACGCGGCGGGCCTTCGCGGTCTGGCCGAAGACTTTGCGTCGGCGCGGCGTGAGGGAACGACAGCCCTGGAGATCGCCGCGGGATCGCTGGCGCACGACGAGCCATTGCCAGGGTGGTTTCCCGACCAGGGACGTTCATTGATCGCGCAACGCCGCCAGCGCCGCCGGGAGGTATGCAGGATGCTGCTGGACGAGGAGAAAGGCGTCCTCTAGCCGAGCTAGCCCCGGGACTCTACGAAACGCGGATGGCTGCCGCTTTTTCGAAGACCTTG
>DASZZV010000011.1:0-2872 GCA_035544835.1 Thermoanaerobaculia bacterium
GTTGTCATCCCGAGCCGCGGACAGCGTGCGCCTTCCACTGAGAAAAGAAACTGAGTGGGTGTCATCCCGAGCCGCAGCGAGGGATGACACCCACTCAGTTTCTTTTCTCAGTGGAAGGCGCACGCTGTCCGCGGCTCGGGATGACAACAGAAAAGCGCGCAAGATTTGGTTAGCTTCCTGGCATCGGCAACTTTGGTCTCCCTTCCTCGCAACTTCGCCCCTCCCCATGCGTATCATCAGACCATGCAGAATCTGATCGAAGTCGCAAATCTAACGAAGTCGTACGGCGACTTCATGGCCGTCAAAGAGCTGTCCTTCACCGTCGAGTCAGGCTCAATTCTCGGGCTGGTCGGACCCAACGGTGCTGGCAAAACCACTACGCTGCGAGCGCTGGCCGGAATCCACCCCCCCACCGATGGACTCGTGAAGATCTGCGGCTTCGATATCCGTGCGAACCCGATCGAGGCCAAGAAGAATCTCGCCTTCATGCCCGATGAGCCTCGCCTCTTCGACTATCTGACAGTCGAAGAGCACCTGCAGTTCATCGGCCGCATCTATCAGGTTCCCGACGCCGAGGAGCTGGCCACTCCATTGCTCCAGGAGCTGGAGCTCGCCGACAAACGCAAGGCGCTTCCGTCTGAGCTGTCTCGAGGAATGAAGCAGAAGCTCATGATCGCCTGCGGCCTGATTCACTCGCCCCGCGTTCTCATCTTCGACGAGCCGCTGACGGGACTCGATCCCCTCGGAATCCGGAAGATGAAAGAGTCGATCACGCGACGGGCAAAGGAGGGAGCGTCGATCATCCTCAGCTCGCATCTCCTTCATCTGGTCGAGGAGTTGTGCGACTCGATTCTGATCATCCGGCAGGGATCTTCCGTCGCCTTCGGCACGCTCGAGCACATCAAGTGGCAGATCGCGGCGGGTCAGAACGACCTCTCACTCGAGGAAGCATTCCTGAAAATCACGCAGTCAGAAGAGCCGCATGTCGATACCGCAGGTCGTTGAAGCCTTTGTTTTCGTCTCGACGCGCTCGGCGAAGAATCGGTTCCTTCAAAAGCTCGGTCGACTGAAGCAGCCGCGCTATGCCCTGTCGGCCTTCGTCGGCATCCTCTATTTCGTTTTCGTCTTTGGACGAAACATGTTTCGGCACAGGAGTCCGTCGAATTTCCGCACAATGGAACTGGCCGGTGGTGACATGTTCGTCTCGGCCGGCAGCATGATCGTTCTCTTTCTCCTGATCGCAGCGTGGGCGCTTCCAGATTCGTCAGGCGGGGTCACCTTCGCGCCGGCGGAAATTCAATTCCTGTTCCCCGCTCCGCTGCGACGCTGGCAACTACTTCTCTATAAGGTTCTCCGGTCACAGCCGCAGATCCTTTTCACCAGCGCAATCATGACCTTCCTCGGCTTTCGCCGTGGACACTTCGTCGGCGTATGGGCAGCGGTCACTGTGCTGAATATTTACCTGATGATGGTATCGCTGGGCCGGGCCCGACTCCAGCTGGCCGGAGCTCGATGGCTGGCGCGGCTGGCCATCGTCCTCGTCCTGCTTGCCGGGATCATCGGCATCGTCGCGGCCCAGTATCCTCCCAGCAGCCTGAGCGGATCGAAGGCCTTTCTTCGGACCAATCATGACCCCGGCGAGCTCACTGGGCTGACGGCTCCTTTTCACCGCACTCCGCTCTCGGCCCTCTTTCTTTTTCCGCGACTGCTCATCGAGGCGGTTCTACCCGGAGATATGAAACAACTCTTCACCTCGGTTTTCGCCGTTCTGATCGCAGGGGTCCTTTCCTTTCTTCTGGCGGCGCGGTTCGATGTCTCATTCGAAGAGGCTTCGATCACCGCCTCTCAGAAACGCGCCGACGTGATGAAGTCCCGCCGCGGCACGGTCAGTGGACGCGCAGTTGTTTTCCGCAAAGCTCCGCAACCATTCAAGCTGCATCCGACGGGCATCCCCGAGGTCGCGATTTTGTGGAAGAACCTGATTGCGGTCGGGCGGGTGTCGGGGAGGACTCTGCTCATCCTCCTCCTGTCCGGTTTCTCTGTCGTTGGGGGCCTGGCCGCTACTGCGCATACCCAGCACTCCATCGAGGTCCTGAAGGTGGCCGGCGTGGTCATGCTCTGCTTCGGCCTCTTCTTCATGGTCTTCGCTCCGCTGACCATGAAGGCCGATCTACGGCTCGACCAGCGACGTTTTGATTACCTGAAAACACTGCCGATCTCCGGGGAGCGGCTGATTGCCGCCGGGGTCGGAGCACCGTTAGTGGTGATCGTTCTGGCCGAGGCAGTGATGCTGTCTGTCGGCGTGTTGCTGCTTCGCTCCGGAGAACTGCTCAGCTCAGCACAGGTGTTCTTTTCGACGCCGCAGTTCGTGATCATGACACTCATTTTTCTCACGCCCATCACCGCCATCCAGCTTCTGCTGCACAACGCCGTGGTGGTGCTGCTTCCGGGATGGACCATCGGATCAAAAGAAGACATGAAGGGGATCGCCGCGACAGGACAGGGAATCCTGGTTCTGGCCGGCCACATCATGGCTCTGGGATTGATCGTGCTCCCGGCGGCGATGGTCTTCCTGCCGTCGCTATGGATTGCTCATCACTTTTTCGCCGGAAACGCCGGATCGATTGTGGTGGCCACGATGCCGCCGCTAGCGGTCATGGTGGGGGAACTGCTCCTCGCCGTTCGCTTTCTAGGGAGACAATTCGACGAGCTCGACCTCGCCAACGATGTTCACAATCTCGAAGCAGAGTGACGGAATACGGCCGCAGATCTGCGTGCTAGCATAGCCGTATGCGACGAACGATCCTGCTCACACTGCTCACAGTCGCGCTCTCCGCCCCCGCCCTCGTTGCCGACACGAAGCCGGCGCTGC
>DASZZV010000012.1:0-28427 GCA_035544835.1 Thermoanaerobaculia bacterium
GCTCCATGACACCGTGGCCGGCACTGTGGCCCGATTCTGATGGACACTGAAAAACCCGAGCCGGATACCGAAAGCGATCGGGAGAAGAGCCGGGCCAATGCCCAGATGCTCGAGGCTTCATCGCTCGGGTTCATGTTTCCATTGGCCATCGGCATCGGGTTTGGCATAGGCTATTGGATGGACCGGCTTTTCGGGACCAAGCCATGGCTGACCCTGGTCTTCACCGGCTTCGGAATCGCCGCAGCCTTCGTGAACCTGTTTCGCTTGGCCCTGCGAAAGTGATGTCCAGCCCGCATTTCTCACAGGGTGTAGTCGCTAGTCGGGTCAGTGCGATCGGCCTCTTGTGTGGCACAGGCACTCTTGCCTGTGTGTCGGCCGTCGAGGCCGACCTCCCTGTGAGTCGTCGCAGGAACGCCGCGGCTCGACGCCGCGGCACACAGGCAAGAGTGCCTGTGCCACACAGATGCCCCCCGCACACCGCGAGTTCGGCGGCCTTTTGTGTCTCTGGAGCGAAAATGCGCAACCCGTTCGTCGCTTCGCTCCTCAGGGCAGGCTCCGCAGACAGGCTGCTATCCGTTTCCGCAGCAGAAACCCTGTGAGAAATGCGGGCTAGCGACGAGCTCGTGGAGGCGAGAGCTGGGGGGAGCGGAGGTCGCAGTCCTCTCCTGGCGCGGCTCAGGAAGTACGCGATTTACTGCTACCTGTTTTTCGGCCTCATCGTCACCTATCTTCATGGGTTACACGGTCTGTTGGAGTTGACTTGTTTTGCCCTCGTGGCTATAGTCAACTTTCTCTGGCTGGAGGAGATTGCTGACGGTCTCCTGCAGCCTGCGCCTCAGAAAAGGCCGTGGAAGATGGTGGCACGCGCCTTGGCGCGTTTCGCCCTTCTAGGCTTGGCGCTCGCGGTTGTAATCTTCGTTATTGGATATCACCCGGTGAGTGTGCTCCTCGGTTTTTCGGTGATCGTAGGAGCCATCATGATCGAGGCGGTATGCTCGATCTTCAGATCAGAGAAGTTGGCGAGATAAACGTATGCATCATGAGAGCTCCATTCTTTTCGGGCCGCTGAATGCCCTCTGGCACAGCCTCGGGTTTCGCTCCACGATTCCCGATCACGTGGTCATGGCCCTGCTCGTCCTGGCCATCAGTTGCATTCTCTTTCCGCTCGCCACGAGGCGACTCAGCCGCGATAACCCGGGCCCGTTTCAGCATGTTTTGGAACAGGTCGTCGACGCTTTGAAAGGTCTCCTCACCGAGATCATCGGCCATGATGCCGCCGAGAGATATCTCTACATCATCGGCGGCTTTGCCTGCTTCATCTTCGTGTCGAATATCTTCGGGCTCTTTTTCTTCCTGCAGCCGCCTACGACCAACACCAACACCACGTTCGCCCTGTCTCTGACCGCATTCGGCTATTACAACCTCCAGGGCATCCGGGTGCAGGGGATCTGGCATTACATCAAGCATTTCTGGGGGCCGATCTGGTGGCTGGGGCCGCTGATGTTTCCCATCGAGATCATCGGCCACCTGGCCCGGATCCTGTCTCTCGGCATGCGCCTGTTCGGCAACATGTTCGGCGAGCACATGGCCACGGGGATTTTCATGGGGATGGTCCCCTTCATCATTCCCTGGCCCATGATGGGTCTTGGTGTTTTCGGTGCTCTGCTGCAGACCTTCGTCTTCATCATGTTGACGTCGATCTATATCGGTGGTGCTGTGGCGACTGAAGAACATTGATCGGAACCCGATCTGAATATGGACGCATCTAAAAGGAGGAGTTGTCAGTGAAGATTTTGAAAATCACATTGTTTGTTGCGCTGCTTGCCCTGTCGGCGAGTGCGATGTTCGCGCAGGGGGCCGCCACCGCGCCGGCCGGCTCTGCCATTCGTTGGGATCTCGTTGCCGCGACGGTTGGTCTCGCCATCGCCGCCTCGGCCGGTGCCATCGGCCAGTCACGAGCCATCGCCGCTGCCCTGGAGGGAATGGCCCGAAATCCGGGAGCGGGTAGAGCGATTCAGACAGCCATGATCATCGGTCTGGCCCTCATCGAGTCGCTGGTCATCTACGTCCTGGTCGTGGCCTTCATCATCGTCTTCAAATAGGATCGCCCCAAGCACAAAACAGAGAGCCCGCTTCGAGCGGGCTCTTTATTTTGTGCCTGCTCCTCCGGGCGTGCTGTGGGGCGGCTCGGCGGAACAGCAGAAGGTGCTTTGGCTGTCTCTCGGATGAGACCCGAACTATCGAGCATTGTGCTCGACTGACCCGTTGTTCGAAGAGCTGCGGCTTTGCTAATAGCCGCCGGGCTGGATCGCTGAGCTGCCACGCGCTGCTGTTCAAATTCGGGACGATGGACTGCCGTAATGTTCTGAATGCAGATTTTCTCTGCAGAAGTTTGAGGTCCTCAAAAGACGCCTAACTACACGGCCGTCGCTAGATCTTCCGTCGTGGGACGCCGAGGTGTTGACAGATGCGGAGCTCGGCGAAGAGGCGGATGAGGCGTCTTTCCTCGCCGTTTCCGAGCTCGTAGGTGAGACAGAGTCGTTGCACTTCGAGCAATTCCTGGCCCGAGGGAATCGTGAAGCCAGAGTCGGGCTGGTCGGGAATGAAGACCCCGCGGCGCCGCCAGCTTCCATCAGCGAAGCGGCACGACAGGAACGGGGCTGGAATTCGCATCGCCGTCTCATCGGGGTCGAACGTTGGCGCCGCCGCTTGCGGCGCTTGACTGCGCGCCCTTTCAATCTCCTCGGAGACGAGCTTCATCAACAGCTGTCGCAGTCTCTCGTCAGAGCTATCGAGCGCCTGCAGTAGCCGCAACCCAACCTCGGGATGGCCGCTCAAGCTCTCGGAAAGGCGCACGACGGCGCAATCGAAAGCAAGTTGCGCTCCGTCCGACTCGAAGCGAAGAGTGGCCGCGCTTTGTTCGGCTACTGTGCCGGAGGAGAGCTCGACGCGCGCCCCCAGGACTCCCAGATCGAGAAGGCGCACACCCGTTCCATCGAGGGTGCCTGCAATCGGCTCGCGCAGCTCGAGCCTTTGAAACTCGCGTCGTTCCTCCGGTCTGGCGCTCATATAGCCCGTGATTGTAACTGCAGCGCTGTGCCGGTGGCATCATCGTTGCTCCGATGACGGCGGAGGTATGCCCATGAATTGGTTCAGTCTTGCTTTCGTCGGGTGGGTGATCCTCATCATTGCCCTGGCCATCGGAGCGCATCAGCTGGGCGCTCCCACGATGTGGGTCGGGATCGGCTCGCTGGCTCTCATCGGAATCGGGATGATCTTCTCGGTGCGCTCAGCCAAGCCACCGGTCTAGTCCGCATTCCTTCACACGAAAAAGCCGGCCTCGAGGCCGGCTTTTGATTTGATGCGGGTTCGGGGCGTGACTACTCTGAGCTGACCAACTTCCGCAGTGCTTCGACGGCGGTCTCCATGCTCAGGTTCTCAGAAAGAGCGACGCTCTTTTGGGCCGACCATCTGCCGTTCATGTAGGAGAGGTACATGAGGCGACCGCTCTGGGTGAAGTAGAAGCCGTAATTCGCGCTGCCGGGCGAAGAGACCACTGAGATCTTGCTCGACTCGGAGCGGTTGAATTGCGGCGGCCCATCAAACTCTCCCCTGTGGACGCCGACCGGTACGTGAAGAACGCCGTTGGGCTGGAGATCACGGCGCGGTTTGATCTGGACACGCTCGAAGCGGTTGGTCTGCCAGTTGGCGAAGATGACCTCGACCGACTGATGATTCGGGGACTCGAAAATGGCGGGGTGGCGGAAGAAATCGCGATCGAAGTTCGGATCGACGCTGGCGATCGTGGACTGTGCGCCGTCGGCAAACTCGAGCAGGTCATGGACGACGACTTTGCCCTCGACCTTCTGCTGGTTCTTTTGCTGGTTCATGACCAGCATCGCATAGCGGCCCGACTCGCCCGTGCCGATTCCGGTCTGATCCCACCAGATGGCGTGGATGATCAGCTGCGGCTGCATGATCGGTTCGCCGGCATCATCGAATGCGCTCTCGACTTTCGTGACGCCGATGCGGAGGTGGAATCGGATGTGGAACGCAGCGGCGTCGATGGAGGTCGGCTCACTCCACTGTCCGTCGTGATACGAGCAGAAGAGCAGCTCGCTCGACATGGGATTGGGCATGTGCTGCCAGAAGGCGAAGATCGTATCCGAAGCGGAATCGTAGGCCAGGGAAGGATCACTGTTGATGCCACCGGTGAGGGAGGCCGGAACGAAAACGTTCTCGATTTTTTCGTCTTTCTGAATGGTCAGACGAATGACGCTGGACGAGCTGTTCTCCAACTCCGGGAACTTCGATCCCAAAAAGGTCTGGATCGTGAACAGCTTCCCGTCTCCGGTGAGCAGGATGTCGCGGTCAACGACCTGCGCAGAGAGTGACGCCGAAGCGAGCAGCGCGATGAGAAAAACGATCAGCCGTTTCATAATTTGAGGTTCACCATGCTCCTCAAGTCGAGTGCAAAGAGCAGGTCCTTGAGGTGCGGGAAGTCGGGATAGAACTTCGCCAGATGCTCGAAGTGATATTCCGCACGAGAGGTGTCGCCAGTCTTGTATGCGGCCTCACCGAGAAGATAGTGGGCATTCCGAACCTGCCGGACTTCAGTGGCCTGATCGAGTCCCATCTCACCGAAGTGAATGGCGCGCTCGACATCGCCGAGCTCGAGATAGCCATAGCAGAGATCGATGTAAGGCTCGGCGAGGTATCCTGCCGCATCCGCCGCACTGATCATCTGCACCGCCTCATGGATGAGGGCGATTCCCTCGACCAGGTCACCCTGGAGCAGGAAGCAATAGCCAAGGTTCTGTGTGCAGAAGGCGCGGCTGATGGCTACATCCTGCTCTTCGGAGAGCAACTCCAGAGTTTCAGAGTAATAAGTGATGGCATCGGGAATCCGTGAGTCGTAAACACAGGCGTTGCCCAGCGCGATGAGAACGTCGCTGCGCCAGGAAGCCTCGCCCGATTCATCGGCGGCCTGCAGCGCGATCTTGCCGTAAAAGGCTGAGCGCTGAAAGTTCCGCTCGATGAGAAACTTGTGCTGCAGGTTATACGACGCGACATACACATGACGCAGGTTGCGGCGGCGCATTACGATCTGCGGCAGTTGCTGCACCTCAGGTGAGCTCTTCTCGAGCGAAATGTGTGCGCCGGCCTTATTGATTACCAACAGCTCGCGCGTCGTTTCGTCTTCACTCAATTCCAGCGCTTCGTCGAACAGCGCCAGCGATTCTTCGATCTGATTGTTGCGGATGAGCGCCAGCCCCTGTTGCCGCAGCGCCTCAACTTTCATGGCCAGGTCAGTCATTGTCTTCATCCTCGCCCCCGTCCTCCCACCCATCCAAGTCGCCGCCCTGGGACTCCTGCTGCGCTTTGAACTCGATGAAGCTCTCGACTTCGTGCTGCGCCTTCTCGCTGAGCGTGCGGTAGCGATCGACAAGCGAGAATTCTTTGGGTCTCTCTTCGAAAAATTCGCCGATGCCGAGGTTGAACGACTGCAGGATCTTGAGCAGAGTATCGAGTCCGACTTTGTACTCGCCCTGTTCCATCCTGGAGAGGTCCGACTGATGAATGCCGATCTTCTCGGCCAGCTCGGTCTGCGTCAACTTGCGCTGACGGCGAAGCTGCCGGATCTTCCGGCCCACCAGTTCCATTTGAATCGGCTTCTGAGCTGTCATTTCTTTGACTTTTATGCTGTTGGACAATAGACTCCGACGCGTGTCCAATCTACGGACTTCGTGGAATGAAGTCAAGAGTTTTCGGCTCGCCTCGAGCTCCCACCTTCTCATCCAGCTGATCAAACGAGACTTCCGGTCGCGCTTTGCCGGCTCGGCCTTCGGCCTGGCCTGGGCCATCCTTCAACCGTTGAGCCTCGTTACCCTCTACTGGTTTGTTTTTACGATTATGCTACCGCAGCGTGCCGCGACCGGCAATGGCTATGTCCTCTTCCTCATCTCCGGTCTTCTGCCTTGGATCGGTTTCAATGAAGGAATCGTTCGCGGGACCACGAGTGTCATCGACAATGCCGCGGTGGTCCGGCGTCTTCCCTTCCGCAGCGAGATTCTGGTTCTGGTACCAAATGCATCGGCAATCCTGTTCGAGCTCATCGCCATTGCGCTCTTCGTCTCCTTTCTGGCGATGCAGGGAAAATCGATGCGCGCGCTTTGGCTGTTGCCCTTCATCGTAGTGATGCAGCTGGCGGTACAGGTTGGAATCGGCTGGTTTCTTGCCGCGGCCTATGTATTCTTCCGCGACGTGACCCAACTCCTGGGATTCTTTCTGTCGATCCTTTTCTATCTGAGTCCGATCATTTATCCGGTGGGCGGTCGCTTCGAGAAATTCTTCCGGTGGAATCCGCTGACACCCCTTCTCGGTTTGTTCCGCAGTGCAATCCTGGGTGTACCGTTACCTGACGTAGCCTCGATCGTATTCCTATTAGTATTCGCATCAGTTGGATTGGCTACCGGTCTGCTCTTCTTCCGAAAGGTGCAGCCGAGCCTTGTTGACCTTCTTTAGCTCTTCACCGCACCGCATTAACCAGGGAGACTTTCATGAAGCCATCGTTTCGTTTTGTCGTTATCCCTTTGCTCGCCCTCTCGGCGATGCTGGAGGTTTCTTTCGTTTCGGGTGCACCTCAGGCAGCCGCTGCGTCGACCATCAAGGAGACGAGAAGTGAGGAGCTCAAGCGGCTCGGTCTCGCCGTCGACCCCGGCCCCGATCCCGATTCGGCCAAGGTGTATTTCCGTTACGGGCATTCGTACCACATCGAGAAGTTTCCGAAGAAGGATACGCGTGCGTTGGCGGTACGGCCGGGCTGGGTGCGCCCTTCGCCTTTTATGGGTGCCGAGACCGAGGTGTATCAGCAGGACGAGAAGTACGTCTGGGTCTTTATCCCCGAGCCGAAGTTACGCCAGGTGACCAAAGACCCTGACGGACGAGAGATGCGGGTGACCCCGTTCACGCCCGAGCAGGTTTCGTACATCCAGGTCTTGAAGGGGGAGATGGAGGAACTGCCCGCCACGCCTAGTGACGTGAGACTCTCATTCGAAGAGTCGTCGGTGGGACTTCCTGATTCGGGTTCGTGGAGGAATGGTGTTGCCATCGCGGATATGAATGAGGATGGGCTCCCGGACATCGTTGCCCCGCCGCAGCGAAGTGCACTCGACAATGCTCCAGCCATTTTCCTCGGCGACGGAAAAGGCGGTTGGAAATTATGGGAGATTTCATGGCCAATCTCCTTTGCCTACGGAAATGTTGCTGTAGGAGACCTCAATCGCGACGGCCACCTCGACCTCGTATTTGCTGTTCACCTGACTGGGGTCGAGGTTCTCCTCGGCGACGGTAAAGGGCATTTCACAGAATCGGTGAAAGGGATGAAGGAGTCGTTCCCGACCCGAAAAGTCAAGCTCATGGACCTGGATGGGAACGGCAGTCTGGATGTCATCGCCGTCACCGAAGGTCCGAAGCCACACATGACGGAAGCCGATTCTACTGAAGAGTCAAAGCTCATCGGTTTTCTCAACGATGGGAAGGCCACCTCCTGGAAAAAAATCGAAATCGCAAAACCGGAGCTCGGCATGGGCGGTGATTGGATGGCGACGGGAGACTTCGATGGCGATGGAAAGAGGGATATCGTTACGTCGAGCAACTATTTCAGTAGCCCTGACATCTTCTATCTGGGCCAGGGGAAGTCGGCCTGGAAGCCATTCGGTAGAGGATTCCTGCCGTTCTATTCCTACTATTACTCTCCCGTCGCGGCGAAGTTCACCTCGTCCAAACGTGATGACGTGATTCTCACGTATGTGCGCGCCTGGCCGAACACAATCGACCCCGAGCTAGTGGCCTGGCCGAAAATTCGCGCGATCGTTGGAATCGAGCGGGTGAGCTGGCAGGGGGGAAAGCCGGTTCGGACTCCGATCACGCGCTGGGCAGGAGACAACGCCGTCTGGGGGATGGATGCCGCCGATTTCGACGGCGATGGGCACTTGGACATCGCCTTCATGAAGGGCAGCCCGCGGGAACTGGTCATTCTGCTCGGAGACGGCAAAGGCCAGTTTCGTAAAAGCCGCATTTCGGGGATCGAGGTTCCGAAAAATTCCTCTTACGATGTCGTGGCAGCGGACGTCAACGGCGACGGTCGTCCAGACATCATCATTCCCTATGAAGATGAGCACAGGTCGAGCTCCGGCTCGGTTCGTGTATATCTGAATCACGGGCCGGAGAAGAAGGCCAGGTAAATAGGTTGATTCCAGGTGGCCGAGACGTATAATGACGCCAATTCGAAGCAAAAATATGGTTGTTTAGCATAGACGGAGAATTTGCTATTGACATTTGGAATATTCAACCGTATTTTGAGACCAATTCAGATTGAAATTTTAAATTGAGACGTTGAGAAATCATGCGCGGGAGGTGATCGTATCGCCCGGAGAGGCTAAAACGATTCGCAGCAACATCCTTAGGAATTTAAATTAGAAAAACGTAGTGTAGGAGAAAAACATGAAAAGACTTCTCGTTTTAGCTGGCCTGGCTCTGCTGTCTGTGAGCTCGGTCTTCGCGCAGTCACCGCCAAGTCTCTGCGATATCACCAGTGCACCTGCGGCGACGCTGTTGCTTCCGTACTTCAGCGTCGATTTCGCGAACGCTGATCGTACGACAGCCGTCGACACGCTCTTCACGATCACCAACGTGTCGGACATTCCAGCAATCGCTCACGTGACGGTTTGGAGTGACTGGTCCTTCCCGGTCCTCGATTTCAACATTTTCCTGACCGGTTATGACGTCCAGGGTGTTTCGATGTACGACATCATCAACCGCGGCGTCATCCCGATCACGTCCAGCGCCACCATCAGGGGTGCCCGTTCGGCTTCGATCGGTTCGCGGATCGTGCCCTTGGATGTCACTGCCTGCGTTGGTATCGGTACGGGTGGCATTCCGCTTTCGCTGCTTGCACAGATCCGCAGCGGCCTCACCGGCGGCGCTTACTTCAACTGCGCCCAGGTCGGTGACGCGCACACGAACGCAGTTGGTTACGTGACGGTTGACGTCGCGAACAAATGCTCGCAGTCGCTCCCGACCGAGCAGAACTACTTCGCGTCGGAAATTCTTTACGACAACCAGCTCATCGGTGACTTCCAGCGCGTCGCTCCATCGACTGCGACCGGCAACTTCGCCGGCGGCAACCCGATGGTTGCAATCAAGGCCGTCCCGAGCGGTGGTACCGCTGCTGCCGGCGCGCTTCTGCCCACGCCTCTGCCATACACGTTCTATGATCGCTACACGCCCGACGCCAACCGTAAAGAAGATCGTCGTCAGCCACTGCCGGCGCTCTTCGCCGCCCGCTACATCGGCGCTGGCTCCGGCTTCACGACCTCGTTTCTGATCTGGCGTGAAGGTGTAACTGGTTCCTCCGTTCCGTCGCGTGCTAATGGTGGCGACCTTACCTGTGCCAGCTATTCTGCCAACGGCGCGCTCACATTTTCGGAAATGGTGCGCTTCGACGAGCGTGAGAATCCTACCGGCTCGCAGCCCTGCAATTTTTCGCCTTGCGCTGGCCCGACGGTTGGCAGCTTGCCGGAAACCTCCGCGCGGGCCATCACCGGTCCGAACGCTGATCCTGTCTTCCCGGGCGCCTTCCCAGGGACCACGGATGGTGGAGGTTGGCTGTACCTCAACCTCAACAACAGCGGCACCGCGCGGCCTGCGGGTCTTTACTCACTCAACAACGTGGCCACCAACACCCGGGCCAGTCAGAACTGGGTAGTGATCGAGATGACGGCAGAGGGTCGTTACGGAGTTGACTTTGACGCCGCTTACCTCGGCAATGGTTGCACGGCGCCCTTTGGTATCACTGCGGCCACCAACGCCTCAGTCCCGAATACCCCTCAGATCGGACCGCAATAAGCGCGATTCGATGAGAGGTGTAGTTGCTTCAAAGTAGCAAGCCCAAAAGGGGCGGTCGGGAGTACCGGCCGCCCCTTTTCATTTCGGAATAAAAAGTAAATCCTGTTGATTTCTGTTTGCACGGGTTCGTATTATTTCTAATATCTGCATGAACTTTGTTCTGCGTACATTCTTGCGACGCGCTAAGGCGGGTCCTGGGGGGTGGAATGTGTTGAAAGCCGCGCCGAAAACGTTGCTCGTGGTCCTGTTTTCTTTTCTGTTCTCGGCATTTGCCGAGGCGCAGTACTATCCGCTTCCGAGAGCTGCTGGAACTCCGAACGATGCCTGCACGAGCTGCGCGTCCCCTTTCACTGGCCTACCGACCTTCCCCTTTCCCAGCACTCCCTTCAAGCGGTTTGCGGGGCGCTACCTAGACTCTCAGGCCACTCGCGATTATCAAGCGCCCCTGCGGACCCTCCGCGGCCGCTCTGTCCGAATCGCGCCAGAACGCGATCGTGTTTACATGATCATGGGATCCATGTTTGCCAGCTTTAAGCTGTCGACCTTCTTCGGTGGCGTACTCGGCTCGCCAATCGTTCCGGCCCCTGTAAGCAGGCAGGAGAACAGCGGAACTGTCCCGAGCGAGCAGTACCTGGCACCCGACGCCACCTTCTACGCCGAGAGAGATTGGCCCGGCTTGACATGTCCCCCAACCTGTTTTGACGGACAGGATCGTCTTCCCGGGTTCGACTACGACGATCGTGGGGACGTGTATCTGGCCAACTCGATTTTCGGTTGGGGCATTCTCCAGGACAATGGCACCAGCTTCTCGAGCCTCATTCACATCAAAAACACCCCGAAGGTTGGTCCGAGCCAGATCGTCGCTCTCAAGAGCGGGGCAAAGTACTACACACTCGTTCTGGATGGCTCGGGCGGGGTGGCGTTCGATTCCACGATCGCCACGACTCCGAGCTCACTGGGCCCAATTCAGGCCGGCCTCGGCGCTTCGAGTGTCGCCAAAACCGACGATCTGCGCTTCGGAGCTACTGCCAACTACCAACTGACGGGAGCGGTCTTTGACGCGCTTACAAGCGTCACTACACCGAAGTACACGGTCGCGACAACGACCGGGGGCAGCATTGCCTACGTCTCGACCGACGGTCGCTACTTCTATTTTCTCGACCGAGGACCCTACGGCGGGACCAGCCTCGTGCATGTTTTTGATCCGGTCCTGGGGCAGGAGACAACCTCCTACAATGTCCCCGCGATTGACGGTTTCAGCCCGAGCGGAATCCACGTCAGTCCGAATCACGTGGTGCTGTGGGGCGGCGACTCCTCGGGATACGGCACGCTACATCTCTACAAGATCGTCAACGGCGCTCTCAGCGACATGGGCGTGACTGACTTTCTTCACAAGTACTACAACGTTCCGACCGACGGTTACAGCAGCCCCAAAGGGTACCCAGGCATCCATGATGCTCTTTTCTATCAGGGTGGAGGAAAGAACTACTTTTTCTATTCGTCCGATGGGCTGGGTGACGTTTACGAAGTCCAGGACGGGGATGCCATTCAGATCGCGCGGAGTCAGTCGGGCTTTGGGACGACGAACCCGAGTTCTCCGACTGCCGGGCAGGGTCCCTATTATGGTGACTTCGTTCGGTTCACCAGCAGCGGAACAGGACAGGCAGCAACAGCCAGCATCAACTGGAATTTCGGCAACCCCGAATCAACCGACAACACCTTCGCGACCACCGTCGGCACGGCAGTTTCGCACCAGTACGCCGGCATCACCACGGCCACGGGAATCGCAGCCGTGAAGCAGGCGAAGGCAGTAGGCGCGACCAATTCGAGTTTCACGGCTGATCTGCCGGTATCACTCTTGACGCCACTTCCGCGGGTCGGTCTCCCTGCAGCAGGCCTCACGCTCAACAGCGGTCAGGCGATCACGGCATCAATCGTCCTCGGCGATCAGTTCGTCGACGCCTCTGACGGATCGGTCGAGAGTCATTACGATGTATGGACCCTCGAGCCAGGGACTGTCAACGCGGTCGCTTCGACGGTCACCCCGCTCGACAGTCAGTCCGTCGGAACCTGCGGCGCCCATACACTGTCTTTCGCGGCGAACTATGTTCCCTACACGGGGAGCGCCGGCTCCATCGCGCCGCGTAGTGCCTTTACCGGTCCCTACCCCGCGACAATCTCCGGGATCAGCTACTCGGTCCGGCCATTTGCGGCGAAGGTTCAGATTCAGTCGTCGAGCTCGACCACGATCACTTTCGCGAATGCCGGTCGTACAGCTCCCGCCGCCGCCTTCACTTCAGGGGCAACGTGGACGAGTACGTGGGAGCTCCTGGATGCGGCCGGTCAGACCATCGGCACTCCGCAGACTACGACTCAAGCCGTCGGAACCGTTCCGCCCTTCGCCATCAGTAAAGGAACAGGAAGCAAGGTGCGTCTGACCCTGTCGATCAATCCGACAATGATCGTCGACAGCACCTGTGCGTCGCTCAGCAGTCATGTTGACGAGTACGCCATGATCTCGCCCGACGCCAAGATCGACATCGTTTCGGGTTGCACGAACGCACTCGGTCCCTGCACGTTGACGGCCGGTTCGATCTCCGGTACGGATCAGACCGGGTGGAGCTATCAGTGGAAACTCAACGGCAGCGCCGTACCGGGCGCGACAGCGAAGACCTACAGCCCGTCCTTCGCGACAGCAGCCAACTACACAGTGGTTGTGGATGCACTCAACCCTATTGGCAACTCCTCCGCTTCAAAACTGCTGACCATCAACCCTCCGGCCTGCTCGCCGTACTCAGTAACGGCGTCTGTGGGCGTTGCCAGTCCCAGTACGGTTGACGCAGGAGTAGATGTCGCCTTCAACGCCAGCATCTACGGGTATAACCCACAGGATTGCGACTCTTTCGCCTGGACCTTCGGTGATGGTGCTACGGCCAGCACGCAGCAAGCGACCCATGCTTACGCCGCAAACGGCTCGTATGCAGTCACTGTCAGGATGAGCCACCCGGACGGAACTTCTCGCAGCGGCAGCTTGACAATCACCGTCGGAACGCAGCCTCCTCCTCCGCCGACCTGCCCGCTCAACGCGCCGTCCACCAGCAACGTCTACCCCAACTGGAGCGGCTTGACCTCTGGCTGCAACCCGGTGACGCCATGCTCCACCGGAGAAATTGTATCGTTCCAGCCGCAGACTTATAACTACACGGTGCAGTCGTGCGACACATTCCTTTGGAACTTCGGCGACAGCAAGACCTCGACATTGAAGGCTCCGACGCACGTCTACACGACGACCGGCACCTTCAGCGTCACGCTCAAGATTTCGAATAGTCTCGGCTCCGGTACGGGAGTCCCTGCTCCCCTCAAGGTCCAGACCGGTGGTAGCGGCAACTGCACGCCTCCTGGCCAAACGGCCGTGGCATTGGTCGCCTACTCCGGTCCTACCAGCCAGTGCTCGGCAGCCTCGGGCAGCCCCAGCTGCGCGAAGAACGAGACCATCGCTTTCACTGCCTCGGCTTTCAACTACAACATCCAGTCGTGCGACACCTTCGCCTGGACCTTCGGCGACGGCACGACCTCAACGCAACAGAATCCCACTCATCAGTACACGTCTGATGTTTCCTACAACGTCATCCTGACCATCTCCACTTCTGGCAACAAGACCCTCACGGCGCAGGTAGCGGTCAAGGTCGGCAACGTCGGCGGCGGCGGCGGTACGCCTGCTCCGACGGTGACTGCGATCTCGAGCGCCACGACCGCTTCCGTCAACACGCTCCTGACCTTCACCGCAACGGCCACTCCGGCTGAGGGCATCACGGCATGGGCCTGGAACTTCGGCGATGGCTCCATCCAGAACGGTCAGAGCTCGATGCAGCATGCTTACAAAGACGCCGGCTCCTACGATGTGCAGGTGAGAGTCACCAATGCCGGTGGTCAATCGCCTCCGGCCATCCTTCGTGTGGTGATCACCCCGGGTGCCGCCTTCGCCTTCATCCTTCCGGTGGTCGGCCATTTCAACGGCAACCTCGGAACGAAGTGGCGCAGCGACGTGCAGATCTTCAATCCCTCCACCGAGCCGATGACCCTGACCTTCGAGTTCAAAGGAATTCGCGGCTTCAAGCGTGATGTCTTGATCGAGTCGTCCACTCGCGTCTACGAAGACGTCCTCAAGACGATGGCGCCTTACCTCTTCGTCGATACACCGGGCTGCGTTTCCGGTGCCGATCAAAGCTGCGGAGAGGCAGGCCCGATGATCATTTCGGGTACCTCGAGCAAGGTTCCGCAGATCTGGAGTCGCACGTATACGGTCTCCCAGACCGGTGTCGGTACGTTCGGTCAGCAGATTCCGGCAGTACCGATCACCAGCTCACAGCCCTCTGGATCGCAGCCAACGAGATATATCATTGCGGGCGTGGAGAACTCGACGAGGTTCCGTACGAACCTCGGCCTTGTAAACCCTTCGGCCTCACCCCTGACGGTAACCGTGAAGGCCACAGATGACGCCGCACAGACCCTGGGGAGTGAATTCACCGTCACCATCCCTGCCTATCAGTTCACCCAGATCGGTGACCTCAGCACGAGGATCGTCGACTCCAAGGGCCAACCCTACACCCTTCCCTACACCCTACGTGTCACGCCAGCGACCAACTCGCCGGTCGTTGCTTACGGATCGATCATCGACAATCGTAGCAACGATCCGGTCTACATCCCCGGAACCCCGGACACCGCGCAGTCGCCTGCGGACATGCAGGCGCAGTTCATCCCCGGCGTCGGTCACCTGCAGCAAGCCAACGGTACGTGGCGCAGCGACGTCACCATCTTCAATCCCGACTCCGATGGAATCAGGTTCACCGCCAGGTACTACGACAGCACCGGAGCGAAGATCGGGGAGGTCAAGGATCAGCCGCTGGCCCCGAATACCTTCGTGCGGGTCGATGACATCGTGCACTGGCCGCTCTTCACGACGCAGCCGCCCGACTCATTCGGTGTGCTGACCGTCGAGACGACTAGCTTGTCGGTGGGTAAGTACCCGATCGTCACCAGCCGCACCTACAAGGATCGTGGCGAGCTCGGCTCGTACGGTCAGGGCATCAGCGGGATATCTACCACACGTCCCAACGTCGTGGCCGGTAAGCCGGCTTACATCGCCGGTGTCCGAAGTGATCTGGCGTACTACACGAACCTCGGAATCATCGGCCTAGGTACCCAGCCGGCCGATGTTCTGGTGTCGCTGCTCGACAAGACCACCGGTCAGGTCGTCGGAACCTGGAGACGTACCTACGCGGATGGGACGCCGAATCGGTTGTTCCTGGGTGAGTCACTCATCGCCCGGGATATCCTTCGCGCTCTGAGCCTTACCGCCGATAGCGGCACGCTCAAGATCGAGGTTGTCGGCGACGGCGGTCCAGTCTGGGCCTATGCCTCGATCATCGATCAGACCACTTCCGATCCGGAGTATGTCCCTGCAGTTCCGTTGAACTAGGACTAGATGGGCGGAGCTCTCCCCTCTCCCCCCGCGGGGAGAGGGTCGCGCCGCAGCGCGGGGTGAGGGGCGTAACAGTCTCGCGGTGACGTGCGAGGGCACGATAGCGTGGGCTTCTTCTTCGCGTTCAAACCTTCAGACAGCGTTATCGTCCGGCCCCTCACCCGACGCTGCGGCGTCACCCTCTCCCCGCCGGGGAGAGGGAAGTTGATTCCCCACCACGTTTCTTTTTTGGACGTGGCATGGCGCTGATCCGTAGAATCACGACTCATGGACGTCGCAATCCGAGCTGAAGAGCTCTCCAAGGTCTACAAGCTCTACCCTCGCCCTGTCGATCGGCTCCTGGAGCTCTTCACGGCCCGGCAGCGCCACACCGAGTTCCCCGCCCTGCAGCAGCTCTCATTCGAAGTCCCCACTGGGGAGACGATTGGCCTGGTCGGCCAGAACGGAGCAGGGAAGAGCACTTTACTGAAACTCCTCTGCGGGGTTGCTCAAGCCTCCAGCGGTCTTCTCGAGACGCGCGGAACCATTGCCTCGATCCTGGAGCTCGGGACAGGATTTCACCCCGACTTCAGCGGTCGTGACAATGCCGTCCTCAATGCCTCGATCCTCGGGTTGAGCGGGAAAGAGATCGAGACAAAGCTGCCGCGCATTCTGGAATTCTCCGAGCTTGGTAACTTCATCGACCGTCCGGTGAAGACCTATTCGTCGGGCATGTACATGCGCCTTGCATTCTCGGTGGCGGTAAACGTCGATCCGGACATCCTGATCATCGATGAAGCACTCGCTGTCGGCGACGGTCATTTTCAAAAGAAATGCATCGACAAGATTCGCGAGTTCCAGGAGCGAAAGAAAACGATCTTCTTCTGCTCTCACGCGCTGTATTTCATATCCACCCTGTGCTCTCGGACCATGTGGCTCGACCAGGGAACGCTTCGACGAATCGGGCCGGCCATCGACGTCGTGCACGAGTACGAGACCTTTCTGCTCAAGCGGGACAAGGAAAAGCACGTGGAGGCGGATGCGCCCCGCGATGAGTCACCGGTGAACATCCGCGCCATCGAGCTCACCGACGCATCGGGTAGGGCCGCTGATGTCTTCGACACGGGCGATGAGATTCGCGTGAGGCTGCGGATCGAATCCAAATCGCGCTCCGAGAAGATTCATATTCTGGCCGGCGTGCTGAGAGCCGCTGATGAGATGCAGTGCTTCGCCGTAGGTACTCATGACGACGGTTTGCCTCCCCTGGAGGGCCAGCATGAGTACGACGTGACCGTCAGTCTGCAGAACGTCCTGCTCACCCGAGGAGATTACGGGCTCGTTGTCTTCGTCGGCGACGAGAGCGCGATGCATGTGTACGATCGAAAGGATGTCCGTCCGGCTTTCTCGATTCGCGGAGACCGATATGAGATCGGATTGATGAAGGTCCGGCATCGTTGGGAGGCACCGGCGGAATCGACGACCGTGCGCCGGCTCGGTCCATTCGCGAAATGATGCGGAAGATCGGTTTTTGTTTGTGTGGCACAGGCACTCTTGCCTGTGTGCCGGCCGTCGAGGACGGCCTCCCTGTTGAGTCGCAGCAGGAACGCCGCGGCTCGACGCCGCGGCACACAGGCAAGAGTGCCTGTGCTACACAAGCAACAGGATGTGAATACAGATCGTCAGCAGTCTGCCATTCGGGGTACCTCGTTGTCTGATCGCACCCTTCTCATCATCAATTACCACTCCGCATCGCTGACGGCACGAGCGATCGAGACTGCTCGACAGTCATCGTCGGCCCCGCTCCGGACAATGGTCGTCGACAACAGTGAGTCGGGCGATGAGATGGATCGCTTGCGAACCTTGCCGATCGATGAGCTGATCGCTGCTTCCTCAAATCTCGGATATGGGCGCGGGATCAATCTGGCGCTGCCCCGATGTAGAGAAGGCGAGTTGATCATCAGTAATCCCGACGTGGAATTCACGGGACCGGCGATTGACCTGCTTTGCGCCGCCCTGGATCACAGCGCCGAAGTTGCTGGCCCATCTCTCTTCTGGGACGAGTCGCTGCAATGGATGCTTCCTCCTGCCGAGAACACCAGTGTGTGGTCGAAGGCCGCCGAAGCCGCCTTCCAGCGCTGGTCGTTTGCCGGAAGCTTCATTGGCCGCCGGCGCTGTGCCACGCGCGTTAAATTCTGGTCAGGGGTCTCAGATGTCCATGTCGATCATATTTCCGGCGCTGTCATGGCGATGCGCACCGACGTCCTTCGCCGGTTGGGAGGCTTTGACGAGCGTTTCGAGCTTTACTTCGAAGAGACCGACCTCATGACCCGGCTGCGAAAGCAGGGCGGCGCGGTTCGCCTCGTGCGCTCCGCACGATGCCGGCACATCTTCAACCAGAGCTCGTCTTCTCCGGACGAGAGTGGCCGTCTCTACGCAAAAGCCGAGGAGCTGTATCTCGGGAAATGGTCCCATCCATGGGCACTCGAAGCGCTTGGGCGGATGAAGTCGTCTGCGAGGATGGCGGCACCGACGCCGTCGCCCAAAACGGGGGGGGCGCGATTGCTCCGGCCTGGAGAGCCGATTGGCTTGCCCGGACCGGCCGAGGATTATCTCGTCGAAGCGTCACCTCTCCGTTCATTCTGGTCAGCAGCTGGGTGTTTCCCATCGGAGCGGAAGGTTCTCATCCCCTCCGAGATCGTGGAGACATACAAGGGCCGCGAGCTCTTCGCCCGAGTCGTGGACAGGAGCACTCTGCGCCCCATCCCAGGGCTGGAATTCGAGATCTCTGTAAAATGAGCACAGCATGAACAAGCCGGCTTTCTCAGTCGTCGTACCTGCGTACAACGAGAACTCGATCATCGGCGAGAGTCTCGGTGTGATCGCCGGGTACCTTCAGGAGACCGGCTTAACTTACGAGTTGCTCGTCGTCGATGACGGCTCGACCGACAACACCGTCGAAATGGTTGAGGCGTTTCGCAACACCAACCCAAACGTTCGCCTCATCCGGATGGGCAAGAACCAGGGCAAGGGGGCAGCGGTCCGGCGCGGCGTACAGGAAGCCCGAGGCGAGGTGATTTCGTTTACCGATGCCGACCTTCCTTATCGAGTGCAGAACCTCGGGGACGTAATTGCCCTCGTGCAGTCGGGCGTGACCGACATTGCCATTGGTGCTCGCGATCTCAAGACTTCCGAGTCAGATCCGTCGTATCCCTGGATTCGAAAGTTCATGGGGCGCAGCTTCTCACTGATAGTGCAGGCTCTTCTCGTTCCTCGAATTCCGGACACGCAATGCGGGCTTAAGGCATTCTCGGGATCGGCGGCGAAGCTGCTTTTTGCGGAATCGAAGATCAACAGCTTTGGATTTGATTTCGAGATCCTGTTTCTGGCGAACAAGTACGGCTTCCGGGTGGAACGGGTGCCGGTGACGATGTCGCATCGGCACGAGTCCAAGGTGCGGCTGATTCGTGACTCCGCGAAGATGCTGCATGACGTCATCCGCGTGCGGCGCATCAATCGCCAGATGGGTTACCGGGCTGCTCCGAGATGTCCGGTCTGTTTCTCGGCTGAGGTCTGGAGCCTGGCGCAGATCGGCGGCTGGGTGGTGCGGCAGTGCAAGCGCTGCCATGGTCGCTATCTGAATGTATTTCCCTCGACCGAGGAGCTGGAGAAGCTTTACGACAAGGATTATTACAGCAGTTCCGACGGACTCTCGCGCGGATACGAGTCGCGGGAGATGAGTGTGGCGAACGAGCGCACGGCCCAGCGACGGGCCGCTTTGCTGCGCCGTCAGGTGCCGGCCCAGGCTCGCGTGCTCGAGGTCGGGGCCGGTAACGGTCTGCTGGGTCGGGTTCTGGCGAGCGAATTCGAATACGTCGGGATCGACCTGTGCGAACCGGCCGTCCGGGAGGCGCGCTCTTCAGGGCTCAACATTCTCCGGGCCAGTCTCGGTGATTACGTGAACACTGAAATGCCGTTCGACGCCCTGACCCTCTTTCATGTCTTTGAGCATCTCCCCGATCCGCACGATGCTCTCGGAAAGATCAGTGAGCTCCTCAAGCCGGGCGGCACTCTGGTCATCATCACCCCGGATACGGAGAGCCTCCTGTGTGCCGTGTCTGGAGATCGCTGGGTCAGCTACAAGTTTCCCGAGCATCTGATTCTCTACTCGCGGTCAGGACTCATTGAGTTGCTGGAGCGGTCGGGCTTCGAGATCGTCGATGCCAGTTCAGACTATGAGTACTGCGATCATGACTTCGTGGTCTCACGTCTCGAGAAGCTCAGTCCTGCCCTGGCAAGCGTCGCCAGGGTGGTGCTGAAGCCGCTGCCCAATCCCCTGCCCGTGACCTCTGGCTCGATCTGCATCGTGGCCAAGAGGCGGGCAGGGTCGCCGTCGAACATGCGGGCAATCAGGGCGATCGAACCGACGCATGCCCGGTGACCTGACCGAGGTCGTCCGGCGGGCCACTCGTGACGATATTTCGGGACTGGCCGCTCTTTTCCTGGAAGTCTTCCGTGAAGAGAGAGATGAGCGTGTCTGGTCGTGGAAGTTTTTTGACGAGTCCCGCCCGGGGGCCAGTTTCGTCTGTGAGGCCGGGGGGAGAATCGTCGCCCACTGCGGCGGCACGCCGGTGCGTTTCCGCGACGGCAACAGCGAGTATCCCGCCTTTCAATCCGTGGACTTCATGAGCAGTCCTGCTTATGCCGGCGGAATTGGGGGCGGCGGAGTCTTTGTCCGCACGGTGCATGAGTTTTTTCGGCAGATGTGTGGCGAGGGGGGCAAGGCTCCGCTGGTCTATGGGTTTCCTGGCGAGCGCCATCGCCTTCTGGGCGAAAGGTTGCTCGGCTATAGACCCATTGAGCCTGTGGGTGAGCTCAGCCTCGAGAGCACGGCCGCGAATATCTCGCCTGACGAGCTGACGGAAAAGGCGTTGTCGAGTTTCGACAAAGGGCAGTTTCCCCTCGGCGGCGTTCGCGATCGGCACTATCTGCGCTGGCGCTACCTCACACACCCGGTGCATCGCTATCGATACCTTGCCATGCGGTCTACCTTCTTCGGGTCGAAAGTGGCAGCAATCCTGCGTGAGACTGACGAGTGTTTCTATCTGATGGAGCTCGGCGGCGGAGGGCTTACGACCGGCACTCTGCGGGCGCTGGCAGCGGGCCTGTGCCGTTTGGGAAAACCGGTGCGCGGATGGTTCTCTCCAAGCCATCGATTGGCGTTCGCTTTGAGAGAGGCGGGATTCACCTTCAGAGAGCGCGATCACTATCTGGAGTGCCGGTACTTCTCGAAAAGACTGCAGCCTCGATCCGGAGAGTTTTACTACACGCTCGGTGACTACGATGTTTTCTAACACCTGATCGAGATAGACATGAGCGACTTCCTTCAGCCTGACACTTCCCCTCTTCCCAGAGTGAAGGACGTCGACCGGAAAAGGGTGCTGGTCGTGGACGATGACCTGCCTCTTCGTGGGATGTTGTCTGCCGCGCTGAGGCAGGGTGGATATCAGGTGTTGCTGGCCGGAGACGGCGGAGAGGCCGAACGCGCCGTGACCCTTCACAGCCCACACCTCGTCCTTCTCGACCTCATGATGCCCGGCATCAACGGCTGGGACTTTCTGCAGAAGATGAAGGAAACAGGGCGTATTGGGTCCATCCCCATCATCGTGATCTCAGCCCATCTGCGCACCGAGCCCCAGGCGATTCTGGATATGGGTGTTACGGCCATTCTGCCCAAGCCATTCAACCTCGACGAGCTTCTGCAACTGGTCGAGCACTTCGCGCATTGAGACGTGGCTTTGGCGTCCCGTTGCTTCTTGTGTGGCACAGGCACTCTTGCCTGTGTGTCGGCCGTCGAGGCCGACTTTTCTGTTGAGTTGCAGGAGGAACGCCGCGGCTCGACGCCGCGGCACACAGGCAAGAGTGCCTGTGCCACACAAGAAGCAACCCGATGGTTGTCGAGGACCCCTCAGGAAATCAATTGATCGTCTTGCGGGATGACGAATCGGTAACCGTCACCGGACAATCGGGTCAGCAAGGCTTCCAGGCAGCTAGCGCTGAAGGATTCGCCAGCTGCGGTGAAAACGCCTTCGTGCATCAGTACGATCGCTCCGGGCTGTACATCACGACATATTCGGTCGACGACCTTGTCGACGTCGGAAGCTCGCGCACCGTCAAACCCTCGCGACGACCAGGCGATCAGACGCATTCGGCGTCGGGTCAGGGCGGGATGCGCGAACAGGTTCTTGAATCCGACCGGAGCGCGGAACCATCGGCACTCGCCGGCACCAATCCGGGCCAGGGCCGCGTTGCAGTTGTCGATCTCCCTCTCGATGGTGGGTAGCCTGGCTCTCCAGAAGCTGCCCGAAGGATGTGTGTCGGAGTGATTGCCTAACGTGTGTCCGGCATCGATCGCTGCGCGTGCGACCTCCGGCCAGGCTGTTACGTTTTTG
Organism: Thermoanaerobaculia bacterium; assembly: GCA_035544835.1. Taxonomy (GTDB): domain Bacteria; phylum Acidobacteriota; class Thermoanaerobaculia; order Gp7-AA8; family Gp7-AA8; genus DASZZV01. Next base: position 21,820 of record DASZZV010000012.1, read on the forward strand.
CCTTTCACGAAGAACGTGGCCCGGGCTTCGAAGCGTTTCAGAATCTCCACGACTCTCGGCGTGTCCTCGGGATGCGGGCCATCATCAATGGTCAGCCACACCTCGCGACCTCGAGGTTCGAAGGAGGTTACGACTGGTCCCCACCATCCACAGGTCGGTCGGAGGGTCGCGTACAAAGCCAGCATGTGTGACACGAAGACGACCCCGAGCGCTCCGAGTGGCGACTGCCTCACGATCAGGAGAGCGAGGAGGGGCGCGACGAAGAGGGCGGTGATGATGAGTCTACGCATTGGTCGGCGTCGTGCCTCTCACCGAGCTCCTGTTGGAATTCAGAATCTTCATTGCCAGAGCGGCGATGCCATTCAAGGCCAGCAGGACAAGCCAGGTCGCACCGATCCAGCGCAGAGGCGAATGGAGCGAGATGAAGAAGATTGCCAGCGACAGAAAGAGCAGCTGATACATCCAGGCGTTGAAGCGCAGCTCGTTGAAGCGCGAGCTCATTCTTCGGAGTGGCCAGGCCAGGATGGCGAAGATGGTCAGCAGGACATTCAGGCCCACGGCGATGACAAGGGGCAGCAGCGGTAGCAGGAGCAGCGCTCTCCATCCGAATCGCCCGTAGCTCGGAATCATGATTGCCAGTAGTGACATTGTCATGATGATGGATGCCACTGCATAGACCTCCCGGTTGTTCTGCTCGGGAGACGACACGTTGTAGACGGTGCGGCCGTGTATATCCTCCGTTCTGGTAGTGCTTGAACCGACCACGAAGGTCTGGATCAGACGGGTCAGAGCATAAGTAGCCCTGCTCGGATCACCCTGAGCCACTCCCGGCGGTAACCACTCAGGCATTGTTCGGACCCTCCATGAAGGGCTCAAACGCAAACCACTGGAACCAGTAGTCCCGAATCTGCTGCTCGAGAATCGGCCGCCACTGGGCGACGCAGCGGTCAATGTCGGCCTGACGGTTCCGCCCGGTACGTTCGCAACGAAAGGGCGGAAAGGTAAGGACGCGGTAGCGGCGGCGTCCGACTCGGGCCACGAACAGAGGATAGACGAGTACCCTCGTGACCATGGCCAGCGCGAACGGGCCCGACGGTAGCGAGGCTGGCTGGCCGAACAGAGAGGTCGCTACGGAGGTCACGCCCGGGACGACGCGGTCTCCCTGAATGGCTACGATTTTTCCGTCCCGCAGGGCTTGCACCAGATCGATCGCCAGCACGGACGACTCCAGGTTGTAGGTGACCTCGAGGTTCCTGGCGGTGGCATCGCGCTGCTGGTGGGCAAAGCGCTGAGTCTCCGGATCGACCTCCGGGGCGCGAATCATGGTGATAGGCCGATTCAGTTTCTCAGCGAAGAGAAAGGATCCCAGGTCGTAGTTTCCCATGTGTGCCGTGAGGATGAGCGCACCCTCCGGGGACTGGGCCAGCTGCTCCAGATACTCGACGCCTTCAAACTCCCAGTCGACTGCGCGCTGCAACTGACTGAATCGTGCTGTGTCCGACAGGGTGCATGCGAAATTCCAGAACACGCGATAAGCGCGCGACTGAAGTGCGAGCCACGAGGAGCCGGGGAAGACCGCGCCCATGTTCCGGGCCACACCTCGCCTTCCGGGGATCCAGAGCAGGAAAAAGAGTGTTGCCCACAGCCAGAGCAGAATAGGCTCGACGAAAAACGGCACGTTTCGGACAGCCCAGGCGAGATACTGCCGCCAGAAAACTCCTCTCGGTACAAACCGGCTCCCCAGACTCTTCTTCACGTCTGAATCAGCTCTTCCAGGTTTGCGAACCTCGAGTGGCGCTCACTGCGCACCGCAGCAAAGAGAGACGATTGAAAAAGCTCTGCATCCCCGGGATACGTGGGGACGTGAAAGAGGCCGAAGCGGTCGAAGATCTCCTGGTCGGAACGCTTCCTCGTCGCTTGAACGCGCTGGCGCTTCTCCATGACTCTGGCACTGTTGTCGAAGATCCAGGACAAGGCGCGAAACTGCATCAACGTCAACGGATCGTCGAGGATGGCATCAGAGGGTCGCGTCTCGAGGGCCGATTTGTCCCCAAAGGGAGCACGGTTCAGGGAGGCTGCTGCGCCCCTGTTTCGAGTTCTTGCATAGTGATGCAGGCGATGGAGGTAAGTCAGGAAGATCGAGCCGGAGATCTCACGAAAAAGTGAGTCGTCGTAATTCTTGAGCGTGGTCTGAAGCGCATTTCTCTCGAAGAGAACCCCGCGCTCGAAGGAGCCGAGCCGGTCGCTGGTAGCCGATGATTTGTGTTTCACGGTCGCTTCCGGTGCGTAGATGATGCGGTGGCCGGCAATCCAGCTTCTCCATCCGAAATCGACGTCTTCGAGGTAGGCGAAATAGTCGTCGTCGAATCCACCGAGGATGAGGTAATTCTCGCGTCGTACGATCATGTTACCGCCGCAGGCGAAGAGAAGCTCCGCACCGGACGCCGGTTCGGTCGCTTCACTGAGTGGCTTGCGAAATCCATTCTGGAAGGCATGGCCGTCGAAGGTCATCACTCCGCCCACGAAGTCGACGCGCCCGCCCGCGTAATCGATGATTCTTCCAGCGGCGGCGATGACGTCAGCGGCAGCACCGCCCATCGTGGCCAGCAGCCCATTCAGCCATCCTTCATTCACAACAGCGTCGTTGTTGAGGAAGATGAGATGTTCAGCGTCAGAGAACTCAGCTCCCGCCCTCGTGCCGCCGGTAAAGCCACGATTCTCCCGAAGTCGCAGGATGCGCACGTGAGGAAATCGACGCATGACGACGTTGACGAGACCATCGGTCGAGGCGTTGTCGACAACGATGATCCCGACATCGGACGAGGCCCGGCGCGCTCGTTCGCGCTCCACACTTTCCAGACATTGCAGCGTGTCGTCACGGCCATTCCAGCTCACGATGATGATATCGGCGAGCCTCACCGGACCCTCCTGATGCGCCGTTTCACCCTGTGCAGCAGCGATTGAGGCTTTCGAACAGAGGGGAGATCTCCTCGGAACAGCGACTTGAGTTTGTCGATCCGCGGCTTTCGACAGAAAGAGAGCAGGGGCTCCAAGACCCGCTCCCACTGATGATCGGCAACGAAACGCTGACTGCTGGTGATCATGGTCTCGCGTCGATGGTCGTCCCGGATGAGGCTGATGATCGCCGAGGCATACTCAGAAGGGTCGAGAGAGTTGATGATCATTCCGGCGTCGTATTGGCGAAGGATCTGGTCGGTCCCCCGGGCCGAGCTGGTGACGACTGGAATGCCGGCCCAGAGATAGTCGAGCACACGCGTGCGAAGAGACAGATCGGTCTCCAGTGATTGCGGGAAGGTGAGAAGAGCAGCGGTGAATCGATCATAGAAGCCTGCGCGCTGGTCGTAAGGGGACCATGGCTCGAAGTGGACGAACCCATCGAAGCTCTTTTCCTTCACGTAACGCATGGTCTGGCCGGCCAGGTCCTGGGGCGTCATCGCAGCATTCGGGTGGTGGATGAATGTCAGCGAGAGCCCGTCGATCTCGCGCCTCGCGGCAGCGATGGCGTCGACGGCGACCCTCGGCTCGTACCAGTCGTAGATACCTCCGAAGAGAATGGCCGGTGCCACGGCGGACTTATCCGGCGGGGTCCGCAGTGGCGGTACACCGAAAGGAGCCACGGCGATGAGCGAGCTCAGTTGTTCATCGCGATCGAATACGGCTGGATTGAGCCGGCCCGTGGCCAGCAGCCAGCCGGCGTAATAGAGCCGCTGGCTTTCGGAGGCACAAAGAAAAAAATCCCCATTGAGGAGCGATCGCACCATGGTGTCGTGATCGTGGTTGAACACTTCGCTTCCCCGCGAGGAGTAGTAGTGGAGATGCTCGACAATGTACGGATCGTACAGATCAACGACCAGCGGGACGTCGGGGCTGCCGTGAGCCATCCATTCGTTTACAACGTGTCCCTGCGCCACGACGGCCTCGGAATTTCCAGCAGCGAGGTGAATCGACTCCGGGGACAGGTCTCCAGATCGACAGTCGCTGACCTGGCCGGCATCGGGTGACAGCACGGTGACGTCATGACCATCAGAGACCAGGAGGCGGGCGATCTCCAGAAAACGAATCCCCACGCCGGCGGGGTGGCGATGTCCCAGCGGTTCAGGGCAGAGCAGCAGGACCCTCGTCACTGCGCGCCCTTTACCCGCTGTACGAGAGTGTGAAGGCGCCAGGCTTTGGAAGCGTAGATCGTCTTCAGAAGAACGTTCAGGCGATTGATCTCAGCGAGCAACGCCGCGCTCTCACGGCTCTGATCGGCGACGGCTTTTTCGACACGTGAAACGTCATTGGTCAGACGCTCGTTCTCGCGATGCTGGTACTTGATCTCTTCTTCAATGTCCTTCATGGCTTCGCGGATCGCGGCTTCGGAACCGAATAGTCTGGCATTCTCGGATCTGAGCACGTGGCGATCGGCGTTTGCTGCTTCGAGCTCATGGAGCAGCATCCCCTTTTCGCGTTGGAGCCGAGCGACATCCAGCTCGAGATGGCGAGCGCGGCCCTGACTGTCTACTGCAGTCCCCTCCAGTAACACGATGCGACCCTTCTGTTTCTCCAGCGCGGTGGCAAACACCTGCGGCGACAGCAGCTCGCTATGCTTTTCCCAGACCTTGAGCCTGGCCGCAGAGTAGCGTGCCGATCCGGCCGGGGAGGAGAGGATCGCAGAGTCGACTCCCTCGATGTGGCGGATCTCACAAGTCACGGCCGGGATGCGCTGCAACGATCCCCGGCGCGATAGCCGAATCAGGAAATCCCAATCTTCGAAGAGATCGAAGCGACGATCGAAACCGCCTGTTTCCAGGAAGTCCTCCCGACCGACCAGCAGGGTCGGAAGCGGAATGTAGTTTTCGACCAGAAGCAGGTCGGGATCGAAATCATGAGCGTAGAGGCGAAGTGTCTGCTGTCGCTCGAGCCCGCCGGTGGCGTCTCGCCCGAAAAATACCGAGAGAGCGTCCGTATAGCAGGCGATGTGAGTCTTCCTGCGGGCAGCCCGGGCCAACACTTCGAGATGATCGGGATAATAGAGATCGTCATCATCGAGAAACGCCAGATATCCCGGCGCGGCGCTGCGGGCGCCGACATTCATCGCTTCCGAACGCCCCAGGGACGCTTGATTCTCAATGAGCTTCACGCCCGGAAACATCGAGACGACGGCGGCGGGGGATTCTCCGCCATCGTTGATGACGATCACTTTTGACGGATGCGTGTTGCCGGCGACCGAAGCGATCGCTTCCTCCAGCAGCGCCAGGCGGTTTCGAGTACGGATCAGGACGGTGATCGGTAGCGGCTCGGCAATCACTTCGACCGGGCTGCCATGGAGAGCCAGAGAACTTGTGAGTGCGTTCCAGCTCATGGTCCTGAAGTCGAGCAGTGGCCGTTCGAAATAGGCCTCCGCGAATTGACTCGACTCCGGCAGGGTCATGGCCCGGTAGGCATTGAGCCCCCGGGCGAAGTGGGCGTAGTCGCGCAGGCTGGTCTGAGACTGATGCATGGCGATGGCCTCGAACTTCTTTTCGGCGACGGAGGTGATATCGACAAGGCGGTTCGGGCGAAGCGGGCGGCTCACCTCATAAAACGCGACGCGGGTTAGCGCCAGATCGCCGGCGTAATCTGCGGCGGCCTGGACCGCGCGAAAAAGGGCCCTGGAGAGCGTTATGTGATCGGGGTGAATCTCGAGTGGACTCGGCGCCAGTACGAGATCGGGCCGGATTTCTCGGAGGGCTTTCTCGATCTGCACTGCGAGGTCTGGTTCGGAGTCCGTCAGGCTCCGGTCCGGAAATCGGAGAAAGGCGAGGTTGGTGACACCGAGGTGGGCGAGGCCGCGACGCGACTCCTCTTCACGGAGGGCGCGGTATGCCTCCACGCTGCGGCCGTTGAGGTCTTCCGCTGCCGCACCGTCGGTGGCAACGACAACATGTACCTCCCGCTTTTCGGCGGCGAGGAGGGCGATCACGCCTCCGCACCCGATCACTTCGTCGTCGGGATGCGGGGCCAGCACCAGGATTTTTTCTCCCTCCAGCCGCGCCGGAGCAAACGGGATGGACTTCTCCTCTTCGATCATCGCCGTTGATTATCTCCGAATGTGTCGAGAAGTTTCCGGTGCGGGAAAGATTTCAGGCCGTGATGTCTACGGTCCCCTATAATTCCGCGCATGGGTTCCATGTTGCTGGAAGAGGCTTTGGCCAAACCGGTCCACAGCCGCCTCCTGCGTTTCCTTGTCGCCTCGCCGCAAGGTCTCGTCGCCGCTCTTCTGGCGGTTGAGGAGCAGGTCGCGGCCACCGATCTGCAGGCCTCTGGCTTCATCCGGCAGGACGCCGATCGCCTGGTTCTGGTCGAGAGTCATCCATCCTTACCAGTGCTTCGGCAGCGGCTCGAGCATACGGAGAACGTCTCCGATGTCGATCAGCTCCGACAGGAGAACCGCGAGCTGGCCAGCACGCTGATGCTGATTCAGGAGCTGTTTGGCGTACTTGGTCGCTGTCATAACGTGGCCGACCTGGTTCGGGCCGGGTTTCAGCGTCTCGTTCAGAGCGTAGCTTTCGACGTGGGGATTACCTTGATGATCGAGCAGAATCTCGACATCTATGTTTCCCGGA
>DASZZV010000013.1:0-5099 GCA_035544835.1 Thermoanaerobaculia bacterium
ATTGCGGATGGGAAAGTGCTCCCGCCGCGGCGGAGTCCCACGACGAAACTCCGTGACGATCAACCCCTTCGCGGCGATCGATTCGAAGAGGGAACGATGGGCATCCGGGTATACGACGTCCAGTCCTGTGCCGAGCACGGCGATGGTATTTCCCTCGAGCTCCAGCGCGGTCCGGTGCGCCTCAGCGTCGATGCCGCGGGCCAGACCCGACACGACCGTGAAACCGGCTTCGACCAGAGAGCGTGTCACCAGCCGCGTGACGCGCAGTCCGTACTCGGAAGCGCGTCGCGAGCCAACCACCGCCACGGATGGAGTCTGCAGAAGTTCCAGGCGGCCTCGATAAAACAGGATGGGCGGCGGATTATGAATCTCCCTGAGCAGCGGCGAGTAGGTCTGGTGAAGCATCGTGACGGAGTCCGAGGACTGTGTGGTCTCCGTCGAGGTGATCAGATCTTCATTCAATGCAGGTACAGTTTTCCGTTCGTTCACGTTTACGCGGTGAAGAGGAGACAGACAAGGTTTACGCGTGTGGGAGTGCTCATTATAATCGAATGCTCGCAGAACCTCACACAACGAACCTCCGGATTCTCACCGAGAAGGAAGAAACTCTACTCATGAGACGTGTGCTGATTGGCTTCGTGGTTCCACCGCTTCTCTGTTGTGCCATGGCCTGCTCGCATGGCCTCGACCTGCAAAAGGCTCCTTCTCAGGTTCGAGCCGGCGCTGATGCCGCCCGCATCAACCTGTGGCGGGAGGCCATGTTCCGGTTTCAGCGGGCAGTGCAGATGAATCCCTCGGATGCCCGGGCGCTCAACGATCTGGCTGTCGCCTACGAAGGCAACGGAGAGTTCGAGAAAGCTCGCGATACCTACACGCTGGCTCTCAAGCTCGACAGATCGAATCAGTACATACAAAAGAACTACAGCCGCTTCGTTGAGTTCTATACGAAGTACAGGAAGCGGGACGCAGCGGCGACCGCCGCCGCCAATGCCCCGAAGGCCTCAACGCCGGGCTCGAAGCCGGCTGGTCCCGCCGCAGTACCGCAGCCGGGACCGCCGCAACCGCTTCCTCATCCTGAGCCGCCAACGCCTCCGGTCTCGACTCCGCCTCCACCTGCGCATCCGGGAGGAAGCCGATGACGGGACGGTTTGGGGAGTCACGGGTACCGGCCGCACGCCGTGCGGCCCTACACCAGTCGTTCGGGCGGCGCCTGATGAGACGGATGTTGACCGTGTCCGCATTGCTCGTTCTGCCTTCGCTGGCACAGGCCGGCGTCGTCGAAGTCAGTCTGAAAGTTCCTGTTCGGGCCCGTCTTTCCATCAACGGTGGCGAGAAGGTGGCGATCGCGCCGTTCGTCATCCAGACCAGCGCGGCCGATGTGAAGGGCGATCGCGCCGCAAAGGTCGACGTTCAGGGAGAGTTTCGTCGTTACATTCGAAAGCAGCTCTCAAAATCGACCAAGCTCACGATCGTAGACTCCCCATCGTCCAAGCTGCCCAGCTCCGACATCAAGACACTGATCGCAAACCGCGATTTCTGGCGCGATATCGGTACCCGAACGGGCGCTGATTATGTCGTCTCCGGTGTCATCAACTTCGACGTCCAGGACAAGGCCGGCTACAAAACAGAGGAGTACCTCTCTCCCGTTGACGGACGGACCTACTACCGTCAGGTCCTGGTTGAATCGACGGGCTTCGTCTTCGACATCATCATCGTCGTCTTCAACGGAGACACCGGAGAAAAGCTGATCGAGGAGAACTTCCGCGACTTCAAGGAGTTCGACCAGCGGAACTACGACGAGATCCTGGGACTCTTCGAGAACCTTCGAGCACTGGAGAAGCAACTCCTGGGGATTTTCGTGCCGCAGGAGACGTCCACGACCCGCTACCTTTTCACGGAATAGCTCGCCGGCGACGCTGCATCAGGTCGAATCGCGACCGTGCAGCGCGTCAGTCTGGAGGAGTCTTGAGACATCGATTGTCCGCTGTAGTGCTGGGAGCCGTCATAGCCGTCGCACTGATGCCCTCGAGCGTTTATGCGTTCGGTAAAAACAAAATTGTCTACGACCGCTTCCATTTCAGCATCTACCACGCAACCCACTTCGATGTGTACTTCTACGAAGAGGAGAAGGACTCGCTGCAGAAGGTCGTCAATCTGGCCGAGAGTGCCTATGACGATCTCTCGCGGAAGTTCAACTTTCAGATCTCGAAGAAAATCCCGCTGATTTTCTACGCCACGCATTCGGCCTTCGAGCAATCCAACGTCGAGCTGGCCTTTATCCCCGAAGGAGTCGGAGCCTTCGCCGAGCCGGTCCGGGACAGGATGGTTCTGCCGATCGACGTCGCGGACGAGAAGCTGCTGCAGCTCATCACTCACGAGCTCACCCACATCTTCGAGTACGAGATCCTGTTTCAGGGGAGAGTCGACAGGCAGTTGAGGGTAAGTCCGCCGACCTGGTTCATGGAGGGGCTCGCTTCCTTCATGGGTGACGACGAAGACACGAACGATCGCATGATCCTTCGCGATGCCGTCGTCAACGACCAGATTCCATCGATCGAGCGCGGGTTGCATGGTTACTTCGCCTACCGCTTCGGCCATGCCGTGTTCCGCTATATCCAGCAGAAATATGGCTGGGACGGTCTTCGCGATTTCGTCATGGAGTATCGCAACACACTCGGCAGCTCGATCGAGAAGCCGCTCAAGCGGGCATTGGACGTAACACCGGAGGAATTCGATTCACGGTTCCGAACGTGGCTTCGCAAACAATACCTTCCGGCGCTCGTCTCTAAAGGTGAGCCGAGTGAATACGGGGACCCCTTCACGGTGAATCCCGATCTGCAGAGTGTCGAGACCTCACCGGCGGTCTCACCCTCCGGTGATCTGCTGGCCGCCCTCACAACCTACAAGGAAGACGTCGACATTGTGCTGTTCAACGTGCCGGCGCGGAAGCTGTTGCGCAACCTATCCCCGGGATATCCCGAAAAGTACGAATACGTGATCGGGCAGTTCCTCACTACCGGTCCGGTCATGGGACGTGACGTCGGCTTCAGCCCCACCGGCGACCAGATCGCGTTCTTCGTGAAGAAGGAGCGTGGTCGGAACCTCGTCATCGCCAATGCGCTGAGCGGTCGTATCGAGAAATCGGTGCGCATGACCACCGAGCAGCAGTTGAATCCCAGTTTCTCGCCGGACGGAACGAAGATCGTCTACCACGCCTTTCAGGGAAACCGCGCCGACATCTTTCTTTATGACCTGGCGTCGGGACAGAACACCAATCTCACCAACGACTCCTTTTTCGATGCCGCGCCGGTCTTCACGCCCGACGGGCAGTCTGTCGTCTACGCCTCGGTCGTCGGCGGTTACTCGAAGCTCTTCCGCCTGTCGCTGTCCGACTCGACGAAGCGTTATCAGCTGACAACCGGCGCATGGAACGATATCGATCCGACCTTCTCGCCAGACGGCAAGCGCCTTTTCTACGCCTCCGACCGGCAGACCGGGCGCAACCTCGTCCAGGCATCCGAGATCGTGGAGAAGAACGAGGACCTGGCCAGGCGCGACGACAAAACACCGCCGGCTGATCCCTCCAACTACGCCGCCTACAACATCTACTCCGTTGACATGAAGTCGGGTGAGACGCTGCAGTTCACCGATGTCGTCGGTGGCTGCTTCACGCCGGCCGTCTTCATCGGCACGGGAAACAAGGAGCGGATGGTTTTCTCGTCCTACTACAAGGGACGATGGCGCCTGTACTCGACACTCACCGATAAACCTCTCCGCAAGGCTGAACTGGCCGAGCTTCCGTCCCAGCCGATGCTGCCGGGGGAGCGCAATGCCTTCGTGCCGCCCGTCGAGGTGACGATCGACCCAGAAAAGGTCGCGAAGTACGGCGGGTTCCGCCTCTTTGTCGATGACGTTCAGGTCAATGCCGGCATCAACTCCGATCAGACGTTCGTCTCGCGCTCGGTCATCTATATGAGCGACATGCTGGGCAACCGGCGCTTCATCGCCTCCCTCAACTCGGTGTCGACGTTCTCGAACTTCGATTTCCTGTATTTTGACCAGCAGCATCGGACGAACTGGGGAGTCCGCGTTTTCGACGACAGAACGTATTTCACAACCATCGATACCCGCTCGTCGACGATCAAACGGGGACGAAACCTCTATCAGCAGACCGGCATCCAGGGAATCGTCAGTCATCCCTTCGACCGGTACCATCGCATGGAATTCAGCGTCGGCTATCTGAAGCGCAACATCAACTATCCAACAGCTGCCTTCGATCAGAACGGTGTGCCGATCCGGATTTTCGCTCCGCGGAGCGACAGCTTCCCGCTGTTTACGACCACGTTCTCCGGCGACAACGCGCAGTTTAAGAACTTCGGTCCGATTTCCGGCCGGAGGTACGACATCAGCGCCAGCTACGGCGCGGATGTCAAGAACGGCGGTACGCTGACCAACAACTACGAGGTCGACACGCGTCAATACCTGCAGTTGACGTCGCGATCCCTTCTGGCGGCGCGTTTTTACGGTGCATGGTCGGAGGGCTCTGCACCCGATTTCTTCTACTTCGGAGGTCTCAACACATTGAGGGGCTATGACTTCCGGAGCTTTGTAGGCGACCGAGCCTTCTTCGGAAACTTCGAGGTCCGCTTTCCCCTTGTCGATGTCATAGCCACGCCACTTTTTGCGTTACAGCAGGTTCGCGGCGAGCTTTTCTTCGACGTAGGCGGCGCGTTCTTCAAGGGCGACAAGTTCAATTTCATCGATGGAAGGCAGCTGAAGGACGGTCGGGCAGCGGTGGGCTGGGGTCTGTCGTTCAACGTGTTCGGTCTCGAACTGCACTGGGATTTTGCGCGTCAGACCGACCTCAAGAGCATCGATCATACGACCAGGACATCGTTCTGGATCGGAGAGACCTTCTGACTCAGTGCTTGCGCGCGGTTTGCGTTTGCTGTCATCCCGAGCAAGGGACAGCGTGCGCGCTGCCACTGAGAAAAGAAACTGAGTGGGTGTCATCCCGAGCCGCAGCGAGGGATCTGGGCGGGGGCCTTAGACCCTTGGCAATCGAAAATGTTTGCGAGCACCACGATGGAAGGGCCCCC
>DASZZV010000014.1:0-5883 GCA_035544835.1 Thermoanaerobaculia bacterium
CAAAGCGGCCTAAATACTGGGAGTTTCTTAGAAGCAAGGGCGGAGGGGCGGGAGGGGCGAGGGACCTTGCAAGCTGGTACATTCGCCATTCAGGCGGCGTAGAATCTGAACCGAAAATGTACTAGTTTGCGAGGTCCCTCGCCCCTCCCGCCCCTCCGCCCTTGCTCGGGATGACAGCGTTGTTTCTATTTCTCAAAGCCAAACTACTCACCCCTGTTCCGTCAAAAACCGCTCCATCAACCTGTTGTTCTCCTCCATAGCCTTGATCTCCACGACGTAGGCCCAGGCAAAGATGGCTATCGAAGCGATGGTCATAAAACGATGGATCCAGATGTAGGCGATCCAGCTCATCGAGCCGACCTGATGCACGATCATGGCGCGATGAACGCCGCCGCCGAGGATGAACGTGGCCATGATGACCATCATCGAGTAGAAGGCAGCGGGGAAAACGCGGGACTTGAAGCTCTTCGTGCGCCCCACGACGTCGGCCTCGTCGCCTGAACCCTTCGCTTTGTCCTTGATCTCTTTACCCGTGCCGATGAAAAAGAACATGGTCATCGATTGAGAGAAAAGACCAATGATTACCGTGCCGAGGGCGATGACGATGTGTGTGCCGACAGCGGCGCGGGAGTGAAGGGTGAAGCCCTGAATGGCTGACGAGATCAGCCCGGCAATGGTGATGAGTGTCGAGAATAGGAGAAGCTGCGCCATGGCCGCGGATTATAGGGGCAGGATTTCCTGAACGACCAGATGCATTGGAGATGAGTCAAGTTTGGGGCAGCACATGAAATCGCGAAAAAGGGCCGGGCACGGGCACGGGAAAGTCAAAACCGTAAATTCGGGCCGGCGGATCGCAATTCTCCTCGCGCCCGCCTTTGGGGTTTTGACTTTCCCGTACCCGTGCCCGTGCCCGCTTCCGTGCCCGGCCTTTGATCGAGGTCGGTTAGAAATACATCTGTTGTTCCCTCTATAATCCGCGGCCATGGCCGAAAAGAGCACCTCCTATCGCGATGCTGGTGTGAATATCGATGCGCAGGACGAGGCGTTGCGCGAGGTTCGCAACATCGCCCGAAAGACCTTCACTCCGAATGTGCTCTCGGATATCGGTTCCTTCGGCGGACTCTTCAAGGCTTCCTTCGCTGACATTGCGTCGCCTGTGCTGGTTTCGTCGACGGACGGCGTCGGCACCAAGATCCGAGTGGCGCAGGCTATGAAGATTCACGACACGGTCGGGTATGACCTGGTCTGCCACTGCGTCAACGACATCCTCGTTCAGGGGGCGCGGCCGCTTTTCTTTCTCGATTACTTCGCCACCGGCAGGTTGAATCCCGCGGTCATGACCGATGTGATCCGTGGCATGGCCAGAGGCTGCACGGAGAATGGCGCCGCTCTGATCGGCGGCGAGACGGCCGAGATGCCCGGGTTTTACGGCGATGACGACTATGACATCGCCGGGTTCATCGTCGGTGTCGTCGACGAGAAAAACATCATCGATGGCAAGAAGGTCCGTCAGGGAGACGTCCTCATCGGTCTACCGTCGGCCGGCCTTCATACCAACGGCTACTCCCTGGCGCGTCGCGTTCTCATCGACAAGCTCGGTCACGACTATCAGACTATCCTTCCCCAACTCTGTCAGAAAATCGGCGACGCACTTCTCGCGCCGCACATCTCCTACCTCAAGCAGCTCCTTCCGCTGGTCGGGGAGGGGCTGCTCCACGGAATGGTGCACATCACGGGTGGCGGACTGACCGACAACATTCCGCGCATTCTTCCGGCCGACTGCGACGCCCGCGTCAAGGCCGGCTCGTGGGAGGTTCTTCCGATCTTCAAGTACCTTTTCGACCAGGGCAACATCGACATCGATGAGATGTTCCGCGTCTTTAATCTCGGCCTCGGCATGGTGCTCATGGTCGCTCCGTCGGACGTCGAGCAGGTATCGAAGAGACTCCAGTCTGCCGGGCAGAAACACTATTTCATCGGCAACGTCGTGAAGGGGCAGGGTAGGGTGATCTACGACTTTCCCCCGGCCGGCTTTCCGAGCTGGCTTCAATGACTCGTCTAGCCGTGATGCTGTCTGGCCGCGGTTCTAATTTTCTGGCGATTCACGATGCCGTTCGCTCGGGCCGGATTCCCGCCGCCGAAATCGTGGCTGTGATCTCCAACAAGCCGGACGCCCCGGGCCTGAGTCGTGGCCGTGAGCTCGGTTACGACTGTTGCGATGTCGATCATCGACAGTTCGCATCGCGAGAGGAGCACGAGGCTGAGCTTCTGCGATTGTTCGGGGAGCGAAAGGTCGATTTCGTTCTGCTGGCCGGTTACATGCGACTTCTGTCCCCTCGCTTCGTCAACCACTTCCGCCACCGCATTCTCAATATTCACCCCTCTCTGCTTCCGGCCTTTCCCGGTGTCGACGCGCAGGCCCAGGCAATCGCGCATGGTGTGAAAGTCGCCGGCTGCACCGTTCATCTGGTCGATGAGTCTCTCGATGGAGGACCGATCCTGGTGCAGCGGAGCGTGAACGTGCTGGATGAGGACGACTCCGATTCTCTCGCCGCCCGAATTCTCGAGGAGGAGCACGAGGCTTATGTCGAGGCGGTACGGAAGGTGTGTGGAGGATTTCGCGTCGAAGGACGCCGGGTTTTCTTCGATTAGTCTGTGGCTAACCCCGTGGGGCACCCCCGCATACCTGGTTCGGGGCGCCGCGCTGGGGCGTCGGGAACATGCGCTGTGCGCGGTCCTCGGTCACCGATTCGCGTGCTGCATCTCCATTGTGCCGACCTGAGGCAATTGATGAACGAAGCCCTGCGGAACCTTGAACATCGATGCCGGGAGTGGCTTCTCGACGATCGAATCGGTCGTCCACGATTGCACATCTGTGAATGGCTTGCCGCCATCGTAAGTCTGCGTAACGGTGAGCGCCTGCGCGACGAGCAGTCCAGCCATTGATGACAACGCAGCCGACAGCTCGCGGTCAATCTCAGGAAACCTCGTACGTATGTCCGGCTGCACTACCGGAGGAAGATCGGCCGTGGCGGTGAGAAGAATGATGGCGCTCACCTTCGAGCGGATTAAAGTTCCACTCATGTCATGGATCAGCGAATAGTTGATCCGCAAGACGCGCTTCGTGGCCGGATGGCCGGCGATGGGTTCGGCAGGCTCGTCATGCCACTCCACATGGTGCTTCTCGACCTTCGCCAGCAGCGGGATCCCGAAGCGCAGCGACGTCGCTCCGACTGAATCGCTTCCTCGCTGAAACCACGTGCGATTGCCCTGGTTCAGGTACGTCGCCGTCTTGTCCCCGTCGGAAGAGACGATCGCATCGTGCGCGCGCGGCTCTTTCGATTCCGGAAGATCGAGGCGGTAAGAATGGCCATCGATCGAAAGAATTGCTCCATTCGATCGTTTCAATACAGTACCGCCGTCGGCCGTAATTGCAGCGACCATGAAGAACGCGAAGAACGCAATTTTCATCAGCGTCTCCCACCGCAATCGGGATGAAGGATGCAAGCCCGCTCCATCCATGACGATTCTGCTGAACGTCTAGAACGGCCACCATTTCTTCCACCAGGGCATCGGGCCGACGTCCATGGTGGCGAGCGCCGGCACCTGAGCGATCACCTGGTTGCCCTTTTTCACCACCACCGTGCCTACCTGCTGTCCCTTTCGGATCGGCGCTTCAACATTGGTGCTTCGAACCTCGGTGGTGACCCCACCCTGCTCGCCGCGTTTCATGAGCATCTTCGCCTGGCCACCGGAAACTACAGGCACGGTGCTGACTTCGCCGTTTTTGATCGTGGCGCGCTGCTCGATGGTCGCGCCTTTCTTGATCGGAACCGCCATGGTGTAAGCGGCGAAGGCCTCCGAGAAGAGTTTTATGGCGCTCTTGAAATCACCGTTTTTCTGTTTGGAGCCCATGACCACGCAGACCAAATCGAGATCGCCGCGTCGCGCACTAGCCGTCACGCAGAACCCCGCCTTGTTCGTGAATCCCGTTTTGATTCCGGTGGCGGCGTCGTACAAGTCGAGAAGATGGTTCGGGTTTCTGAGCTGGAACACTCCACCGCGGAAGGGCATGTTCTTGACCTTGGCCAGCTCGGCCAGTAACGGGAACTTCATGACCTCGATCCCGAGTTTGGCGGCGTCGTACGCGCTCATCTGATCCTCGGGCTCGCCCTCTTCTGCAGGCAGCCCGTGCGGTGAGTAGAAGTGACTTTCCTTCATCCCGAGCTTCGCGGCACGCTCGTTCATCAAAGGCACGAAGGCCTCTCTGCTCCCGGCGACTTTCTCAGCGAGCGCGTAGGCCGCGTCATTCGCCGAGTGCACCATGGCCGCAGCGATGATGTCCTTGAGCGGGAAGACCTCGCCCTGTTTGAGAAAGACCTGCGATCCACCGATCTTGCTTGCCGCCGCCGATACCGTTACCGGAGAATCGAGGGTCAGCAATCCGTCGCGGACATTCTCCATGACGATGAGCAGGGTCATCATCTTGGTCATGGAAGCTACGGGGAAAGGCTGATGGGCATTCTGTTCCGACAGAATGGTGCCGGTCGTCGGCTCCATGACGATCTCCGCGAGATACAGTGGCGGCGCCGTGGCTGTCTGCGCGAAAGCAGGGATGCCGGAAGCCAGGGACAGGAACAGAAGAAAGGCCACACATTTCATTTGGGAGACTCCTCCGGTGTGACCGTTCCTGCACGCGCTATACCACCGCACGGGCTCAGGCTTCGTCGCGAAACGCCGTACCTCTCGCATCCCGGGCCGCTGTCCGCTTCCTCGCGACGAAACCAGGCTGAGAAATGCGGGCTAGACGCCATCCATGAAGAAACCTCTTTTTGCGACTTGAGCCAGGGGCTTGCGATCGTTCGGCTTCTCGTTTCTGGCTACGTCTTCCGGCAGAACGGCTGGGTCGGCGCGGCGTCCGATGACGATGGCGGCCATAGCCTCATAGTCCGCTTTCGGGACGCCCAGCAGCTCGTATGCCTTCTCTTCATCGAACCCTGCCATGGCGTGCGTATACAGCCCGGCACGGCGTGCGGCCAGGGCCAGCGACGTCCAGGCCGAGCCGGCGTCGAACCCGTGCCAGCGATTCTCCTTGCCCGATTTTGCGAAGCGTCTGGCGCCGAAGACGATCGACAGGACTGGAGCATTCCCGGCCCACACCAGATTCTTCGGCACCAGGATGGATCGGTAGGTCTCGATCTCCGGTGATCGATCGGCGTACATGAACAACCAGGGCTGTTCGTTGAAGCAGGACGGCGACCAGCGAGCCGCTTCGAAGAGACCGGACAGCACCTCTTCGGAAATCGGATCACGGAGGAATGCGCGGGGAGACCAGCGGTCGAGAAACATCGGATCAACAGGCGCATCGGAAGTACGGGAGTTGAACTGCGTCATTGCGTGAGCTCCTTGTTTGAGTCGGCGAAGGAAACCGATGCGGAGGGGCGTCCAGCCCCGTAGGGGCGTTTGAGAATAGCCCAGGACGAAGTCCTGGGATGCGTCTCTGTTTCTCGACACTTACTTCACGACCCGACACCCCAGCACTTCGTGCTGGGCTATTCTCAAACGCCCCTACGGGGCTGGCTGCCATTCACACGCCGGGTGGACCCGCAATCTTCTTCAGCCATGCGGCTTCTAATGACACACCAAAGTCTCCGTCATTCTGAGCCGCAGCGAAGAATCTCAAGATAGGGCTGTGTGAATTTAGATCCTTCCACTGGAGATTCTTCGCTGCGGCTCAGAATGACAACCATCTTGTCTCATCGTTCCTTCAACGACGTTTGCGTCGTTCCGCGGCTTCTAAGAAACTCCCTGTATTTACGCGGGTTCCCTGATGTGTCATCCCGAGCCGCAGCGAGGGATCTGGGCGGGGGCCCTTCCATCGTG
>DASZZV010000015.1:0-1546 GCA_035544835.1 Thermoanaerobaculia bacterium
ACTTTTTCAATTTTCAATTTTCAATTTTCAATTCCCACCCCGGCTGGCACTTCTCGTCCCTGCTTCTGCGGCAGCTCTGCTGATCAATCCATTCGGCATCAGCGGAGTGTCAGGGCCGTTACGTCTCGCGTCACTTGTGCAATCGGGCGCGTTCGTGAATACGGAATGGTTGCCGAGCAATCCGATGATCTTCCCGCTTCTCTATCTCACCGCCATCGCCGCCCTCCTGACTCTGATTCGCGTAGACGATCGGCGGCTCGTGCTCGACCGGATCCTGATCCTGCTGCTGCTCACGTTCCTGGCGTTCCGTTTCGTGCGCAACCAGGGTCTCTTCTTCCTGACCATGCCGCTCCTGATTGCACCGGCCATTCCCGAGCTCTCGGCCCGGCGCAGCAGGTCGCTGGCCTGGGTGCTGACGGCATCATCTCTTTTGCTCCTGATGCATGAACACGGTTTCCGGGTGGGCGCCGATCGACACCTGTTCCCGGTCACTTCGGTCGCGCAACTGCGGGCCTCAGGCCTGGCCGGCAACATCTACAACCCCGATCAATTCGGCGGCTACCTGATCTGGAACTTCTACCCTGGGAGAAGAGTGCTCACAGATGGTAGGAACGAGCTATACCGATCCTTCCTGGCCGAGTACGCAGTGGCGCGAATTGACGGACGGGCATGGGACGCGCTCCTCAGGAAATATCGGATCGCGCTGGCCATCGACGAATTTCACAGCGAGCATCTCGATATCATCGATGCCACCACCGGTCAGCGCAAACAGCTCCCGGCCTCGCTGATCTACTTTCCGCGCTCGCAATGGGCGCTCATCGGATTCGACGATGTCTCGATGGTCTTCGCGAAGCGCTCCGAGTTCCCGCCGGCAACGCTGGCACCGATCGAATACGCGACCCTGGTTCCCGATGGCGCCGATCCGATCCTTTCCCGTAGCCCGGAAGGTCTGCAGCAGGCACACCGGGACCTCGAGCGAGCGCGACGCGTGCTGGGAGAAAGCAGAATCGTGAGACATCTGGAAAGACGGCTGGGTCGATGACGCGGGACGGATACGCGTCGTTGGTGAGGGGGACAGAAACCTTGTCATCCTGATGAGGGAAAGAAACGAGCTTGTCATCCTGAGCCGGGGAACGACGTGAACGTCGCTACTGGGAAAGATGACATGGACTGCGACTGACGTTCATCTATGTTTCTAGCCCCGTAGGGGCGTTTGATGGTTCGTTTCGATCGCCCCTCCGGGGCTCGACTTGGAAGCTCGATCGTCAAACCCAGCACTTCGTGCTGGGCTATTTTCAAACGCCCCTACGGGGCTAAGACGAGACGCTTGATCGAACTGATGTCATTAGAAGCCGCCGCGGCGAAGGATCTCCAGCAGCAGGATCTGAATTCAGATCTCTATATCAGATCCTTCGCTGCGGCTTCTAAGAAACTCCCTGTATTTACGCGGGTTCCCTGATGTGTCATCCCGAGCCGCAGCGAGGGATCTGGGCGGGGGCCCTTCCATCGTGGTGCTCGCAAACATTTTCGATGGCCAAGGGTCTAA
>DASZZV010000016.1:0-12501 GCA_035544835.1 Thermoanaerobaculia bacterium
GTCTAAGGCCCCCGCCCAGATCCCTCGCTGCGGCTCGGGATGACACCCACTCAGTTTCTTTTCTCAGTGGCAGCGCGCACGCTGTCCCTTGCTCGGGATGACAGCAACGTCAGCGCTTCAACATGAATGCAGCGGCCGCCGAAATGGCCTCGGCCAGGTTTTCCGCCTCGGTCCGGCCCGAGCTTTTCCTCGGCTTCAGAGAGTGATCACCATCCTGAATCCAGACGATCTCGATCTTCGGTGAGAGCTCATAGCTACCGACTTGCTGCTGGTTCCCGAGGGCGTCCCGGACTCCCTGAACGATCAAGGTCGGCGTGGTCATGGCTGCCAGATGCGCGACGCGCAGAGTCTCGGGTTTTCCGGGTGGGTGAAAGGGGTAGCCAAAACAGACCGCGCCATCGGCCTTCAGTTCATCGGCGACCAGGGTCGCTATTCTGCCGCCCATCGACTTGCCGCCGATGAAGATCCGCCGCTTGTCGCGACGTTCCGCGACAGCCTGCCGCCAGTAGTCGAGCAATACTGCTGGGCGGTCGGGTGGTTTTCGTTGTCCCTGCCGCCGCGCCGCCATGTAGGGGAACTCGAAGCGCGCCACTGCGATCCCTTTCTCCGCGACTCCGCCCGCCACCCGCTCCATGAAGGGAGAATCCATTGGAGCACCAGCGCCGTGTGCAAAGAGAAACTGAACACTGCTCGACACCTCGTTCTCCAGGAAGGTCACCATAGGGGAATCATCGCACCCGCTAGTCGAATTGAGAATTGGGAATTGGGAATTGAGAAAGAAAAAGACAGAGCGAGGTTTTTTCCCTTTCTCAATTCTCAATTCTCAATTCCCAATTCTCACTAGAATGACTGGCGATGAATGAAGAGCGACGCAAGGCCAGAAGGCTTCCGGTAGAGATGCGCATCGAGTTGGAGTCGGGGAGTGGTTTGACCCGGGACGTCAGCGGTCTTGGCGTTCTTTTCACCAGCGAGTCGAGGCTCGACCTCGAAGACGAGATCGACTTCACGCTCAGGGTGCCGGTCGGTGCCTCCGTGAAGTGTCGAGGACGGGTGGTGCGGGTCATCGAAGAGACTCCACTGCGTTTTGCGATCGGCGCCACCATCGACCGATGTCTCCTGCCTGAGGAATCGACCGGCGACCCTTCCTCGCCATCTGAGGTCTTTCTGAAGGAGATGCGGCAGCATCACCCCGAGGCGTGGGAGTGGGGTGAGTGAGGCGTGGTCTGGGCCGGAAAGGCGACACAAAACTCGCAAGGTCGCCTCGGGGCGGTAAAATGCTGCCGTTGCATCGAGAAAGCGCGCGCGAGCTCCACTGTCGTGACGGGAGTGGTCGGAGGCAGACATGGTGTTTCAGAAATTCACGTCGTGGCGGTCAGTGGCTTACGCGGCGCTGCTCAGTGTCGTCTTCGTGCTGGCTGCATGCAGTACTGAGGGCCCTTCACCGACGGAGCCCACTAGTGATGTTCAGCTTTTCGGCTTCGTGCGCGGAGCGGGAGGCTCTCCCATCTCAAACGCCACGGTTTCGGTAGGTATGCACACAGCGTCCTCGGACGCTACCGGACTCTATCGGCTGACCGGTCTTACGAGTGGCAGCCAGACGGTGACGGCAAAGAAATCAGGGTTTCAGGATTTCACGAAGACCGTTGACCTGGATCGGGCGCTCGCCAATCAACTCGACATCACGCTCGTTCCCTCAGGCGGCACAGGCGTCATCACCGGCGATGTTCGCTCCGACAACGCTCCCCTGGCCGGCGTGACGATTGCCGCGGCGGGATCTTCCACCACGACCGCGGCCGATGGGACGTTCACCCTGAGTGGCCTGACGCCCGGCACGGTCACGCTGACCGCACATAAGGATGGGTTCAATGACGTGACTCTACAGGTCAACGTCGGAGAGTCGGTCCATATCGTCATGTCGCGCCCCAGCGTGTCACCGGCCTCACTCTCCGGAACCGTAACTGGGTCCGGCGCTCCGGTTTCCGGAGTGGTTGTAACAGCGCAGGGTCAGACCGCGACGACCGGAGCCGACGGAAAGTATTCATTCGCGACACTCATCTCGGGAACGACCGCTATCCGGGCGACTAAGACCGGGTTCGCCACGTTCCAGCAGAACGTGACGCTGGCTTCCGGTCCGAACACTCTCGATATCACGCTGTCGGCCGTCAGTAGCGCGACCTTGTCGGGTCAGGTGACCTCATCCGGCACGGCGGTCTCTGGTGCCACTGTTTCCGCACAAGGCAAGACCGCCACGACAGGGACGGACGGGAACTACTCGATCACCGGACTGAACGCCGGGACGACGAGTGTCTCGGTGTCGAAGAGCGGTTTCTCGACCGTCACGCAGTCGGTGGTTCTCACCGATGGCGCGAATACGCTGAACGTCACGCTCAGCGGGTCAGGATCGGGCACCACGAGCCTCTCCGGCACCATCACCACCAGCACAGGCGGCGCGCTACCTGGCGCTACCATCACGGTTCAGTCAAAGACTGCCACGTCAGCAAATGACGGAAGCTACATGATCTCAGATCTCACGACCGGGACGGCCAGCGTCAACGTCTCGAAGATCGGCTTTCAGGGTCAGATTCTGACGGTGACTCTCGCTACCGGCGCCAACACGCTCAACGCCTCGCTCGTTGCCATTACGCCTCGGGCGACGCTGTTGGGCACGGCCACGTTCAACGGCAATCCGGTCTCTGGAGTGACGGTGACGGCGCAGGGACTCTCGGTTGTCACTGCCAGCGGCGGCACGTACCGCTTCAGCGATCTGAGCACCGGTTCGAGCACCGTCACCGCTCAGAAGAGTGGCTTCCAGGATTTACGGCAGACCGTAACACTGGTTACCGGAGACAACACTCTCGACATCCTTCTGACAGCTGCCTCGGGCACTGCTTTGCTTTCAGGTACTGTGGCGAGCGGAGGATCGGCCGTTGCCGGGGTCACGATTACAGTTCGTGGACAAACCGCGATCTCAGGCACGGATGGCACATACCTTTTCACCGGGCTGATCCCGGGATCGACGACTCTGACTGCGACGAAGAGCGGCTTCCAGAATTTCCAGACGACGGTCTCCCTGCTGAGCGGAGCGAATAATTTCGACATCGGTCTCACTCCCTCCACCGCTACCGGCGCCAACCTCAGCGGGCTGGTTTCGACGTTGGACGGTCTGCCTATCCCCGGTGTAACGATCAGTGCGCAGAGCAGGACGAGCATCAGCGATGACAACGGACAGTACACGATCACCAGTCTCACGCCCGGCTCCACGATCGTCACCGCGCAAAAAACTGGCTTCCAGGATTCCCGCCAGACCGTGACACTCGTCGCGGGCGACAACACTCTTCTCATTCAGATGACGGCAGCCTCTGGGACAGCGCTGCTGTCGGGAATTGTAACGACTGGAGTAGATGCCACTTCCGTTTCAGGAGTCACGGTCGCTGCTCAGGGAAAGAGCACCGTGTCGAGGGCGGATGGCTCTTATCTCCTCACCAATCTGACGCCGGTAAGTACCGTGGTAACGGCGACGAAGACAGGGTTCACGAACTTCTCACAATCGATGAACCTCGTGGCGGGACAGAACACTTTGAATATCTCGGTGACGCCTTCTTCGACGAACCTTTCCGGTTCGGTCAGGAAACTGGATGGGACGACGGCCATTTCAGGAGCCAAGGTCACCGTACAGAACATTTCGGCCACCACTGACGTGAACGGTCTCTATCGAATTACCGGACTGGCGCCAGGCACTGCGACGGTCACAGTGACGGCGAATGGCTTCAAGAATTTATCGCAGGTGACAACGCTGAACGCCGGTGACAACACCCTCGATATTCAGATGACTCCTCCGTAACAGTCTTGCGAGAATTACTGATCGCGGTCGTTGTACCAGTAGCGCCGAACGAACTCCGTGGCCCCTTCCGGAGAGCGGATCATGAGCCCGACCAGCCGCGCGATCTGTGTGAAGTAGTGCCACTCGCCGTATTTGTCGAACTTGCGAACCGAGGCGATGGCTTTGGCCGTGGTCACTCGAGCCAGTCTCTGGCGGCGAGGGCGGCCCAGCGCCCGCAGTTTGAAGAGAAACTCGACATCTTCGGCGAACAGCCTGGTCTCGCTGTATCCCTGCACCGCTTTGAAGTCATCGCGAAGACAGAAGACGACGCCCGTGTCCATTCGCATCAAGACGACGATCGGTACCATCGCTGCGAAGGTACAGAGAAGCCCGAGGGACCAGCGCTCCAGTTTGACGCCGGTCGCTCCGCCGATCACTCGACCGGTCTCCAGGGCCCTCTCGATCTCATTGAAGGTCTGCGGATGCACTCTGGCGTCGGCATCCACGAAGCAGATGATCTCGCCCTGGGCGATGGCCGCTCCACCGTTTCGGGCCGCACCGATCACCCGCTTCTCGACCGTGGCGACCAGGCATCCATGATCCGCGGCGATGCGCGCCGTGGCGTCGGTGGAAGAATTGTCGGCGACGATGACCTCGATGGTGTCGCGTCCCTTCACATAAGCACGACGTGCCGTCTCGACGCTCTCCAGCAGGCGCGGAAGGAGCGCCGCTTCGTTATAAGCCGGAATGACCAGGGAGAAGCGGAGAGGCTGCACTTTGCAAAGGTAACCCAATTGAGAATTGAGAATTGAGAATTGAGAAATAAAAGGGCATGTCTGCGCGTCAGGCTTGTTTTGAACTTTCTCAATTCTCAATTCTCAATTCCGGAGGTTCGATGCAGACGGCGGCAAAAGGCGACACAGTAAAGGTGCATTACGCGGGAACACTGGAGGATGGATCGAAGTTCGACTCCTCGGCAGGTGGAGATCCGTTTCAATTCAAGATTGGCTCAGGTCAGGTGATCGACGGATTTGAGGATGCCATCATCGGTATGAAGGTTGGCGACAGGAAGCGAACGACCATCCCGGCCGAGAACGCCTACGGTGAACATGAACCCGATCTCCAGTTCGAGGTCTCTCGCAAGCAGGTCCCGGAAGGTGTTGAGATCCATGTCGGTGACTTCCTGGAGATCGGGCTGCCCGATGGAAGTAGCGCGCCCATGAAAGTCGCCGATTTCAATGAGGCTCATGTGACGCTGGATGCGAATCATCCCCTGGCGGGAAAGACATTGATTTTCGATCTGGAACTGCTGGAAATCGAGTAGAGAAATCGGAGTGGCGACATCTCTGTCGCCTGGCCCGGCGGCATCCCGCGCCGCCGTTCCTTGACTTGAGCTCGAACTAAATTCTTCGCCTGACGGGCGGCGGCGCGGGACGCAGCCGAGCCAGGCGGCAGGATGCCGCCACTCCGATCGGTGAATCGCTGCGGCGTTACAATTTTCTGACGTGACCTCCTGTCCGAAATGTGGAGCTGCCGCAACTGATGGCGCCGAAGATTGCCTCCATTGCGGCGTCGTCTTCTCGAAGTGGGAGAGCGTTGGGGCGACATCTCGTGTCTGGCCCGACGTCGTGCGGTCGCTGCCGTTTGTCGAAAGGCCGGTAGCGGACGGTCGCATCGGTCCTCACGAGATGAAGATCCTCGTGTCAGGTCTGATCGCCGCAGCAATCATTTACGCCTTACCCTTGACCCGCTTCATGATCTCGGCACTCGTCACTTTGTTCCACGAGTTTGGTCATGCCGTAGTCGGATGGCTGCTGGGATGTCCGTCGATTCCTGCTTTCGATTTCGTTTACGGCGGTGGATTTACGAACCTCGGTGAATTCCGTCCGCTTCTTGCGGTCGGTATTGCAGGGGTTTTCGGCTATGCCGCATGGCTCTTTCGCGAGAATCGAACCACCGTTGCGCTGATCGCGGCGATCTTCACGGTGTGGCTGATTTTCGTGAGCGCGGAATGGCGGCGCGAGCTGGCCATCGCCGCTGCCGGTCACGCATCCGAGTTCATTCTGGCGGGCATTCTCTTTTATCAGGCGCTCTCCGGCGTTGGCTGGAAGAACCCTGATCTGGAGCGCCCATTCGGAGCCTTCGCTGCCTTCTTCGTGCAGATCCACAGCATGGGATTCGCCTGGCGGCTGGCTCACGACCCCGACTTTCTCGCCGTTTACCTCGAGGGGAAAGGCGGCGCATTGATGAACGACCTCGAAGTCGTGGCTCTCGATCTCAACATCTACCTCGGATGGAATCCGGGAGTCGTTGGAGTCGCGAAGCTGCTCTTCTTCTTCTCGCTTCTTCCGATCACCATCGCGCTGATCTGGTATTTCCAGCGAGCTCGCTGGCATCGAGTGATGAGGGCACTACGGACGGCCGACGCGTAGCGCGATCGAGATACAGAAACAGGCATCGTCATCCTGAGCGGGGAACGATGCGAACGTCGCCGATGAAGAAAGGAACAGCCTGTCATCCTGAGCGATAGCGAAGGATCTTTGGTGACGTGACCGCGGTCTGAATTGGCAATTTCTACCATGTCACCAAAGATCCTTCGGTCGCACTCACTCCCTGCTGATCTTCCAGTCTTGCGCGCGCTCCCTCAGGATGACAATCTCCCAGACCCGCGTAAATACTGGCATCAGAGCGGTCAGCCCTATTCGCCGTTACACGCGAGCCTCTTCCCCTTTGGGGAGCCCCCACCTTTCGGTGATGCGCTCGTGCGTCAGCCACCTCTCGCAGTCGAGAGCAGCCATGCAGCCGCTGCCGGCCGCGGTCACGGCCTGACGGTAGATATGATCGGTGACGTCGCCACAGGCGAAAACGCCCTGGATGTTCGTGGCGGTGGAATGCTGTTTGGTAATGAGATATCCCTTCTCGTCCATGTCGAGCTGCCCGACATACGGCGCGGTGTTGGGAGTGTGGCCGATGGCCACGAACAGACCCTGCGTCTTCATCTCCGTAAGCGCGCCGGTGGCCAGGTTGCGCACCATCAACGCACTCACTCCGTTGTCTTTTGTTCCGATGACTTCTTCCACCACCGAGTTCAGGACGAAATCGATCTTCGGGTTGGACTCGGCGCGCTGCTGCATGATTTTCGATGCCCGCAGGGCTTCGCTACGATGAATCACAGTGACTCTGGTCGCGAACTTGGTGAGGAAGGTCGCCTCCTCCATGGCTGAGTCGCCACCGCCGACGACCACGATCTCTTTTCCCTTGAAGAAGAAACCGTCACAGGTGGCGCAGTAGGAGACCCCGAAACCCTGAAGCGCCTTCTCAGAAGGAAGACCGATCTGTTTGGCCGAAGCACCCGAGGCGATGATGACGGAGTCACACTCGTACGTGCGCCCCTCGGAAACAATCTGGAAGGGGTGTTGGCGGAAGTTGACTCTATCGACATGCTCGATAGCGAAAACGGCGCCGAATCGTTCGGCCTGCTGCCGCATGAGGTCCATGAGTTTGGGCCCCAGGATTCCCTCAGGGAAACCAGGATAGTTCTCTACCTCGGTGGTGATCGTCAGCTGTCCGCCCGGCTGCAGCCCCTCCAGCACCATGGCCGGAAGATTCGCCCGCGAGAGATAGAGGGCGGCCGTACAGCCGGCCGGCCCGGAGCCGATGATCACCACGCGGTACTTATCGATGATTTCCATGAACGAGATCCTTCCTCGAGGCACGCTAAGCGCTGAGGTCCCGGATTGTATGCAATCGATCGATCATGGAACAACCCGAGGGAGCGAACCGAATTGAGAATTGAGAATTGAGAATTGAGAAAGAAACTTCGGTGATCTGCTTCTTTGATTTCTCAATTCCCAATTCTCAATTCTCAATTTCGGTTCGCCGGCACTGTCTCGGCATTGAGCACGATCGAGCTCGGAGGGGGAGGAGGCACTCGATGTGGCAGGAATCCGAGCAGCAGGCCGGTGACGAAACCGCCGAGATGAGCGGCGTTGTCGATATTTGGGACCATGAAGCCGATGGCGACGTTGAGAGCCGCCCAGCCGATGAGCTGTCTGGCCAGGCCGAGCGCCCAGCGCTGTTCACGCCAGAAGGGCGAACGGCGAATGGCGAAAATCAGCGCTCCCAGAATTCCGAAGATTGCGCCGGAAGCACCGACCGACCCCGCGTCGTGGGCGAAGGCAGCGCTGGTGACGGACGCGCCGATCCCGGCTACGAAGTACGTAAGGGCAAAGCGACGTGAGCCGAACATCATCTCGAAGACGTAGCCGAGTTGAAACAGCGCCCACATGTTCAGGCAGACGTGCAGGATGCCGGCGTGGAGAAAGAGCGCTGCAAACAGCCGCCACCAGGCGTGGTCATGAAACAAACCGGGCACGATGGCTCCCATCGAGTCGAGCACCTCGGGATTCTTTGTGGCATCGAGAAGGCTCCGGACTGTGAGGCCACCGGGAACGGGCGGATGACCGGCAGGGGGGATGGCGTGCAGTGCCTCAACGATGAAGACGAGAACGATGGCCAGCATCAGAAGCGCCGTCACCGGTGCTTTCGAAAATCTCAATCGCGCTTCCTTTCCACCACCGCCGAGACTCGGCGCATGAGGAGGTGGGCGGTTCGAGGGAACATCTCTTTCAATCGCATGTAGGCAGCGGCCCCGACTGGCAGAACCGTTCGGTACGAACCACGCTCTACCGCTGCTCGCACGGCTCGGGCAACTCTGGCAGGAGGGATGGCCAGGATCAGTCTGGATGCGCCTGGTATCTTCCCTCGCTCCGCTTTCCTGAAGAAATCCGTCTCGGTCGTGCCTGGGCAGATCAGTGACACTCGGATTCCGTGACCGATCACTTCATCGCGAAGCGCCTCGGTGAAGCCGATCACTGCAAATTTGGTCGCGCAATAACCCCCCATGCGTGCGTACCCCATGATTCCGGTGATCGAGGAGACGTTGACGATCGAACCCTCTTTTCGCGCCAGCATGTGGGGGAGAACGGCCTGGGTGCAGTGGACGGTTCCGAAGTAGTTGGTGTCCATCATCGAACGCAGATCGTCGACGTCTGCTCGTTCGATGGGATCGAAGATTCCGAAGCCGGCATTGTTGACAAGGATGTCGATCCTTCCCAATTCCTCAATGGTGCGGCGTGCGAGATTCTCGCAATCGGAGCGGATCGTTACGTTGGTGGTAATGGGGAGGCAGGCGACGCCGAATGTCCGGCACTGCAGGGCCACCGCATCGAGCTCGCTGGTGCGGCGTGCCGCGATGGCCAGCGAGCATCCAGCCTGCGCCAGTTCCAGGGCGGTCTCCCGCCCGATGCCGGCCGAGGCGCCCGTGACGATCGCTATCTTTCCTCGAAGAGACATGAAGAGCGATTGTAGGCGATGAAGGTTACTGGAGGGGTGGGCGGGAATGGGTCTTGTGTGGCACAGGCACTCTTGCCTGTGTGCCGCGGCGTCGAGCCGCGGCGTTCCTGCTGCAATTCGACAGAGAAGTCGGCCTCGACGGCCGACACACAGGCAAGAGTGCCTGTGCCACACAAGAATCAACCCCCCCGCCACCATTCTCCGTGACGATTGACTTCGCAAAACTCGGAAATCTATACTCCGGCTGCAGGCCAGCCGTTCCATTACGATCCGCTCAGCTCCCCCCAGGAGGCCGTACATGCCGTTCGAAGAAGTAAAGAAGCTATGGATGAACGGTCGGCTCGTCGATTTTGCGGACGCTAAGATCCATGTGTTGAGTCACGCGCTGCATTATGGCTCCGGAGTCTTCGAGGGGACGCGCTGCTACGACACCAAACGCGGTCCGGCGATTTTCCGTCTGAAGGAGCATACCCGGCGCCTTTTCGACAGCGCCAAAGTGTACCGGATGGAGATTCCCTACTCGATGGAGGAGTTCAATCAAGCCTGCATTGACGTTATCGCTGCCAACGACTTCCAGGACTGCTATCTACGTCCGCTGGTGTATCGCGGCTTTCATTCGCTCGGTGTTTTCCCCGGGAACTGCCCGGTCGATGTCTGCATTGCGGCCTGGAAATGGGGTAAGTATCTCGGCCCTGAAGCGCTCGAGCAGGGCGTGGACGTGCGTGTCTCTTCCTGGAGTCGCATGGCGCCGAACACCTTCCCGGCCATGGCTAAGGCCACTGGAAACTACTTGAATTCCCAGCTCATCAGGCTGGAGGCGGCAGCCGATGGTTACGCCGAAGGAATTGCGCTCGACGTCAACGGCTACGTTAGTGAGGGCTCGGGCGAGAATATCTTCCTCGTTCGTGATGGTCGCCTCCTGACTCCGCCGCTCGGCGCCTCCATCCTCGCCGGCATTACCCGGGCCTCAGTCATCACCCTGGCCCGCGACCTCGGGTTCGAAGTAGTGGAGACGCTCATTCCCCGCGAGGCTCTCTATCTCGCTGATGAAGTCTTCTTTACCGGTACCGCCGCCGAGGTTACTCCGGTTCGCTCCATCGATCGAATCCAGATCGGTGCCGGCAAGCGTGGTCCGGTCACCGAACGGGTGCAGCGCGAGTTCTTCGCCTACGTCAACGGCGAGATTCCCGATCGCTTCAACTGGCTCACGCCGGTCTACGAAGCGGCCGCGGTTTCCCCAGCAGCGAAGCCGAAGGCCGTCGCCGCGAAGTGAGAGAAGCAGCTTCTAGCTTCTAGCTTCTAGCTTCTAGCTGCTAGCTTCTAGCTTCTAGCTTCTAGCTTCTAGCTTCTAGCTTCTAGCTTTCTCTCTCCTTTCCTGTAAGGCGGTTTAGGAAGCCTTGTAGCATGCGGCGCACTTCGGCGAGCTTTTCCGCCAGCGAGGTGTATGTTGGCTCGTCGAGGTACTTGAGGTCCTTTGCCAGCCGGAGTTGACACTCCAGCTCACTGCTGGATCCCATTGAGATCCGTGCAAATCTGGCCAATTCGCGGTCTCCGTTTCTTCCACACCCTTCGGCGAGGTTTGTAGGAATCGAGAACGACGAACGCCGCATCTGCGATGTCAAACCATACTGCTCCGACGACGGAAACGAACGTGTGCTCTCGTACACGAGAAGAGTCAACGCATACGATTTCTGCCAGACCTTCAACTTATTGAAGTCATCCATTGCAATCTCCGAAAAGGACAGTAGCCTTCGCTAGAAGCTAGAAGCTAGAAGCTAGAAGCTAGAAGCCAGAAGCTAGAAGCTAGAAGCTGCTTCACCGCTGCCCCTTCACCCCATCGCCCCTCTCTGCCGCAGGCTGACGAATCTATTGGTCCCGAGAATGAGGTGATCGACCACATCGACACCCATCAACTTTCCGGCTTCTACGAGCTTCCGCGTAAAGAGGAGATCCTCGGATGAGGGAGCGGGATCGCCGGAGGGATGGTTGTGGAAGACGATGACCGAGGCGGCGTGCTCGGCCAGAGCGATGCGGAGGACGTCGCGAGTCGATACGGTCGTTGCGTTGAGCGTGCCGATGTAGATCTCCCGCTCGGAGATGAGGCGATGCTTGGAATCGAGAAAGAGGCCGCCGAGCCGCTCCTGAACATGATGTGAGTAGCGCGCGATGAGTGACCTGGCGATCAGTTCCGGATCCCGGATCGGGTCTCCTGGCGCGGTGTCGCGTGCGGCAACGCGTCGACCCAGCTCGAGCGCGGCGGCGATCCGAGTCGATTTCGCGGGCCCGATTCCATGAAGACGATTGCCTGACGACCAGTCGCGTCGTGTCAAAGCGTTGAGACCGTCGCCGAGTAATTCGCGTGCGACCTGAAGGGCGCTGCGACCGCGGACGCCGGAGCCGATGAGGATCGCCAGCAGCTCGGTGTCGCTGAGCGTCTTCGCCCCATGCATGGCCAGCCGTTCTCGGGGGCGCTCATCCTCGGGAAGATCGGCAATCAGCTCGCCCCTCATCGCCCGGCTCCCAGGATTGCGGCGACGACAGCAGGTACGCCGCTTCCGGCTTTCTCAGCAAGGGCAAAATCGCAGCTCGTCGATAGCGGCGTCGCCTCTGGATTGATCTCGATGGATTTACCATGTCGCAGATGAGCCGAGAGGCCGGCCGCGGGATAAACCAGCGCCGACGTTCCGACGATCAGCAAAAGATCGCACTCCTCGATCGTTTTGACTGCGTTGTCGATGTCTTCGGGGTCGAGCATTTCTCCGAACCAGACAATGTCCGGCCGCAACAGGCCACCGCAGGTGCAACGGGGCGGCAGCTCGGCGAAGGGGTCGTTTCGCTCGAATACCTTTCGCTCGGCGGTGCAGCGGACCCGGAAGATGTTTCCATGAAGCTCGACGATGTTCCGAGATCCGGCACGGCGATGAAGACCGTCGACGTTCTGAGTAACGATGGTCGTTGTCGTCGCCTGCTCGAGCTCGACTAACGCATGGTGCGCTGCATTGGGCTGTGTTTCACGAATGAGCCCGCGCCGCCATTCGTACCACTCCCAGACCACCTTCGGATCCCGCTCGAAGGCCTCGGGCGTCGCCAGCTCCTCGGGCCTGAAGTTGTTCCAGAGACCGCTCGGGCCGCGAAACGTCGGGATGCCGCTCTCGGCCGAAATCCCCGCTCCCGTAAGCACAGCAACGCGCCTCGGCTTTTCAGACGAGATCCACTTCTCGATATGTTGAATTGTTTTCATAGCCTCCTCATCGGTGCAGAGAAGGACAGGGGTGGGCGAGGGAAGTATAGCAGCGCGAAGAGAAATGTTGGACGAACGGGGGTTA
>DASZZV010000017.1:0-2048 GCA_035544835.1 Thermoanaerobaculia bacterium
CCATCGTGGTGCTCGCAAACATTTTCGATTGCCAAGGGTCTAAGGCCCCCGCCCAGATCCCTCGCTGCGGCTCGGGATGACACCCACTCAGTTTCTTTTCTCAGTGGCAGCGCGCACGCTGTCCCTTGCTCAGGATGACAAGCACGTTTCTTTCCCTCATCAGCGACGCCTGCGTCGTTCCCCGGCTCGGGACGACATCGGTTTTCGGGTTCGGCGTGTGACATACCACCTCACCCGAACATCTGATTGCAGATGATCACCGAAGCAACGACTGCCACGAGGTCGGCAATCAGTGACGCCGGGATGGCGTGTCGAGTGCGCTTGACGCCGACGGCCCCAAAGTAAACCGCGAGCACGTAGAACGTCGTCTCCGAGCTCCCATAGATCGTCGCGGCCATTCGACCGTGCAAGGAATCGGGGCCGGAAGTCCTGACGATGTCGGTCGCCAGGGCCAGCGAGCCGCTGCCGGTCAGTGATCGCATGATGGCCAGTGGAAATAGCTCCGGCGGAAATCTCAACGCCGCAAGTGGACGGCGCAGGATCCCGGTGAGTAGATCCATCGCTCCTGAGCCGCGAAACATCCCGATGGCCACGAGGATGGCCACCAGGTAAGGGATGATCCGAATGCCGACGTCGAATCCCTCCTTCGCTCCGTCGACGAAAACCTCGTAGATCTTCACCTTGCGAATGATTCCGAGAAGAGGAATCCCCACCAGAAGAATCGGCACCATCCAGATCGAGATTTGATCGACGAGAAACTTCACGCCACGATCTCCGCAGGCTCGATCCCTTCGATGACTTCAGCACGAGGTGTCGGTGGTGGTTCGGGCGAGAAGCGCTCCAGAATCTTCGTGGCGATGACCGCTCCGATCGTTCCGATGGTCGTAGCCAGCAGGGAAGGGGCGATGATCGCCGTCGGATTGGCTGACCCCGAAGCGGAGAGGATGGCCATCATCGTCGCCGGGACGAACTGAATTCCGGAAGTGTTCAACGACATGAACATCACCATGGCGTTGGTGGCGGTTCCCGAGTGGGGATTGAGCGTCTCGAGCTCTTCCATGGCCTTGATGCCGAGCGGAGTCGAGGCGTTGTTGAGCCCGAGCATGTTGGCGGCCAGGCTGAGCACGATCGTGCCGGAGGCAGGATGTTCGCGTGGCACATCAGGAAAAAGAATCCGGGTCAGCGGCGAAATGGCGCGAGCGAGCAGAGATACCAGACCGGCCTTCTCGGCGATCCTCATGATTCCCAGCCACAGACTCATCACCCCGACCAGACCGATCGAGATTTCCACCGCCGTTTTCGCACCGTCGAGGGCACCCTTGGTCATCCCATCGGCTGTGCCCCGCAGGGCCGCTACGACCAGGGCAATGGCCATCAAAGCGAACCAGACGTAGTTCATCGCAACCTACCTCGGGCAAAATGCTAACAGAACGATGATGCCCGCATTCCATCATCGAGATTAAGATTGATGATCAGAAAACATATGCAAAACGTCGCTGGCCGTTTCACTTTTTCAATTTTCAATTTTCAATTTTCAATTCGGCCGTTTCGTAGCGGTCGTCTCATCGCCATGACCGCGACGTTCGCGGTCCTGGCCGGAGGTTGCGCCACCATGCCGCATGAGCCGGACCTGATCATCAAAAATGGACGAGTCGTCGATGGGACCGGCGCTCCCTGGTTTCGCGCCGATGTGGCGGTGAAGGGCGACACGATCGTCGCCATCGGAGACCTTTCAAAGAGGCACGCCAGGCAGACTATCGACGCGCGCAATCAGATTGTGTCTCCCGGTTTCATCGACATGCTCGGCCATTCCGAACGCTCCGTGCTGGTGAATCCGCGCCTGGAGTCGAAAGTTCGCCAGGGGGTGACCACGGAGCTCGACGGCGAGGGCACAGCCGTCGCGCCGATCAACGACGCCATCGCCGCCGAACGCGCCTCTTCGGGTCAGCACGACCCCTGGCGCTCCCTCGGCGAATACATGAAGTTTGTGTCCAAGCAGGGAACGGCACTCAACTTCGCCTTCCTCGCCAGCACTTCCAATGCCCGGC
>DASZZV010000018.1:0-9561 GCA_035544835.1 Thermoanaerobaculia bacterium
CCGAGCGTCGAGCGAGGGATCTGGGAGGGGGCCTTGCGGTGTGGAGTCTTGGAGCTCTCTTACGATTGTGCGAGGCGCCGAAGGGTCGAGTCCCCCGCCCAGATCCCTCGCTCGACGCTCGGGATGACACCTCCGCAAAGCCGCGTAAATACTGGGAGTTTCTTAGAAGCCGCAGCGGAAGGATCTCAAGTGGCAGCATCTGAATTCAGATCGTCCTATCTTGAGATCCTTCGCTGCGGCTCAGGATGACAAGGTCGAAAGACGCCCGTGCATGTTGGGGACTCGGGCGCGCCAATCGCATTGATGAGAACGGAATGAGCTCCACCAATCAGAGGACTGCGTCCGGCGGCGGCCTTCCGAGACTGATCGCCGTCATGGCGTTGCTGCTGCTCCTCCTCAGCGGCCCGCTGCTCGCTCTCGGTATCCCTGACAAGCCTACGGCCTGGATCACCGACCGCGCCGCGGTCCTCGACGCCAACCAGCAGCAGCAGCTCAATCAGAAGCTGGAGGATTTCTACAAACGCAGCGGCTCACAGATGCTCGTCTTCGTCTTTCCGTCACTGGAAGGGGAAGCGCTCGAGGATTACACCAGCAGGGTCGCCGACAAGTGGAAGACAAAGGGCGACCGCGCCCTGATTCTCTTCGTCTTCGTGCAGGATCACAAAATTCGGATCGAGGTCGGTTACGGCCTCGAGGGAAGCATTACCGACGCCACGAGCTCGGACATCATCCGCAACACAATCTCGCCGGCCTTCCGGCAGAATGATTATTTCGCCGGCTTGAACGGGGCCCTTGATCGGTTGATCGCAGTCGTCGAGAAGAGGGAACAGCCGATCCCGGCCGATGTTCGTCCTGACGGCTCGGCCGGTGCCCCGCAGCAGCTGACGAGTGGCGACATTATTTACATTCTGATCATCCTGTTCGTCATCATCTTCTTCGTCCTCCCTCTTTTTCGACGCAGCGGCTGTGGTGGGTGTGGATGCCTTCCTATGTTTCCATTCGGTGGTGGCGGCGGGACCACATGGGGAGGTGGAGGCGGGGGCGGCGGTGGCGGTGGTGGAGGAGGATGGAATGTCGGCGGCGGCTGGGGTGGGGGTGGAAGCTCGTTCGGTGGTGGTGGCGCGAGTGGGAGCTGGTAGATGAAGATCTCTGAATTTCTCGAGCGCGTCGATGCCTCGGCGGTCATCGCTGCCATCAAAGAGTCGGAGAGTGGTTGCTCCGGCGAGATCCGCGTGCACATAGAACCGAAGCTCCGAGGCCGCGAGCTCCGTTTCGTCGCCGAGCGTACCTTCGAGAGACTCGGTATGACGAAGACGGCGCTGCGGAACGGCGTGCTGCTCTTCATCGCAGCCGAAGAGCAGAGCTTCATCGTACTGGGTGACCAGGGAATTCATGAGAAAGTCGGAGACGACTTCTGGAGCGATGTCGCCGGTCGCCTTTCCGTAGCCTTTCGTGAAGCGCGATTCAGCGACGGCATCATCGACGCCGTTCGCGAAGCCGGTAAGAAACTGGCGGACCACTTCCCCCATACGGCAGATGACGTCGACGAGCTGCTCAACGAGCTGAGTGTCGGTGACGACGAGTAGGTCGCCGCGGGTTCTCGTCCTGTCGCTTGGCAGCAATCTGGGCGACCGTCTTCAGCATCTCCGCAGGGCCGTGTCGACGATCTCGGAGTCTGTCGAGATCGTCCGCATCAGCAGCGTCTACGAGACCGACCCGTTGGATACGCCGGAAGGGTCCACCGCCTTCCTGAACCTGATCGTCGTCGGCCAGTCGAGAGAGTCCGCCGATGCGCTGATGTCGCGATTCCGCAGTATCGAGAGATCGATGGGGAGGCGCTCCTCGGTTCGCAATGCTCCGCGCCCGATCGATATTGACATCATCTGTTACGGCGGCGAGCTTCGGCGAAGTGGATCGGTGCAACTACCTCACCCTCGGTTTCATGAGCGGGAGTTTGTTCTGGCGCCTCTTCGGGAGCTTGGCGTCGACTGGATCGATGCCTCAAGCGGAATGAGCGTGCTGGAGATGAGAGGGCGGGGGGACGTTCGGAGAGCGGGCACGCTTTATTGAAGCGAATTGAGAATTGAGAATTGAGAAATATTAAAAGCTGCTGACTCTACTGCTTTTTTAATTTCTCAATTCTCAATTCCCAATTCTCAATTCGTTTCTACTGCGTGCCGCGGCTGAATCCCCCGGCGAGCACCGGATGGGGGTGGCTGGCGCGAATCGAGTGCGCCAGCAGCGGATACGGATTCACTGCCTCGTCATTCTCGACCACCTGGAAGTGCAGATGGGAAGCAGTATGTGCGGCGTTGCCGGTGTTGCCGACGTATCCGAGAAGATCGCCGGTGTGGACGCTCAAGCCCTCATAGATGCCGGGAGCCCAGCGGTCGAGGTGCGCGTAGTAAAACGACAACCCCGCCTCGGTGACCAGCCACAGGCAGCGGCCGCCCTTGCTCTGCTCGCCGATGTAGCTGATGTAACCGTCTGTGACCGCAACAATTTCCGCCCCTCTGGTTGCAAAGATGTCGATGCCGCGATGGCTACGCTTTCCACCTTCGCGGGGCTCGCCGTAGTTGTCATCCAGGTCCTGCGGACCGAGGCCAACGATCGGCATGATGAGCGAGGAAAGAACCGCTCGCTGTGAAGTAAACCTGAGCGGCCCGAAGATAGAGCCTGGAGCCGCAGGGGCGGAAGCCTGCTGCATCGGAGCCGGGATCCCGATGACTGACTTCCTCTCTTCGTCGCGGGCTACGAAGCGTGACCAGTCATGGCGAAGGTTGGCCATGAGCTCAGTGTCGTCTTCGTCGATGGAAAGCTCGCTGGCAGGTACGGTGACCATCGGATCCTGCTTGATCCCCAGTAGGGTGATGGGCAGCGATGCGCACCCGAGGGCCGGGAGCACAAGGCTGGCTATAAGTCCAGCTCGTAGAATAGTTTCCACTGATAGTCGCATGCGTAATCGTATGGGAGACCGGACGCTTACGAAGAGACTGCGACCCGTTCCTGGTTCCTCTCCGCGTTGGCAGTAGTGTAGGGGAGTGATGGAAAAAAATCAAAGTGGCTGGCGGCGAGGCAGACGCTGACGATGCTACTTCGCGAATAGGACGCCGATGAAGTCTTCCACTCTGGAAACGCCGATGGCCTTCGCCGATCGAACTTCCTCGGCGTTTGCCTGGGGCAGAATCACCCTCGTGAAACCGAGCGTGGAGGCTTCTTTGGCGCGGAGGTCGGACTGGGAGATGCTTCGAACCTCCCCGAGCAATCCGACTTCGCCGAAGACTGCGACATCGTGTGCGATCGGTACGTTGCGCTGACTCGAGACCAGGGCGGCGATAATGCCGAGGTCGACCGCCGGCTCGTCGAGGGAGAGGCCGCCGGCGATGTTCACGTAGACATCCTGAGAGAGGAAGTTCTCACCACTTCGCTTTTCGAGGACGGCAAGCAGCAGGGCCAGGCGATTGGAATCGACTCCCATGGCCATCCGTCTGGGGCTGGCGAAGTGGCTCACCGACACAAGGGCCTGGACTTCGACCAGGATCGGGCGCGTCCCTTCGATGGCGACCACCACGGCCGATCCGGCCGAACTGCTGCGTTGTGCGATCAGGGCCGCGGACGGATTGGGAACCTCTTCCAATCCGGTGTCGTGCATCTGATAGATGGCAACCTCGCCGACCGGTCCGAAACGATTCTTTGTGGCGCGGACGAGCCGGTAGTTCTGGAAGCGATCGCCTTCGAAGTAGAGGACTGTATCGACGATGTGCTCGAGGGCTTTGGGCCCGGCGATGGTTCCTTCCTTCGTGATGTGCCCGATGAGGAAAATCGGAATGGCCAGCTTCTTGGCAACGGCCATCAGGGTGCCGGCGGAATCGCGGACCTGGCCGATGGAGCCTGCAGAAGACTGATTGACGGTCGTGTGGACGGTTTGAATCGAGTCGATGATGACTGCTACCGGTCGCATCTTCTCGATTGCGGCGACGATTTTTTCGATCGAGGTCTCGCTGTAGAGCGCAATGTTTGGATCGACCGTGTCGAGCCGCTTGGCACGCAGGGCGATTTGTTTCGGAGACTCCTCGCCGGAGACATAGAGAACGGTCCCGAGGAAGGCCAGCTGTCGGGCCACCTGAAGCAGCAGGGTCGATTTTCCGATGCCCGGTTCTCCGGCGATGAGGGTCACGGCGCCTGGAACGAGTCCGCCGCCGAGCACTCGGTCGAGGGTCTCCAACCTGGTCGAGATGCGCGTGCAGTCGTCGAAGTCGACGCTGGCGAGAGAAATCGGGGCACTGCTGCTCGACAGGGACTGAGGGCTCCCCGCTCCCGAGGGTACCTCTTCGACAAAAGAGTTCCAGGCATTGCAGTCCGGGCATCGCCCAAGCCATTTGCTCGATTGAGAACCGCAGTCGGTGCAGGCGAACACGAGAGCCTTCTTTGCCATCGCCGGAATTGTATTGGTTTACCGCCGTGGCTGCCTTGCTCTGATGTGTGTTCTCTCTGTCGCGGTGGAGTCTGCAGCCTCGCGTCCTACAGGGGGAAGATTCGAAGCGTGCGTAGCTTTTGATAAACGTCTCGTAGGTTCTTGTGTGGCACAGGCAAGAGTGCCTGTGCCACACAAGAACCTACGAATCGCTTGACTTGTCATCCTGCGTGCAGCGAAGGATCATGATTCTATGATCGAAACTCCGTCGCTCCTGATGGAACTGAGACGAGGGCTCAATCTCTATAACCTCTCGGTCGGCTTCGTGACAGCAGTTGCGCTCGGTGCAGCTACTTTCTTCTTCATCCCCGATTTGTTCGACATCGGTCGCGGCGTTCAGTCGATCCTCGCTGCGCTAGCGTCTTTTCTTCTCATCACCGCCATTCACACCGCCACGCATGCATATTTTGGATGGAGGTTCGGGCGAGGCGTTACTGCGTCGAGAGCAGGCGACCACCGCCGCGCCACCGCTCTGCTGTCTCCCCTCGATCGCCAGGGACTGGACCACTATGATATTTCCACGGCGGCGCGCCAGGCCCTCAGTCGAAGTCGTGCTGCTCTCGAAAATAGCGACTAGCCCTCTTTCAACTGTTCCGCAATCCCGAGAAGAATGGGGAGTATCTGACTCTGGACTACTGGATGAGCTCGCAGGATTTTGAGCTGTTCCAACGAACCCATGCAGCGGAGTATGCCGTGATCGATCAGGAGTATGCGCGGCTCACCGAGTCCGAAGGGAGGTTGGCCTCCTTCGACACCGACCATTAAGGCGATGTCCTACGGGGCTGGAACCTCCCCGTTCTAAGAAAACACGAAGGGCGTCACTCGCTTTTCGAGTGACGCCCCTGAAATGTGTAGGTTCGTGTGAAGTTGCGACTAGGCCGGTTCGGGTTGGGCGACCGGTACGTCGATGTCGGCGCCTGAGCCACCCGGACCGATCGTCATCTCCTGCGGGCCTTCCGTCGGATAAAGCTCCTTCATCTTGAGGAAGTCGCTTCCCGTCTCCTGCTGCAGGATTTCGTTGACCTCGTTGCCGTCGAGCGTCTCCTTCTCGAGAAGGCGTCGGGCGATTTTGTCGAGGGCGTTCTTGTTGGTGTTGATGATTTCGTGGGCAACTTTGTAGGCGCGATCGACGATTCTCCGAACCTCGGCGTCGATCTGTCGAGCCGTTTCTTCCGAGTAATCCTGATGCTGCGCGAACTCACGCCCGAGGAAGATCGCTTCTTCTTTCTTGCCGTAAGAGAGCGGTCCCATGTCGGACATGCCCCACTCGCAAACCATGCGACGCGCCAGTCCTGTCGCCTTTTCGATGTCGTTGCCGGCACCGGTGGTCAACTCGGAGAGAAAGATCTCCTCGGCAATACGGCCACCCATGAGGACGGCCAGGTTGGCCTCGAGATAACGCTTCGAGTACGAGTACTTGTCTTCGATGGGGAGCTGCTGCGTGAGACCGAGGGCGCGTCCACGCGGGATGATGGTGACCTTATGGAGTGGATCGGCGGCCGGCATGATGGCCGCGACGATGGTGTGACCGGCCTCGTGATAGGCGGTGTTCCGCTTCTCGCGAAGGCTCATCACCATGCTCTTGCGCTCCACGCCCATGAGCACCTTGTCCTTGGCGAACTCGAAGTCGATCATCTGCACTTTCTTCTTCTCGAAGCGGGCGGCGTTGAGAGCTGCCTCGTTCACGAGATTGGCCAGATCAGCGCCAGAGAAACCTGGTGAGCTGCGGGCCAGCACGTTGATGTCGACATCATCGGCCAGCGGTGTGGTGCGCGTATGGACGCGAAGAATCCCCTCACGTCCCTTCAGATCGGGAAGATCGACGACGACGCGGCGATCGAAACGACCGGGACGGAGAAGGGCCGGGTCGAGCACGTCGGGCCGGTTGGTTGCCGCGACGAGGATGACCCCCTCGTTCGATTCGAAACCGTCCATCTCCACGAGGAGCTGGTTCAGGGTCTGTTCGCGCTCGTCATGTCCACCACCGAGGCCAGCGCCGCGGTGACGGCCGACGGCGTCAATCTCATCGATGAAGATGATGCACGGCGCGTTCTTCTTTCCCTGTTCGAACAGGTCGCGAACGCGCGATGCGCCGACGCCTACGAACATCTCGACGAAGTCGGATCCGCTGATGGCGAAAAAAGGAACGTTGGCCTCACCGGCGATTGCGCGAGCCAGAAGAGTCTTGCCCGTTCCGGGAGGTCCCATGAGCAGCACGCCCTTGGGAATCTTGCCGCCGAGCTTGGTGAACTTCTGCGGCTCCCTCAGGAACTCGATGATCTCGTGCAGCTCGACTTTGGCTTCGTCGACGCCGGCGACATCTTTGAAGGTGACTTTCTTGGCACTGCCGGAGAGCAGCTTGGCTTTTGATTTTCCGAAGGACAAAGCCTTATTGCCGCCGGCCTGCATCTGTCTCATGAAGAAAATCCAGAGGCCGATGAGGAAGAGCACGGGGGCCCAGGTCACCAGCGCGGTGACGAAGGAGTTGTCTTTAGCCTCTTCGACATCGATGGCCACTGGCGCTTTGAGGACCGTGCCATTGGCGTCGACTTTTTTCTCCATGAGCAGGTCGTAGAGACTCGGATAGTTGGGGGGGGCGAGAGTTTTGAACTCCTTCTTGCCTCCGGGAACGGTTGCGCGCGTCGTTCCCTTGATCTCATTGCCACGGATCACGACGCTCTCGACGCGGTTCTCACGAACGTCGTCGATGAATTTGCTGAAGGGGACGATATCGGTTGTTCCCTTCGCCGTGAGAAACAGGTTCCACAGAAGGAAAACCAACACGATGATCACCACCCATAAAAGCGCGGTCTTGATTGTCGAATTCAAAAAGCTGCCTCCCAGATCTTAGCGGCGAGTCTGCAGTTCAATTTGCGGCGGAAGCGGGTTCATGTCCCGCGAGAGATTCTAACGGTAGAGCTATTCGTTTAATTCTATCTAAAAGCCCGCCAGAAGCGGTTTGGTGAGACCGGCTGAGGCTGTCACGGAAAGCTCACAGCGTAGGGACATTCGGGCTCCGAGTCGGTCCCTGTCTGGATTCGAGGCGGGTCAGGGAAGCAGTCCGATGAAGGGAAGATTCCCGTATCGGTCGCGGGACTCGAGCCCATAACCGACGAAAATGCCCGGTTGAGCGGTAAAGGCGTGAAACTCGGGGTTGAGCTGAACGCGCCTTGATTCGGGGATGTCAAGAAGTGCCACGAGCTTCAAATCC
Source organism: Thermoanaerobaculia bacterium (assembly GCA_035544835.1). Classification (GTDB taxonomy): domain Bacteria; phylum Acidobacteriota; class Thermoanaerobaculia; order Gp7-AA8; family Gp7-AA8; genus DASZZV01. The sequence continues at coordinate 7,686 of DASZZV010000018.1, forward strand.
TTCGGTTCCCGCTGGCGAAACTGGGTCATCAGGTAGTTGTCGATGACGCCTGTAGTGACGACATCCTTGAGGATGTAGCAGTTCTTGCCCCGGATATCGATTTGGGTCACGAAATCGATCTCCGTCGCCTCGGCAGTCTCGGTATCGGCAAAGTCGGTCATGACGTTGACCCATTGAAAGTGCACCTCACCCGGGATTCGGCGCAGGAGGTCGCCGAGAAAGACGGATGTGCCCTTCAAGATCCCGATGAGGCAGATCTCACCATTCCCGGCGTCGCGGCGCAACTCGATTCCGAGCTCCGACACGCGGCGGGCGATCTGACTCTCGCTGAAAACAGGGGTGATTGTCATGGTTTATTCGTCGTAGATCACTGTGATCTCAAAGCACATGCTCTTCTCATCGGAGATCCGGAAGGTGTCGGAAACCTCGATTCCTCCGACCCACACCAGCTGATTGTCCCAGACCAGAAGGGGAATTCTATCGCGAATGTCCCGCGGGATTTTACGGTCGATGAGAAAATCCTTCAGCTTCTTATCTGATTTCATCCCCAGAGGGCGGAAACGGTCCCCTTTTCGACGGTTGCGAACGCTGAAGGTCGGCGCCGTTGCCCCGGCGAGCTGGAATCGCTGGGTGATGGACCGTTCGTCGCGGCTTGCTGGCTCGCCCACGGCATCTACCCTTGTCAGGGTAGCCTGAGCCTGGATCGCCGGCAGAGCGACCGTCTCGTCCGGGCGAATCGTTACATCGAACGGCCCGACCGGTGTGGAACGCCGGAGGAGATGAATGATCCCGCCGGCGCTGGTGGCCTCGAGATCGGAGGAGATTGTTGCTCGGGTGCCCTCGCGGGCGCCGATGATTCTCCTGATGGTTTTGAAGGATCGCGCCTCGCGACCCGCCGTCATGCGAGCAAGCTCGGCAGCGAGAAGCCGGGCCGTCATCGCTTCATCGCGGCCGGCTTCGATCGACGATCCGTTGACGGTTCTCGTGACGGCTTTCGCGGCCTGCTCCCCAGTTAAGGTCTCCAGCAGCCTTTGTTGTTGTGCGACGAGGCGGGCGGTGGCAGCCAGGGCGTCGACGATCTGCGGATTCAACTCCTCAAGAAGCGGCAGGACCTCGGCTCGAATTCGATTCCTCAGAAAGCGCGTGTCGTTGTTGGATGTGTCCTGGCGGGCGGAAACACCTCTGGCGGCCAGAAAAGCGTCGATCTCCCCGGGGCTCACCTCGAGCAGCGGCCGCGCCACCCCGTCCTTCAGCGGAGCGATTCCCCTCAATCGGGACGGACCGCGACCGGTGATGAGACCCAGCAGAACGGTCTCGGCCTGATCATTTTTCTGATGGGCTGTGAAGATGAGATCGGCGTTGATCCGGGCGGCCTCGGATCGAAGGAGTTGATAGCGCCTCTCTCGGGCGGCTGCCTCGATGCCGACGGCACGGCGGCGCTCGGGTGCGAGTTGACCGTCGACGACCGTCAGCGGCACCTCGAGATCGTGGCACAGCGACTGTATGAATCGAGCGTCGCCGTCGGATTCTTCACCGCGAAGGTGATGATTGACGTGAAGGGCGGATACGAAGAACGGGCGGGGCGACCAGTCGGCAAGGGCGACCAGCAGAGCTGTCGAATCGATGCCGCCCGAAACCGCCACGAGCACATGACGTGGACTCAGATCGTGTTCGCGCAGGAATCGTTCAAGGACGGTGGACAGGCTCACCCGCTGAGGATACCGCTGCGTGAGGGCGACGTTCCATCTCCCGAGCGTTGTCATCCTGAGCGATTGAGCGCGGAGCGCGGCGTCTGAGTGAAAGAAACCAGGGTGTCATCCCGAGCGTCGAGCGAGGGATCTGGGAGGGGGCCTTGCGGTGTGGAGTCTTGGAGCTC
>DASZZV010000019.1:0-9198 GCA_035544835.1 Thermoanaerobaculia bacterium
TCGAAAATGTTTGCGAGCACCACGATGGAAGGGCCCCCGCCCAGATCCCTCGCTGCGGCTCGGGATGACACATCAGGGAACCCGCGTAAATACAGGGAGTTTCTTAGAAGCCGCCGCGGCGAAGGATCTCCAGTGGCAGGATCTGAATTCAGATCGTCCTATCTTGAGATCCTTCGCTGCGGCTCAGGATGACAACGGTTCATTTAGGCTTCAACAACATGCCACCGTTGTTCCACCGCTCGGGATGACACAACATCCCACAGACAGCAAACCCTTCAACTGACCACGCCGTTCCGCTCCGCGACCTTGGCAATCGCATCGATGGCGCGATCGAGATGTTCGGTCGTATGGGCCGCGCTGATCTGACAACGAAGCCTGGCCTGCCCTTGGGGCACGACCGGAAAGCCGAAACCTGAAACATAGACGCCCTCATCGAGCAACTGCTTCGACATGGCGATGGCCTTGGCGGTGTCACCGACGATGACCGGAACGATCGGGTGAATTCCCTCGCGAACCTTCAGGCCGCGTGCAGCGATCTTCTCTCGGAAGTAAAGGGTGTTCGAACGAAGCCGCGCCACGAGAGAAGGATCTTTCTCGACGAGGTCGATCGCCGCAACGGAACCGAGCACCACCGCGGGCGGCAGAGTGTTGGAGAAGAGATATGTCCGCGACTTCTGGCGGAGATACTCCACGAGCGTGCGTGGGCCGGTGGTGAATCCGCCGTGCGAGCCACCCAGTGCCTTTCCGAGCGTGGAGGTGTAGGCGCCGATCTTTCCGAAGACTCCCAACTCCTCGGGCGTTCCCCGTCCCGTCGCTCCCAGCACTCCGGTACCGTGACTCTCGTCGACCACCAGAAGAGCGTCGCTCTTCGCAGCGATTTCGACCAGCTGCGGCAACGGTGCAAGCGAGCCTTCCATGGAGAAGACACCGTCGGTGATGATCAACTTGTTTCGGGTATCGGCATTCTCAACGAGAAGACGCTCCAGATCGCTGACGTCGAGGTTTTTGTAGCGAAGCTTCCGCGACTTCGCCAGCCGGACGCCGTCGATGATCGAGGCGTGATTGAGCTCGTCGGAAAAGATGCCATCGCCTTCGCCGGTCACGGTTTGAAAGAGGCCCTCATTAGCGTTCCAGCATGATCCGTAAAGAATCGTGTCCTCGGTGCCGAAGAAGCTGGCGATTCTCGCTTCGAGCTCTTTGTGAATGTTCTGCGTACCGCAAATAAACCGCACCGAGGCCAGGCCGTAGCCGTAGTCTCGCTCGGCACGCTCTGCCGCCTCGACGATGGCTGGGTGATTGGCCAGGCCGAGGTAGTTGTTGGAGGTGAGCATGACCACCTCACCCTTTCCGGCGATCTCGACCACCGGTCCCTGCGGACTGGTGATCACAATCTCCGTCTTCAGCGTCCCGGCCCCGCGCATTTCATCGAGCTCGGTTGCCAGCGTTGTGATGATCGACATTGAGGAACCTCGCTGAATGGATTTGAAGCAGTACCATCCCTATCTTCGCATGTGGCCGACGGGGTACCGGCCGCACGCCGTGCGGCCCTACGCCCCGCCCGGATTCTTCGCGCTGCTTTTGTAGGGCCGCATGGCATGCGGCCGGCACCCAGCCCCGCGGCAGATGGGTTGCGGTACTTCTCTTCCCATGCGAGCTGATTTTCTAGAACGCGCGATCCTCGTAGTCATACGACATCTCGCGACGGAAGCAGCGCTGGGCCTCGAGGTCGAAGACGACACAGGAGTCGATGGGAAGGGAGTAGATATGGAGGCTGGAGGCTGGCTCGTTCCACTCAGCGGGATTCAGGATGCGGTGAATGGTGTGCTCTTTGTCCACGGTGTTGAGCGGGCCACCTGGCGCGACGATCTCAGTATCCAGCTTCTCCATGTCGATCGAAGTCGCGCCGGCGGTACAGTCCATGCCGACTACCTGCTGGTTCTCGGGCTTATTACATCCGCGGAGCCTGTAGTTCTCCACGACCAGTCGGCCCTGAACCATGGCCATCCAGCCGAGCTGGCCGTTGTGGGTATGCAGCGGTGTGATCTGCCCGACGTTCCAGCAGATCAGCATCAGCTCGATCATGTCATTGCGAAAAATGAGATTCCGCGTGTGCTTGTCCGGATTCCAATGCTTGTAGGGCTCGAGGTCCGCGGGCTCAGGCTGAGCGCCCAGGACCAGATCGGCTACGGCGGTTTTGGTGATGATGCCCTGAGACACCGTCTTGAGGCGCGCCACGAAGTCGGTCAGGGGAATGGTCAGCGGCGGATGATGCGCCGGTGGCGTCGAGAGTGAATTGTGCAGTTCCATGAGCGCTTTCCCCGTCTTCACTATATGTTCCTGGATGGAGTGGAGCAACGGTGTTTCATCGCTCCTCGATTTTTTGCGGCGACGACCTCGAAAGGTGCCACAAGGTGAGTCCGAAAAGAAGAACAGTACCTGTGAGCATCGGTATTGCCCGATCGACAGGCAATGCGTGAAACGGCAAGCAGGCGATCAGGACGAAGCTGGAGACCGCGACGATCCTCGTGCCCTTCGGAAAGGACGGACTCATGAGCAACATCGCGGCCGGAATGGACAGCACAAGATAGTGAAGCCACACCAACGGGGGAGCCAGGATCGATCCGAGAAGCGCGCCGGTCAGCAAGAGGAGTTGCCTCGGCTGAGTCTCCTCCGCGGTGCGGCTGCCCCGCAGGTAGGAGCCGACCAGAAGAATGACGACAGCAAACGCTGCCACGGTCGGGTTGACAAAGGGGAGTCTGGCGCCGACCACCCTTTGCAGTGAGAGGTTTCCGTTGCGCGCCAGTATCGCCTCCGGGAAAGTCCGCATCCTCTCGATCCACTGAACCCACGCCACCGGCGACCGCGCCGAGAGGCTTCCCAGGGCGAGAGCGAAGCAGCTCCCAACCGCCAGACCAGCGAGGCTCTCGGATAGTCGTCGCCAACGCCGCTGAAAAAGCGGCGCAAGGATCAGAGCGAGAGCGACCAAAGAAACGTTTGGCTTGAACAGGATCATCGCCGCCACGATCGCGGAGCCGGTAATCCTTCGCCATCGCTGATCAATGACTACGAGATAGAAGGCAACTGCAAGAGCGAGCAACTGCAACTGGTTGACGTTCCCGACTCTGATGTCCGAGAGCACCGGATCGAAGAAGCGGCTGCACAAACCGACTAGAAGGGCCGTCTGGGCGACCGTAAATCGCATGAGGTAGCCTAGAATCCCGATGGCTGTAACCAGGGCAGCGAGACAGACGGTGCGGTAGGTATCAAAAGCAGTCAGGTAATCGCGGCTCGGAAGCGTTCTGAAGACGGCATAGAGAAATGGTGAGCTGAAGCTCTCCAGGACCTTCCAATACTTAGCTACAGCCAGAAAATCGGGATTGTTTCCTTCGCTCGCTCGCCGAATGAATTCCTGCCCGAGCCGCGCGCCGGTATCAGGATCGTAGAGGTTCGCAACACCTGATCTTCCTTGAACCTGGGACGCTGCCCACATCTGATAGAAGTCGATCCCGGCCTGTTTGCCGCCGAATTGCCAGGCGGAGACGACACACCAGCAACCGAAAACGATGGCCGGGCCAGTGATCCAGAATGGGCGAAGTACCGCGAACCTGCCGGCCGAAACGAGGGGGAGACGCGATTTACTATTTCGGCGATTCACGCAGAGCCCGGTGAACGGCCGGAAGCAGCTCACATGCGGCTACCAGATCGGTGTGCAGATAGCGATCCTGTTCCCAGAAAGCGACACGGCTGCGAAGGATCTCGTGCATCCGCTCAATCGTTGCCGAGGAGCGAAGCGGACGATGAAAATCGAGTGCCTGGGCGGCGCAGAGCAGCTCGACGGCCAGGACGCCGGCCACGTTCTCGACGATCCGTGCCAGCTTGTACGCTGCGGTCGGACCCATGGAAACGTGATCCTCTTTGTTCGCCGAAGTGGGAATCGAGTCGACGCTGGCGGGATGGGAAAGAGCCTTCGATTCGGAGACGAGAGCGGCTGCGGTGACCTGCGCAATCATGAAACCACTGTTCAGCCCTCCCTCCTTGACGAGAAAGGGGGGAAGCCCCGACAGTTGCGGATTCACCAGGCGCTCGATGCGACGCTCACTGATCGAGGCGAGATCACACAGAGCGATCGCCGCAATATCGCAGGCCAGCGCCACCGGTGCGCCATGAAAGTTTCCGCCGGACAGCACGTCACCTTCCGGAAAAATCAACGGGTTGTCTGTGGCCGAGTTGATCTCGATCTCAAAGGTCCGGCGCGTAAAGGCGAGAGCGTCGCGGATGGCCCCGTGCACCTGCGGAATGCAACGGAGTGAATACGCATCCTGTACTTTGCCGCAGTCTCGATGCGATTCGCGAAGCGCGCTCCCGGCAAGCAGCTCCCGCATGTGCCCGGCTACTAGGCCTTGTCCATCGTGTGGCCGTGCCGCGTGAATGCGTGCGTCGAACGCGGAGTCGGTCCCCTTCAGCGCATCCAGAGTCATTGCTGCAATTGCGTCGGCCAGCTCGGCCAGCATCGTTGCGCGCTCCAGCGCCAGCGAAGCGACCGCGCTGATAGCCTGTGTGCCGTTGATCATGGCCAGACCTTCCTTGGCCTGATACACAACCGGCGAACCTCCGACGCGCTTTAACCCCTCGAGAGCGGATATCCGTTGTCCGGCCACCACGACTTCCCCAACGCCCATGAGCGCAGCGGCGAGATGTGCCAGCGGAGCCAGATCGCCAGACGCGCCGACCGATCCCTGCGAGGGGATGATGGGAATGATATCGGCGTTCAGCAGGGCCAGCAGGAGCTCGACGACCTCCAGCCGGATCCCTGAGTATCCCTTGGCCAGGGCGTTGGCGCGGAGAGCCATCATGGCCCGCGTAACCGGCAGCGGATAGGGATCGCCGAGGCCGGCGCAGTGAGACAGAATCAGATTCCGCTGCAGTACGACGACCTTGTCGGCCGAGATCGTCACTTCCGAGAAAATGCCGAACCCGGTCGTGATTCCGTAGACCGTCCGCCCGGCATGGACGACCTCCTCGACGGTCGCCCGGGAGCGTTTGATGGCCTCCACGGCCTGTGGCGCCAGCTGAAGACGGACGCCGCCCGCAGAGATAGCGGTCACATCAGCAAGGGTCAGACTCTGTCCGTTGAGCTCGAGTGTAGTCATGGTTGCCCTGGTCCGGCGTTGATATCCGATCCCTCCCTCCACGTCAACCCGCTGACACCTCTTGCCAGCTATGCTAGTCTCCGCAACCGGCATGAATAACAGCGGTAAGAATCTGGCAGTAATCGGCGCCCAGTGGGGCGACGAAGGCAAAGGGAAGATCGTCGATCTCCTCTGCGAGAGCTTTGACGTTGTGGCGCGATATCAGGGTGGCCATAACGCCGGCCACACGGTGAAGTTCGCCGACAAGCACTTCTCTCTTCAGCTCATCCCCTCCGGCATCCTCCATCCCGGCAAGCTCTGCGTGCTGGGCAATGGCATGGTCATCGACCCGCAGGCGCTTCTCACGGAGATCAAGCGACTGCAGGACGCGGGCGTCGTCATCACCGACAACCTCAAGATCAGCGAGTCGGCCCACTGCATCCTCCCCTTTCACAAGGCACTGGACCTGGCGCGGGAAGAGGCAGCGGGAGAGTCGAAGATCGGAACGACAGGAAGGGGAATCGGACCCGCTTACGAGATGAAGGTCAGCCGTTTCGGCATCCTGGTCGGCGACCTGCTCGATCGAGAGGTCCTCAAACGGAAGATCGAGTTCGCCTGCGCCGAGAAAAACTCTGTGCTCGTGCATGTCTACAACAAGGAAGCATTCGACCCTCAGAAGCTCGTCGAGGAGTATTTCGAGCTCGGGCAGATCCTGAAAGATCGAATCGTCGATGCCACGGTACTGGTCAACGGTTCGATCCGTGATGGCAAGTCGGTCATGTTCGAGGGAGCGCAGGGTACTCTGCTCGACATCGACCATGGCACCTACCCTTACGTAACGTCGTCCAATACGGTAGTCGGTGGCATCTGCACCGGTTTGGGCGTGCCGCCTAAGCACATCCACAACGTGCTGGCCGTGGCCAAGGCCTATACGACCCGAGTCGGCGGCGGACCCTTCCCCACCGAGCAGCTCAACGCGGTGGGCGAGCAGATTCGCAAACGCGGAAACGAGTTTGGCACCGTCACCGGCCGCCCTCGCCGGATCGGCTGGCTCGACCTCAACATCCTGAGAACTGCGGTGATGTTGAACGGCGTCGATGAAATCGCTCTGACCAAGCTCGACGTATTGGATGACTTCGACGAGATCCCGGTCTGCACCGGCTATCGGATCAACGGTAAGCTCACCACCACTTTCCCCAGCGCTGCTGCCAACATCGCCTCGGTCGACCTGGAGTACACCACCATGCGAGGCTGGAAGACCTCGACGATCGGCGCCGCCAGCTTCGAAGATCTTCCTCCCGCGGCCCGCGATTACGTGAGGTTCGTCGAAGAGCACACCGACACACCGGTTGCGATCGTGTCGACTGGACCGCGCCGCGAGGAAACGATCATCCGCGGTTCGAGAATCCTCCGCTAGCCCGCGGATAATCCAGGCTACGCCAACTTCAGACCGTATTTCGAGAAATGGCGAAAGTCACGATCGTGCGTGATGAGCTGCAGGTGATGATCGATGCATGACTGAGCAATGAGCACGTCGGCGAGCTTCGCCTTGCGTTTTGCCTTGATCAACTGTGCTCGCAACAGACCAGCGCGGTGCCAGTAATGCTCATGGATGTCGAGGACAGGAAGGCCCGAGATGTCGCCGATCAAGTCTGCCGGCAGAGAAGGATCACTGAGAACTTCGCAGAGAACCATCGGCGGCAACATGGCCCGTCCGTGTTCGATCGCTTCCCGTACGGCATTGACGTCCGTACCGCTCTCGCCGGCGAGGAAGCGTCGAAGCGAGCTCGTATCGATGGCAATCAATCCTTTCGAAGCTCCTCGAGGCTCGTCGACCATTTCACCTTGCCGGACCAGCGCGCCAACTTCCACCAGGCCTGCTGGTTCGCACGCAGTTCCAGGGACTTGCGAATCACGTCAGTGACGCCTTCTCCTTTTGCCGTAGCGCGCTCGAGCACATCCGCGGGAACTTCAACGGTGATCTTACGAGTCTTGAACTGGCGCGCCATGCTGGCCCAGTATACCAGCATTCGTTACAAGCGTTGCGGCCAGTGCTCGAGCTCCGAAATCTCCACCGTTACTGGGATCTCTTCGCAGCTGGGGATCACTCATGTGTCGAAGGTGGCGGTCCCCACGACAGGGCCCGCAGCCGTACCGATACGGTCCGCCCTGATGCTTCCTTCAACGTCGCCGAGGACCGGAGCGATAGCGCTGCGGGCCGGCCACTTGCGATCAGGTCGTACGTCCTCGACACTCTGCCTCGCGCCTTCATGATGCGGTCGAGGTGCCGGCCATCGAGAACGACATCGAGTGCCACGCCCGAGGTGAGCTCAGCCGGCACCGCAAACTCGATTGCCAATCGCGTCTTCCCGGTCATGGCGGGGAGCCGTGTCTCCGCGCTTTCCCCCATCCATCGCCAGACCTCAGAGCCGGTTCGTTCCGGAGGAAACCATCCCCTGCCCCACTCCGCCCTTTGAATCGACGGGCTGGCGACGACATCAAAGTAATGATGTCGCGCGATTTTCCAGAGAGAACCGCGGGGGCGCGAAAAGCGAGCGCCCGGTCGCCACTCCCCTTCAGAGAGCAGGAAGGCATCAGGCACATCATCCAGGGCAATGGCATTGGCGTCGTGCACGTGAATGAACCTGAAATCCGGCAGGTAGTAGTCATGAAACGGGGTCATTCCAAAGCCGAGAAGAAGTGAATTCTTTTGCGGCTGCAAATGGGTCCTGACCCAGTTCACGGCCGCGATTGGGGGCGAGTCGGTGGTCCGCACGATGTGCAACGGCCGCCAGGCGAAACTGATGAAGCCGCTGACGATGATGACCGTTGTGGTCACGGCGAAGAGAGCCCGCCCCCGCCCCAGCAGCCCGGCGGTCATGCCGATCCCGATCGCGCCGAGCAGCGCGAACAGCGGCATGTAGGCAACGGCGAAACGGGAAATGCTGAAGCGGTCGAGCATGAGCCAGGCGAGGAGGCAGAAAGGGCCGAAAATCAGGGCCAACAGGATCTGAGGCGCCTGACGCCGAGCGATGGCGCCCCCCGTTGCGATCAGCACGAAAAGCGACACGACATATCCGGCTCCCAGATACTGGTACTGTCGAAAAAAGAAGTCCCAGAAAAGAATGTGTAGCGGCGCTCGCGACGGACTGTGGAAGGAGTCATTGGCAAGGATGTAGGTGCGATGTTCCGACACCGCCGTTGAAAACCGCTGCCACGATCCCGTCTCAACCACTGCCCCGCCGAAGAAGAGCGTGACGACCGCGCCGACGATCGCCAGCGCCATCACCACTTCAGACGGACGCCGGCGTCGAGTCCAGGCTGCCCACAGGAATGGGAGGGCGCCAACGAGCAGGTTCTGAGGCCGGACGGCGATTGCGCATCCAAACAACAGCGCCCCCAGCCAGAACGCCCGGAGTGATCGCCTGCCTCGAAGCATCATCGCGACAGCGAGCACGCTGAGGACGAGCGAAGAGACATCGCTGAAGGCCGTTCCGCTGTAGAACCAGACGTTGGGAAAGAAGCAACAAAGCAGGCCACCGAGCATTGCCTGCAGCGGCTTCATGCCGACCTCACGACCCAGATCGACCACCGCCGGAAAAAGAAGCATTGATGCGCCGACGGTCAGGAACTGCAGCGCGCGGAAGTCTGAGCCCGTGAAGAGGCGAAACAACTTGCCGAGGGCAATGAAGAATGGAAATCCCGGCGGATGCGGGTGGTGAGCGGCGACGTCGTAATGACGAAGCGCCAGACAGAACAGCATCTCGTCCCAGTCCCAGGGCGACCTGGCAATCGCCAGCAGCCGGCTCGCCGCGGTGAGCAGAGCGAGGACGGCGTACGAAGTGAGCTGGCGGGTCGTCAACGGGGCTGGAGCAATCGGTTCGTGGTCGAGTAGCAACCGCATGCTGCCTCGCAACGTACCAGACGCCGCCAATGAACCTCTCATAGGTTTTTGTGTGGCACAGGCACTCTTGCCTGTGTGTCGGCCGTCGAGGCCGACTTCCCTGTTGAATTGCAGCAGAAACGCCGCGGCTCGACGCCGCGGCACACAGGCAAGAGTGCCTGTGCC
>DASZZV010000020.1:0-6736 GCA_035544835.1 Thermoanaerobaculia bacterium
CGAAACTTCGTATCTCGGGGTCCTCGTTGATGACCTCGTCACCAAGGGGGTGGACGAGCCCTATCGCCTGTTCACTTCGCGCTCCGAGTTCCGACTGACGGTTCGCCAGGACAATGCGCTTCAGCGACTGGGCCCCATCGCGTCCGAATTGGGATTGTATTCCGACGACGAAGAGAAGACGGTCGCTCGCCGCGCTCACGATCGGGGAGAGGCGCTTCGCCTCGCCAACGACACGAGTATCACTCCGGCCGCCGCGTCGCACATTCTAGACGATGCGAAGAGTACGCCGCTCGCACACGCCGTGAAGATCAGCGAGATCGCCCGGCGCCAGAACGTCACGCTCGGAGAATGTTTCAGGGCAACGGGGGTGGGCGGGGATCTTTCTGCGGATGCTGTTCTGACAACCGAGCTCGAGCTCAAATACGCGGGCTATTTTGAGAAAGAGCATGTCCAGGCGGAGCGGATGAAAAAAATGGGGAGTTTCCCGCTGGACGCCGAACTCCCCTACCCATCGATGAAGAGCCTTTCATCGGAGGCGCGCCAGAAGCTTGGGGCGCTCAAGCCGGCAAATCTCGCTCAGGCGGCGCGTGTGCCCGGCGTGAGCCCGAGTGATCTGCAAAACCTTGTCATCGAGGTGGAGCGGAGAAGGACATCAGCCTGAGGCAAGCGCGTCGCGTCGCGTGTTCGAACTCCATTCAATAAGCACGACGGCAAGGATGATGAGCACTCCCCCCGCGATTGTCGCCATCCGAAGATGGTCCTTAAGAACCAGCACGCCGAGGACGGCGGTGAAAAAAGGCTCAACGGTAGCGATGATGGCCGTGCGTACCGGACCTAGTATTGAAAGGCCGGCCATGAGAGCAGTGAACGCAATTCCCGTACATACGATCGCCAACAGCGCGATTTCCACCCTCGCGTCGGTGGTTGCAGGAATGGGCAGGCCACCTTTGATCAAAGCTGCAACGACGAAAAAGATCGCCGCACCTATTATGAGAAAGAATGCCGCGGTGTTGGGCGGAATGTCGCGCTGGATCTTGCGCAGGACGGGCAGGTACACGGCGTAGAGTAGTGACGACCCGAGGGCGAGAGCGACTCCCTTTCCGTTCAGTGTTCCCGAACCCGGCGTGCCCACCATGATGGTGACTCCCGCTAAGGCGAGTATCAGGGCCGCGACACGCCAACGGGTGAGGCGTTCCGCTCCCGTTACAGCTGAGAGGAGAGCGACCCATGCGGGGTACGTATAGAACAGAAACGCAAGCGTCGCCACTGGAATGAATTCGAGGGCGCTCAGGCTGGTGAAGGTCAGGAGCGCCTGTCCACCACCGCCGATGACTACGAGCGTCAGCGCGCGTGATACCGGCGTCGCCCTCACCTGCTTGACGGATCCCGCGATTCCCACGACCACTATCGCCAGCAGGTACCGCCACGCCATCGCATCCACAAGCGAGACTCCCGCCCTGCTCGCGAGCAGCGTGAGCACGGAGATGGCTCCGAAGCATAGCGACGAGAGGATGACGTAAGACGTCGCCCGCGGAATTCCGCCCGATTTCAGCATGGGGGAATGTAGCGGCGGCCCTGCTCCACAGCCATTTTCCGAGACCGCAGGAAGTTGGCCTTTCTCCGAACACATCTCGCATGACGTCGTCTACCTACACAGAGCACGCGGTGGTGGTGACTCCCACCGATGAGGATTTCAAGGATCTCGGCTTTGGAGCGGAGATCGCGCGCGGCAGCCGGCGGCGCCTTCTCAACCGTGATGGGACATTCAACGTCGTTCGCGAAGGACTTGGCCCCGTTTCTTCGCTCAGCCTCTACCACTGGTCTCTCACTATTTCGTGGCCGGCCTTCCTGGGAGCGATCGCCGTGCTGTATGTCGCGCTCAATGCATTGTTCGCTGTCGCTTTTCTGCTGTGCGGTCCGACGGCGCTCCATTCCGCGCCGGGGTTACCGGAGAGCTCGGCGTTTGCGCGCGCATTCTTTTTCAGCGTCCAGTCTTTTGCCACCATCGGGTATGGCCACGTCGTGCCTGTTGGTCTAGCCGCGAATCTTCTGGTTACGCTCGAAGCGCTGATCAACATCGTGGGAGTAGCGTTGGCCACCGGATTGGTGTTCGCGCGCTTCTCTCGGCCTTTGGCGAAGATCATTTATAGCGATCGTGCCGTGATCGCGCCGTACAGAAACGGGACTGCGCTCGAGTTCAGGATCGCGAACCAGCGAAGCAGTCAGATCATCGAGCTCGAAGCGAAGGTGATCCTGAGCAAAATCGAGAACATTGCCGGCGTCACGGCGAGAAAGTTCTACGAGCTGAGGCTCGAGCGGAGTCGCGTGACATTCTTTGCGCTGAGCTGGACGATTGTGCATCCGGTCGATCGAACGAGCCCGTTGTTCGGAGCCTCGGAGGCGGATTTACTGGAAGCCGATGCCGAAATTCTGATTCTTCTTACCGGCACGGACGAAACCTCTTCCCAAGTCGTCCACTCGCGCTCTTCTTACAAGGCTGACGAGATTGTCTGGAACGCGAAGTTCAGCAACATCTTCATGCGAACCCGTGAAGGCGGGGTAATGGGAATGGATCTGAGCAGGATTCATGAACTGGAGAGTCACGGCCCGGTACGATAATCAAGAAAGTTCACTCTTATAGAGAGGTTGATATGCGATATATGTTCGCCATTCCATTGATAATTGGGGCCATTGCAGCGCCATTATCGGCTCAGTTGGACAACACCCGTACAGAAATTCCGCAGATTGTCGTAACGGGCCGAGGGGAGGTCCGGGTCACGCCGGACAGGGCTAATATTCAAATCAGCGTACAGTCCAGGGCGGTGACCGCGGCCGCGGCCGCAGCGGACAACGCCAATAAGCAGGCGGCGGTGATCGCGGCAATCAGGTCGCTCGGGATCAACACCGAGCAGATCTCGACCTCCAACTTCAACGTCTCGCCAGAACAGAAGTACGAAGCGAACCAGGCGCCCGTCATAATAGGGTACGTGGTGACTAACACCGTCGTCGTCGAGATCCGCAAGATCACTATGGTTGGAGCGGTACTCGACGCCGCGTTATCTCACGGTGCAAACCTCATCTCCGGCCTCTCGTTCTACGCTTCCAATACCGAGAGCGCTCGACGCTCGGCGATCTCCTCCGCGGTGGCGTCTGCGCGCGCAGACGCCGAGGCGGCCGCCAAGGCCGCCGGGGGAACACTCGGCGGGCTCCTCGAGATAAATGTCGGGTCGTACTCGCAGCCAATCCCAAGGCCGATGATGATGCGGGGCGGGGTCGCCGCCGCGTCGATGCAGGCCGACACACCGATCTCCCCCGGCCAGAAAACCCTCAGCGTCGAAGTTACGACTCGCTGGAAATTTTCCTCGGCTAACTAGGGCCAGCCTGGGACCTGTTCCACGTGGAACATCGTTAGCCCGTTCCACGTGGAACGACGTTGATTACATTCCCCTACCTATGGGGGTTTTTTGGGGCGTGTAATCGCGATCGCAAATCAGAAAGGTGGCGTCGGCAAGACCACGACGTCAGTGAACCTCACGGCGAGCCTCGCCGCCGCTGAAAAGAAAACCCTGTTGATCGACGGCGATCCACAGGGCAACGCCACCAGCGGAGTGGGCATTGAGCTCTCACCCGGCGAGCCCTCCCTTTACGAAGTTCTCATTGGCGGCGCGCCGATCCGTGATGCGCGGCGGCAGGGAGTTCAGTTCAGCGATCTCGATGTGATCCCGGCCGCCGCCGACCTCGCCGCCGCAGAAATAGAGCTGGTTGAAAGAGATGAGCGCGAGTTCGCCATGAGGAGCGCCCTGGAAGACATTCGGGGAGAGTACGACTACATCCTCATTGACTGCCCTCCATCGCTCGGCCTGATAACCGTGAACATGCTTGCGGCCGCAGATGCACTGATGATTCCCCTCCAATGCGAGTACTACGCGCTCGAGGGACTCTCGCAGCTTCTCAACACGGTCCACCGAATTCAGCACAGCATCAACGAGAAACTGACGATCGACGGAGTTCTTCTCACCATGTACGACGCGCGTCTAAATCTTTCTCGACAAGTAGCCGACGATGCTCGCGAGTATTTCGGCAACGGAGTGTTCACGACACTCATCCCCCGAAATGTGCGCCTGGCCGAAGCACCCGGTTTCGGAAAGCCAATCATTCTGTATGACGTGAACTCGGCAGGTGCCCAGGCCTATATGGCCGTCGCCGCAGAGCTAATCGAGCGAACCGAGGCAGGACCCAGGAGCAATGACAATGGCGAGTGAGAAACCAACCAGACGACTGGGCAGAGGTCTCGATGCACTGCTCCGAGGTGGACCTTCACGTGACGCCGGATTAGGCCAGGCGCAGTTGGGGCTCCTGTCACTGAAGATCTCGTCGATCAGGAACAATCCCTATCAACCGAGAAAGCGCTTCGCACTCGGGGATCTGCAGGAGTTGCAAGACAGCATCAAGGCGAACGGCTTGCTCCAGCCGATCACGGTTAGAAAGTCAGCGAAGGGAGAGGGGTTCGAGCTGATCGCCGGCGAACGTCGGCTGCGCGCCGCCACTCATCTCGGGTGGAAAGAAATTCCGGCAATCGTCAAAGATGTGGACGATCGAGCCCTTCTCACTTTCGCGATGATCGAGAATTTGCAGCGCGCTGATCTTGATCCCATCGAAGAAGCGGAAGGTTACCAGCAGCTGTTGCAACAATTCGGTCTGACGCAGCAAGCCGTCGCCGATCTCGTCGGCAAAGATCGAACGACCGTCGCCAACTCAGTGAGGGTGTTGAGTCTTCCCCCGGGCGTTCGCGAGATGCTGCGGGAAGGAAAGCTGACACTGGGTCATGCCAAACCCCTGCTCGGGTTGGACAAGCCGGAAAAGATACTGAGGCTGGCCAAGGAAATTGTGGCTCGTGGCCTCACCGTTCGAGATGTCGAGCGCCGCCTTCAGGCGGAGTCCCCTCGACGAGGCAGTGCGAAAAAGCGGGCCCCACACGGCGCGGGGGCGGGAAGCACCCCGGTCAAGGCGGCCGAGACGATGATCCGCCGCCGGCTTCAGACAGACATCGAGGTCACCAGACGAGAGAACGGGGCCGGGTCGATCACCGTTCGATTCTACTCCAACGACGACTTTGAAAGAATTTTGGAACTGATGGGGATTAAGCTCGAGTAGAATTGTCAACGTATGTTGTAACTTGTTGTTGATACAGTCAGTTGAAAGAGAGCGGCTGCAGTTGGAAGGTTTTTCACAATTCGCCCATCGCCATGCCGAAAGCCGCCGAGATCGCTGCGTTTGCCGACAGCCTTCTTCGAACCCACGAGATTCCTGATTACCCGAATGCCCTGAATGGGCTTCAGGTCGGGACCGATGCCGAGATTTCCAAACTGGGCGCCGCCGTGGATTTCTCGGCCCGGGCGGTCGGCCTCGCAGCAAAAGCGGGGGTCAACCTGCTACTTGTCCACCACGGCGCATTCTGGGACGGATTGGCACCAATCACCGGCCGCAGGCTCCGGGTGCTCTCGGACCTCCTCTCTGCGTCAATCGGCGTCTATTCCTCCCATCTCCCGCTCGACTGCCATCCGGTGCTAGGCAACAACGTTCTCCTCGCGCAACGGCTCGGCCTGGTCCCGGAGTCGCCGTTCGGGAAATTCAACGAGATCTCGATCGGGACGTCGGGGCATTCCGCTTGTTTGGTGAGCGAGTTGCTAGACACTGCGACAACCTTTGCACAAGAACATGGTGGCCACGTTCATTCGACCCCTTTTCGCACCGGCCGAAACGTCGGACGCTGGGCGATCTGCACCGGAGCTGGGGCCGATTCGGACACTCTGCGTGAAGCGGGACAGAGAGGGATAGAAACACTCATCGTCGGTGAGGGTCCGCACTGGACTGCGGTGCGTGCGGAAGAGAGTGGTCTCGTTCTGATCTATGCGGGCCACTATGTGACTGAAACGCTCGGAGTTCAGGCGCTCGCTGCTGCGATTTCTGCCGAATTCCGAATTCCGTGGGAGTTCATCGCCGCTCCGACGGGCACCTGAAGAGGTCCGCCGCCCGCCTACGTCAGGATACGTATTCGTTCGCCGATGACGCACGTGCATCATCCCGAATCACTATTCCGTTAACGGAGCGATTTCATTGTCGGAACAGCCCATACTTCTAGACAGGAACAGGCGCAGCTCTGCACCGCTGCGTGAGCGCGCCAGCTGGGCGCTATACGATTTCGCGAACACCGTCTTCTCGATGAATATCGCGACGCTGTATTTCGCCGCCTGGCTTGTCGCGGATCTTGGACGGTCCAACACCCTATACGCCATCGTCAATGGAATCGCGTCCGCGCTGGTGGTGATATCGATTCCCGTGTTCGGCGCGCTTTCCGACGCGACGCAAAGACGAAAGCCATGGGTGGTCGGTTTCACGCTGTTGGCGTGCGCGGCCACGATCGTGATGGCGGGCATCGGAGAGCGCGGCCTTCCGCTGATCGGGGAAGCCGTCCTCTCCCCCTCGCCGGCCGGAACGCCGATCGCTCCGCTCGCGCTCTTCGGAGTTCTCGCGGCGTTCGTCGTGGCGAGCTATGCGTATCAGGGGGCGCAGCCTTTTTACAATGCGATGATGTCGGAGCTCGCTCCGCCAGAGAAGAGGGGAAAGTTGTCCGGCATCGGAACCGCGCTCGGATACGTCGGCTCCATCACAGGGGTGCTGCTCACATATCCCTTCTTCACCGGATCGGTTCCGCTACTCGGGGAAGTATCTCCTA
>DASZZV010000021.1:0-12159 GCA_035544835.1 Thermoanaerobaculia bacterium
GCAAGGGCGTGCGGGTGGGAGGGGCGAGGGACCTCGCAAAGTAGTTCATTTCGAGTTCAGAATCTGCGCCCGGAATGGCGAATGTACTAGCTTGCGAGGTCCCTCGCCCCTCCCACCCGCACGCCCTTGCTCGGGATGACAGCAACGGCCAAACCCCGCGCGTGCCCGCCGCCCTACAAACTCACCCAGACCGACTTCGTCTGCGTGTACTTGTCCAGAGCATCGCGTCCCTGATCGCGACCGAAACCCGACTCTTTGTATCCACCGAAGGGCAGTGCCGGGTCGTAGACGTTGTAGGTGTTGATCCACACCGTTCCCGCCTTGATGGCCCGCGCGACTTTGTGTGCTTTGGAGATGTCCCGCGTCCAGACGGCAGCGGCGAGACCGTAGACCGTGGCGTTTCCCTTCACAACGGCATCCTCTGCGTCCTTGAACTTGATGGTGGCCAGCACCGGGCCAAAAACTTCCTCGCGTGCAATCTTCATCTCCGGCTGCACGTCGTCGAAAATAGTCGGCTTCACGAAGTAACCCTTGCCGGTACCAATGTCGGCCCGTTCACCGCCAGTGATCAGGCGTGCTCCCTCGCCCTTTGCGCTCTCGATGTGTCCGAGCACCGCGTCCATCTGCTCCTTCGACACCAGGGCCCCGAGTCTCGTCTTAGGGTGCATCGGATCCCCGGCGCTCATCTTCGCGGCGCGTTCCAGAATCTTGGCCATCAGCTCCTCGTGAGCGCTTTCTTCAACGAGGAGCCTCGAGCCGGCCGCACACACCTCGCCCTTCCCGTAGAAAATCGCATTCAAGGCACCGCGTGCCGCGGCGTCGAGATCGGAATCTGCGAAGACGATATTGGGCGACTTGCCGCCGAGCTCCAGCGAGACTTTCTTCAACGTCTTCGCCGCGCGAACCATGAGCTGTCGTCCCACTTCCGTCGATCCGGTGAAGGCGACGGCATCGACTCCGGGATGATCGACGATTGCGTTTCCGACGACACTGCCCTTGCCGGGAACGACGTTCAGGACGCCGGCCGGAAGCCCCGCTTCACGCGCGTACTCAGCGAACTTGAGCAGAGACAGCGGCGTGTTACTGGCCGGCTTGATGACCACCGTGTTTCCGCACGCCAGGGCCGGGGCGATCTTCCAGACCGCCAGCATGAGAGGAAAGTTCCAGGGGGTGATGGCGCCGACCACGCCAACCGGCTCCCGAAGTGTGTAGGTGAACGAACCCTCGCCGACAGGAATCGTCTCGCCGGTCACTTTGCCGGACCAGCCGGCGAAGTAGTAGAGACACTCAGCGGCTGCCGGAACATCGGCGTACTGAGACTCGAAAATCGGCTTGCCGTTGTCGATCGTCTCGATGCGGCCGATCTCCATGACCCGCGTCGTGAGGATGTCGGCCAGCTTCCACATGATCTTCGCTCGGTCGCGCGGCTTCATCTTGTGCCATTCCGAACCCGGCTCCATCTGCGCGCGGGCTGCTTTCACGGCCGCGTCGACATCGGCCTCGCCCCCTGAGGCAACTCGTGCGATCTCTTCCTCGGTCGCCGGGTTGATCGAGGAGAAGGTCTCGCCACTCCTGGCATCGACAAACTCACCGTTGATGAAAAGCTGGCTGGGCATCGTGGAGGTGGGGGCTTCTGTGGTCATTGGGTTCCTTTGGCAGCTGGGTGTTACTCGAGACTTACGCGGGCTTGTCATCCTGAAGGAGCACGCGCGAGAGCAACGACGAGAAGAAAAGTCAGTGCGACTGAAGGATCTTCGGTGACATGCGCAAGGTCGTCAAGTTACACCACCCTCGTGTCACCAAAGATCCTTCGCCGCGGCGGCTCAGGATGACAAGGCCGAAAAATGCGGGGCTTCCTAAGCCCCGACCGCCACCGTCTCCTCGACGTACGGAGTGATGTCGTAGTTTCTGCGATAGAGCTCATCGACCTGCTCCATCTCGGAATCGGTGAGCGGCTCGAAGTCGCTGGCCTTGACGAACTCCTCGATCTGCTCAGGTCCATAAATATTCGGCAGCGCCGAAACGATCGACGGGTGAGCGTAGAGCCACAGGAGCGCCAGTTGCCCGAGGCTCACTCCGCGCGCAGCGCAGAGATCCTTGAGGCGATCGATTTTCTGAATGCCCTCGACCAGCCAGGCACGCGGTCGATGCGAGCGGTGATCGCTCTCGTCGAACTTCGTGTCGATGGTGTACTGCCCTTCCAGCATTCCCGAAGAATGCGTGACTCGAATCAGAAACTGCGGCCCATCCTTGGCAACAATGGAAGGGGTCTTCCACGGACGGAAGTCGTGATCGAACGAGTTGCTCGGCGCGCACATCTTCTTTCCTGCCTCACCACGCGCGGCCTCGTCGGCTCCCGCGTAGTGTCTGCCCGAAGCCGACTGCTCGCCGCCGAGGATGAACTCGCGCCCCGGATCCTGCTCGAGCATGTTGTAGATCATCTGAGTTACCGGCGCCTTGCGCACCGCCGCCGAGTAGACACCCTCGTCACGCCAGCCGATGGCGGGGCCGAGAGAGGGACCGTACGACGAGATCTTGCCCTCCGTCTTGAGGTCTTCCATCAAGGACCAGAACTCGTCTTTCATTAGCACGTCGATGCGCGGATTGTGGGGCTGATAGATGGCGATGTGATCGACGCCGAGACGGCCGAGCGACTGCTCGAGAGCGAAGCGGATGAACTTCGGCGACATATCCTGTGGCAGCTCGCGCTGCCCGCGAGGCCGTTCGGGATTGTTGTAGAAGTCGTAGCCGAACTTCGTACCGACAATGAGGTCGGGGTGATCCTTCAGGATCGGAGCAAGAATCGTTTCGCCGCGCCCGTTTCCATACGCGTCGGCGGTGTCGATGTAATTGATGCCGCGGTCGATGGCCTGGCGGATGAGCGTCTGAGCCTGTTCATCGGTGTAGGTTCCCCACCAGCCGGTGGTAACAGTCCAGGTGCCGAACCCGAGCTCGGAAAGCTCCAGATCGGTTCCATGAAGTTTGCGGTAGCGCATTGTGGTCTCCCGGAGCGGGATTGTATGACGGCCAGTTGAGAATTGGGAGGTTGTCATCCTGAGCCGCAGCGAAGGATCTTTGGCGACATACCGGCGACCCAGATTCAAATCCCGCGGGTGTCACAAAAGATCCTTCGGTCGCACAGACGGCGCTACTGATTTGTCACTTCTTCGCGCGCTCCCTCAGGATGACAAGAAAAAAGGCGAGCCTTGCGGCTCGCCTTTCGAGGATCGATGAGGAGGAAACTACTTGCCGGCAAACTTTGGCGTTCGCTTCTGGCTGTAGGCGCCGAGACCTTCCTTAGCGTCTTCGCTCTGGAAAAGCAGCTGCTGCATTTCGCGCTCGAGCGCCAGAGCCGACTCCAAAGGAAGCTCCCAACCACTCTGCACAGACCGTTTGATGCGTCCGACGGCGCGGGAGGCTTTGTGCGGCGGGCAGAAACTCTGCGCGTACTCGAGAACGCGATCCCACCACTTCTTTCCGTCGGTCTCCGCGTCCCAGAGGTAATTCACGAGGCCGAGTTTCTCGGCTTCCTCGAAGTCGAAAAGGCCGCCTTCGGTCATCAGCTGGATCGACTTGGTTTTTCCGATCATGCGTGACAGCCGCTGCGTGCCGCCGGTGCCAGGGAGAACACCGAGCGTGACCTCGGGAAGACCCATCTTGCCGCCGCCCTTGAGGGCGATGCGAATATCAGCGGCCATAGCGATCTCGAGTCCACCGCCAACGGTGTGGCCGTTCAACGCCGCGATAACGAGCTTCGGGGTGTGCTCAAGACGAAGCAAGGTTTCGTTCGCGTGGAGGCAGAAGTAGTATTTGAAACCGGGCGTTACCTCAGTGAGCATCTTGATGTTGGCTCCGGCCGAGAAGAACTTGTCGCCGGCGCCGCGCAGCACGATGACATGGACGTCATCATCCATGCGGGCCGCGAGTATGGCCGTATCGAGCTCCTTGAACATTTCATAGGTGTACGTATTCGCCGGAGGATCGTTCAACTCCAGGATCGCGACCCCTTTTTCCACTCTGTAATCGACAAGACTTCCGTTCATTCGCAAGGCTCCTGATTTGTAATCGACGCATTGTACGGGAGCTGTCAACGGTGAAACCTCCGTAGGGGGAGGCGGCATCCTGCCGCCTCTGTCGCTGACCAAAATACGAAACCCTTGCGCTCGCGTAGGGCGGAGACTCTCCGGTTTCACCGCGATTGCAGAGGCGGCAGGATGCCGCCTCCCCCTTGTGATGCCGTGACTTATCTCCGCCTCCCGCCAATTGGCACTCCTGTTGCCTATGCAAGAGATTGCCAGCCTCAACGCTGGCCCTAACTTTGGAGGAAGAAATGAATATCATCGGATGGCTTCTTTTTGGTCTGGTAGTCGGCGCGATCGCCAAGCTCCTCATGCCCGGACGCGATCCAGGTGGTTGGATCGTCACCATTCTTCTCGGCATTGCCGGGTCCTTCGTTGGAGGCTTCCTGGCGCAGATGTTCACGCACAGCAGCGGCGGGGCGGCGGGATGGATTGGCTCGATTCTCGGCGCCATCGTCCTTCTGTTCATCTATCGCCTCGCCGTCGGCCGACGCACGGTATAAGAATACGAGACCCATCTTGTGAGACCCCGCGAAATTCGCGGGGTCTCACAACGCAATTCTCACTGGTTCCTCGCGAAGAAATGAGGAATGCGGGCTAGAGCGCGCTCCTGACACGTCCGCCATCCACGGCGATGATTGACCCCGTGATGTAGGCGGCGTGCTGAGACGCCAGGAATACGACAGCAGCTGCGACCTCCTCGGGTTTCCCCATTCGCCCGACCGGAACGTCGCCCGCCCACCTCTCGATGACCTTCTCTGTGGAGATATTCTCCTTCGCGGCATTGATTCCGGCGAGCTGCTCCAAGCGGTCGGTCGCCGTGTAACCCGGACCGACCGTATTGACGGTGATCCCATAGCGCCCGAGCTCATTGGCGAGAGTCTTGGCGAACCCGACTACGCCGAGCCGGAGCGAGTTCGACAGCATGAGCCCGTCAATTGGCTGCTTGACTGAGACCGACATGATGTTGACGATCCTTCCCCAGCCGGCCACCTTCATTCCTTCTACAGCGAATCGCGACATCCGCACCGTGCTCATCAGATTCAACTCGAAGGCCTTCGCCCAGTCCTCGTCAGTTAGCGCGTCGAAAGTACCGGGTTTCGGCCCCCCGGTGTTGTTTACCAGAATACTCACCGGACCGAGCTTTCCCGTCGCACTCTCGAACGCCGCCATGACGCCTGCGGCTGTGGCGAGATCGGCAGCGACGGAGTGAGGCGCAGAGCCAGTCGCGGCCTTCAACTCGGCTACGGCAGCGCGGAGCTTGTCCTCACCGCGCGATACGATCGTCACGGAGCATCCTTCCCGGAGCAGGAGCTCAGCGCAGGAACGTCCTATGCCGCTGCTTCCGCCGCCCACGAGTGCATGCTTCCCTCGAATCCCCAGATCCATACCTTCTCCTCGTTCTGCTACTTTGCCGAGACCACGAAAAAGAGCTTCACCCGATCGCCTTTGGTGACCTCGAGCGCAAAGGGATCGAACTGGATGACCTCGTGAATGCGCATCCCCGCCTGCTCGAGAAGGAGCGCAATCTCGTTCTCGGTATACATTCGCTGATGCCGCGTCTCTGAGATCACCACTTTCTTCCCTTCGACACGAGCCCATCCCCGGAGTTGTGCAACGCCAAGCCGGGTCGCTGAATCGTAGGAGGTATTCATGGTCAGCAGATGCTCGCGGGTCATCGAGACATAGGGCTCCTTCGTCCCCCAGACACTGGGATATGCCTCCTCATGATTCACATCGAAGAGGAAAAGCGATTCCTCGTCCATGACCCGGCGTACTTCTTTGAATGTCGCCAGCATGTCAGAGCCATTCAGAAGATGATTCAAGCTGTCGTAGAAAGAGGTGATCCGCGCAAACGACGAGCTCAGGCCGAGCTGGCGCATGTCGGAGGCAGCCATCCGGCCGCCACGCTTCCGGGCGATGGCCAGCATCGATAACGATGCGTCGATTCCAGTCGATTTAAATCCCTGATGCTGAAAGTAGTCGAAGGCCATGCCGGTACCGCAGGCCACGTCGAGGTGCGTCTTCTTTCGCGGTGCGGGATAGGAGCCAAGGACTTCGTCGAGCAGTGATCTCAATCCCCGCCAGAAACTCGCAGCCAGCGCGTCGTCATAGGCAAGGGCAAAGGCCTCATAGGCCTCGGCCGGAGCATGGCTCACTTATTTTCCCAGTCGTAAAATCCGCGCCCGGTTTTCTTCCCCAGACGTCCCTCTTCCACCATCTTCCGAAGGAGCGCCGGTGGCTCGAAGCGCGGCCCCAGAGTCTCGTGAAGATACTCAGCGATCCCGAGCCGCACGTCGAGTCCCACCAGATCGGTGAGGCGCAGAGGACCCATGGGATGGTTGTAGCCGAGCTCCATGGCGCGATCGATGTCTTCGGCCGAGGCCACTTCCTCTTCGAGCATCCTGATCGCTTCCAGGCCGATGACCACGCCCAGGCGGGAGGTGGCGAAGCCGGGGGAGTCGCGGACCGTAATGATCTCTTTACCCATCCGCCCCGTTACTTCCTTCACCTCGGTCAGCGTGGTCTCGGAGGTGCGCTCTCCCATCACGATCTCGACGAGCTTCATGAGATGCGGTGGATTGAAAAAATGCATTCCGATGAATCGATCTCGGCGCTCCACGGAGCTGGCCAGCTCGGTGATCGAGATCGAGGAGGTGTTGGAGGCGAGAATGGTAACGGGACCGCAGAAGAGATCCACCTGGGCGAAGAAATCACGCTTGAGTGCCAGATCTTCGGGGATTGCCTCGATGATGAGATCAGCCTCGCGGGCAGCTGCCTCCAGCTCGGTAGTGACGATGATCCGCTCTTTGGCACGATCGGCCTCAGCAAGATCGAGCTTCCCCTTTTCTACGGATTTGTCGAGGTTCGAGTGGATCGACGAGAGCGCCTTGCCGAGCAACGAGTCTTCGACGTCATAGAGAACCGTGGCATACCCAGAAACAGCCGCGAGATGCGCGATGCCCCGGCCCATGGTCCCGCACCCGGCAACCGTGATCTGACGTATGGACAAGTGAACCTCCGGAACCGCGGCGGTGGTTGGGGATGGCTTCTAGCTTCTAGCTTCTAGCTTCTAGCTTCTAGCTTTTAGCTTAAGTCAAAAACGGCAGGAAGTGCAGTGTCATCGCGAGCCGGAGCCAGGAGGGTGCCGCTCGCACTGGGAAGAACGAAGAAAGTCAGGAGAAAGCTAGCAGCTAGAAGCTAGAAGCTAGAAGCTGCTCCTACAACGACTGCATGGCCAGCGAGACGATCTCCCTGTGCGTGAAAAAGTTCACGCCGGGATCATCAAGATGGAACGTGTAGGTGAATCGCTCCCCGGTGTCAGCGACGAAGGTGAATTTCCGATAGCGCTCTGGGGAACCCTCCGGGAAATCCTTCACGCTGGTCATATCTTCGCTGGGCGATTCGACTCGCAGTACGCGGTAGAGCTTCTGAGCGGTGATCGGAAGATCATCGGGTGGATAGTGGATGAACTGAATGGCGTAGATCGACTTGGCCTCGATCGTCCGTTCGGCCACGCGCTCGATCTCCCCGGGGGGGACCGTTCCAGTGAACCACGACTCGTCTTCCTTGAACAAAACGAGATTCGCCGAGCTCTCGGTCATGGGAAGAAAACCGCGGTCGAGATGAATGTGCTCTTCGCGATCGCTCGAGTCACGAAGCTGTTTGAGGAGGTCGATCAGGTACTGCAGACCTTCCGATGTTCCTGTAAGAGCGATCTCATCGTCCTCGTCGGAGATCCAGACGTCCAGCCACGCTCCCTTGGGCAATTTGACTCGGCTCTCGAGGGTGTCGAAGACCACGGGAGCAAATCCGAGACGCTTGGCAGCGACTTTGAGGAAGTCATTGCAGTGCGGGTCCTCGACCAGGTTCTCGCGAGCGTAATCAATGGCCGCCTCGTAGGCGCCCTTGCGCCCGAAGTCATGACTCAGGTCAAAGCGGTTGAGAATCTGGTCGAGTAGTTGCGCGTGTCGTTCTACGGGTCGTGACATGAGAAGGGGCCTCTGTAACAAGGAAAAATCTATCACATTCCGTAAAAGCGAAAATCGCTCAGATGCCCGGAGTGGCGGCATCCTGCCGTCTGGCCCGGCGGCGTCCTGCGCCGCCGGCCTCAGGAACGCTGGCGCGTCTTCCAGTCCTTGTCGATGTCCACCAGAAAACTGGCAAGATCATCAGCATGCTCTTCTTCGACCTTCAGAATGCCTTCCAGCATGCGTTTGGTCGTGAAGTCGTCGTCGCCGATGTAGCGGATCATCTCGGTATACGAGTCGATGGCGACACGCTCAGCGACCAGATCCTCTCGGATCATTTCGATCAGCGTGGTCCCCTCCACGTATTCGGAATGGCTCCTCATCAGCATGCCGTCGGGACTGAAATTCGGCTGCCCCCCAAGCTGCACGATGCGGCCGGCGATCTCATCGGCATGCCCCTGTTCCTCAGTTGCATGCTGTAGGAACTCCGCAGCGATGGGGTCGGCGTTCATCCCCTGAGCCATGAAGTAATGTCTCTTGTAGCGAAGAACGCAGACGATCTCGGTCGCCAGCGCTTCGTTGAGAAGCTTGATCACCATCTCACGATCGCCGCGATAGGCTTCCGTGACTGCGCCTTGCTCAATGTGCTGCCGGGCGCGACGACGAAGCTCCTGAATGTCGGTCAAAAAAGGCTTTTCAGCTGCCATGAAGACTTCTCCTCTCTCTCGATTACGGTGCGGAACTCGGACAAACTGAATGGACTCCGCTGCACCAGTCGTGCCGCAGCTGGCCACAAATTACATCTGCGGTTTCGTGTGCGAAGTAGACACACACTTCAGGAGCGGCATCAGCTGACGGGAGGCCGGGCTCCCGTCGATCGATGAACTGCGTTAGACCGCAGGCCCGAACCGCTGGGCGTCGCGGGCGTAGGCCGACTCGGGAAACTCGTTGGTGATACGGCGATTCACATCGCGAGCCTTCGTTGCGTCACCCGACTGCTCGTAGGCGCGGCCCAGCATGGCCAGCACGGCATCCTTGGGCAACTTGCTGCTGTCGTCCTTGAGCTCCTTCTCCAGCGAGGCGATGGCGGGCTTCAACTCACCTTTGGCCAGCTGCAATTCGTAGATGCTCAGCTGAGCAGATCCGGCCAGGATGCTGCGTGGATGATCGTCGATGAATTTCGCGTAGCGCTTGCGTGCTCCCTCCAGATCACCTCTTCCGGCGGCGAGCCTGGCCAGGTAGATATCAGCGACGTCAGCGGCATCCGTTCCGGAGTGCTTCGCCGCCACGTCCTGAAAGATCGGCTCAGCTTTGGCAATTTTTTCCGAAAGGGTCTTGTAATGCAGGGTCGTGTCCCCTGGCTGAGCAGGGGCCGGGCCGACCGTGGCGCTCATGATGTCGATGCCCTCGGCCAGACGATTCTGCGCGGCCACTTCCCTGTGAGCCCGCCAGACCCATACGGCGCATCCGATGCCGACCAACGCCGCGATGGCCATAAGGACTGCCGCAAAACTCTTTGCGTTCGACCGGAATGATCCGTAGAAGGAATTGACCTCTTCCACAAAACGGTCGTGCTTGATGTCGTGCTTGATTTCTTTACGTGTGATTCGTTCCGTCATGGACTGCTGGACCTCCCTGAAAAGCGGACAACTCTACCCCGTAGCCCCAAGCCCGTCAATTCACTCCAAATTCTCGCTGCGGCGGGTTAGAATTTGCACTTGAACCGCTGTGTTTCTATATGAGGCACCGTCGTTGCACCGGCGGCCTTCATCACTGAATCGCCCTGGGGGTTGGATGTTCTCGCGTGTCCTGGTTGTCTTCACTTCACTGCTCGTCTTCTCGAGCGTTCTTCTGGCAAAAGAGCAGACGTCGCCTGAAAGGACCGCCGTCATTCTCTGCTATCACATCGTCGAGAGTCCCAAAGACCCGAAGATGGAGCTGAGCCGTGAGCAGTTCCGGCGGCAGATGAATTATCTCGCCAGCACTGGATACAACGTAATTCCGCTTTCCGATCTCGTCGACTACGTTGCCGGCCGCAAGGAATCGATTCCTGAAAACGCCGTTGTGATCACCGTCGATGACGGATGGAAGAGCACCTTCACCGAGGTCTATCCGGAGATGAAACGTCTTGGCCTGCCGTTCACGGCCTTCATCTATCCCGCCTTCATCGGCGGCGGTGGAAATGCTATGAGCTGGCATCACGTGAAAGAGATGGCCGACGCCGGAGTGGACATTCAGAGCCATTCCTACTCTCATCCTTTTCTCACCCAGCGGAGGCACCGCAGATTCGATGACGAGGCCTATGAGCGTTGGCTTCAGACCGAACTGGTGACGAGCAAGAAAACCATCGAGGAGCACATCGGCAAGCCAGTAACGTCTTTAGCCTATCCGTATGGTGATTATGACAGCGCGCTCGCCGAGGCTACTGCTCGCGCCGGCTACGACACCGGCCTCACCTGCGACTTTGGTCCAGTGCATAAGGGAAGCGATCCGCTCAAGATGCATCGCGTCTCGATCTACAGCGACACCAGCTTCGACACTTTCCGCCGGGAGCTGGGAGCCCATCCGCTCCGCGTCGAGGAGCAAACGCCGACCAGGATCCTCGATAAATTGCGCCCCATCGTCGCCGCGCGCATCGCCGACTACCGCAAGCTCGATCCCAGTTCTGTCGGTATGACGATCCTCAGTCTCGGCACCACCTCCTATTCGTACAATCCCAAAGACGGCGCGATCTCGCTGGTTGTTCGCCAGCCTCTGCAGGAGAACAAACAGCAGGCCATCATCTGGGGCAGCGACGCTCGAACCGGAAAACGGTACGAGGCCTTGTGGACGTTTTACCTTGCGAAACCTCAGCCCGAACCGCGGCCCATGCCGGTCGTTCCGCCGCCGGCCGTTCCGGAAATGGTCCCCACCACTCCGACCGAGACTGTACTTCCCCCTCTCGACAAGGCGGTCGCCGCGCCTACGCAAGACAAGCCAGATACTTCGCTTTCCCGCAGGCGCTGAAAAGCACAGGACGGCACGGAATCTTCAGTCATGCGGTCCGTGGAACAGGGCTTCCGCCGAGGGCCTACATCGGCGAGAATCGCTCAGCGTGCGAATAACCGGATTCATTTGGCTTGAGGAAATCCTCGACAGCTGTTTCGAAAGCACCACATTTATGAGCATGAGGTCGTCGAGGTTTTCGAAGGCCAGCCCAGGTTTCGATTCGTCGAGAGAGGTCACCGCGAAGGGGAGCACGTCTACTCGGCGATGGGGCAGACCGACGCTGGAAGATATGTCGTCGTCTTCTTCGTTCACAAAGCTGACGGTCGTGCCCTGCCCGTATCGGCTCGGGACGTGACGCTGGCGGAGCGCAAAAGATATGAGCGAAAATAAAACTTCCATCTCTGAAGCGGCGTCCTACGCTGAGATCGGTGAATACTGGGACAATCACGACCTCAGCGAATATTGGGAGCAAACACAACCTGCCGAGTTCGAAGTCGACGTCCGCGGTTCCTCTATCTACTTTCCCCTCGAAAGAAATCTCGCCGTGCAGCTCCGCACGGCGGCGGAAGCTCATGGCGTTTCGCCTGAAACGCTGCTGAATCTTTGGGTGAAGGAACGAGTAGCCGAAGAAGCGCGGTCAAAGTAGATGGCATTGACCGCAAAGCACCGGAAATACCTGAAGTCGCTGGCTCACCACCTCGATCCCGTCGTGCGACTGGGACGCGGCCGAATCTCTCCTGAAGTCATCGCCGAGACCGTTCGGTCCCTCGACGCTCACGAGCTCATCAAAGTCAAAGTCGATATTGAGGGTGGAGACGAACGAAAAGAGCTCGCGGCGAAACTCGCCGCCGAGACGGGGGCCGAGCTGGTAGCAACCCTCGGGAAGGTTGCCATGATCTACCGGCCGCGGGTAGAGAAGCCGCGGATCAAGCTGCCGTAAGGGGTCGGGAGCCTCCCAGCAGCAACGCGCGTTTTGCCGTTGCTTGTCATCCTGAGCGATTGACCGCGGAGCGCGGCGTCTGAGTGAAAGAAACCAGGGTGTCATCCCGAGCGTCGAGCGAGGGATCTGGGAGGGGGCCTTGCGGTGTGGAGTCTTGGAGCTCTCTTACGATTGTGCGAGG
>DASZZV010000022.1:0-4459 GCA_035544835.1 Thermoanaerobaculia bacterium
TCGCACAATCGTAAGAGAGCTCCAAGACTCCACACCGCAAGGCCCCCTCCCAGATCCCTCGCTCGACGCTCGGGATGACACCCTGGTTTCTTTCACTCAGACGCCGCGCTCCGCGGTCAATCGCTCGGGATGACAGCAAAACCCTGCTTTCGAATCGCGCTCCCCGATTTCGTGATTCCCATGCTACCGTGGTAAAAAAACCACAGTGCGACGCCTAATCCTTGTCTCTCTTCTGCTTACGCTGACGGTTGCGACAGTTTTCGGCGCTCCCGGCCCGCGGATCGGTAGCCTCACCGCCGTAGCCACCGGCTCTCACCTCGAAGTCCGCTTCTCGCTCGACGGCCCCTTCCAGCTGGCTGATCTCAACGTAGCTCTCCAGAGCGGACTCCCCACCGGTTTCACCTACCACGTCGAGCTCACGCGAAGCCGGCCGAACTGGCTGGACGAGCATGTCGCGGCAGCGCGGATCGACGTGATCTGCACCTACAACTCTGTCACTCACGAATACCTGCTCAACTACCGGCGTAACCGGCGTCTTGTCCGATCGGAGATTCTGACCGATCTCGCCGTTCTGCGTCAGAGGATGACGATGGTCGACGAGCCTGAGCTCTTCGATATCGGCAAGCGACGCCCATACAAACTCCACGTGCGCGTCAAAGCAGACCTCATGCGTGATTTCCTGCTCGGCGTGATCCCCTGGGATGACTCCACTCCCTGGCGCGACACGAGAGTCACGAGCGCCGGGCCCTCGCAATGAGAACAGGCCGGCTCCTGCAGTACCGCAAAGATCCGCGAATCGTCATCGCGGTACCTGTTGTGATCTTCACTGCGACGAGCCTCATCTACTACCTGATGCAGCGGGCCAAGGAGCTGTCACCCGAGGCGCTCAGCAGCCGTCTGCTCCTCTTCGCCCTCTGGAACATCAACGTCATCCTCATCCTCGGGATCCTCTTCGTCTTCATTCGGGACCTCGTCAAACTGGTGCTGGAAAGGCAGCGGGGCATTCTGGGATCGCGCTTCCGGACGAAGCTCGTGACCACGTATGTCGTCACCTCCCTGGTGCCGATGGTTCTTCTCTTCTTCGTCGCCACGAATTTTCTGCGCGTCTCCATCGATGGTTTTTTCAACACACCGGTGAGAAAGATTCTGCGCAACAGCGCGGCCATCGCCGAGGATTCACAGCAGAGGGCCATTCAGCAGGCCATACGGGGGACTGAGGAGATCGCGCGGGGTCTGCAGTCGACGCCTCCCCGCGATCTCGACGATCTTCTGTCGCACGTCAGGCAGTCGCAGAATGTGGACCTGGCCGGTGTTTATGAGAACGGTAGCCTGGTGAGACTTCTCGCCAATCCCCGCGCGCCTGTCCAGGAGATTTCGGAGCCCTCAGCCCGTTTCTTCACCGACGTGGCCACGACAAAAAGGGCAGAGAAAATCGACCTGTCCCCTCATGGCAAGTGGGTGCGGCGCGGTCTGCTCGTTCGCGGCGGTCCGAATCAATTAATCGCCGTAACTGGAATCTTCATCCCCGACGTGATCAACCGGATGATCGACGAGAACATCATTGCGCAGAAGAGCTTCGAGCAATTCGACTCGCAACGGGGCGCACTGAAGGCGCTGCAGACTTCCGTGTTCCTCACCGTGGTTCTCTACATTCTGTTCGGAACGCTCTGGACCGCGATCCTGGTCTCTCGTCGAATTACCGCTCCCGTCCAGGCCCTGGCCGAGGGGACGAGAACCCTGGCAGCCGGGAACTACACACATCGCATCAGCTTCAGGGCCACGGACGAGATCGGACTCCTCATCGATTCATTCAACACCATGGCCGAGCAACTCGAGTCGCAGAGAACAGCGCTGACGGAATCCAACCGCGAGCTTCAGCGCGTCAACGAGAATCTCGATGAAGAGCGCGCCTACCTCTCCACGGTTCTCGACAGCGTGTCGACGGGAATCATTACCTTCACCGAGGAACTGGAATTTCTGAGCGTGAACAGGGCCGCGCAGAGAATGCTGCAGCTGGAACCGCCGGCGCCGATGACCCCGCTCACCACGGTCTTTCGCGGCGAGCTCGATTCGCTGGCCAGGTATATCCGCGACGCCCGCGACCGGGAACCGCGACCGCGCGAAGTCACCCTGATCCGAGGTGGCGAGATCCGCTATCTCGAGGTATCGGCGGCGCGGTTGTCGGGTGCGACGCTCGACCGCGGAGGATGGGTGCTGGCAATCGAAGACTCGACGCAGCTCGTGCAGGCCCAGAAGCTCGCCGCCTGGAGCGAAGCAGCACGACGCATCGCCCACGAGATCAAGAATCCGCTGACTCCGATTCAGCTTTCGGCGGAACGTATTGCCAAGAAATACAAGAACCGCGACCGCGATGTCGACGTCGCCATCGAAGAAGGTTGCCGGACTATCGTGGCCGAGGTCGGACAGCTCAAAAGGATGGTCGACGAATTCTCGCGCTTCGCCCGCATGCCGGCCGTTCATTTGCGTCAGAGCTCGATCGGCGAGATCGTTCGTGACGTGGCCCTTCTTTATCGTGAGGTGAAGAGCGGTGTGGAAGTGCGGGCCGACGTCGACTCAGATTTCCACGCGCTGGTCGATCCCGAACAGATCCGCCGGGCGCTGATCAACCTGCTCGACAATGCGATCGAAGCAACTGACGAGGGAACGATCTCGATCGTGGCCCGCAAGCGCGGCAAGGCCATCCGAATCGAGGTCGTCGACTCGGGTCGCGGCGTGCCCGATTCCGACAAGGAAAAGCTCTTCCTTCCCTATTTCTCAACCAAGGAAAAGGGTACGGGCCTCGGGTTGGCCATCGTCCATAGAATCGTCAACGACCATGAGGGGCGCATCTCCGTTCACGACAACTCGCCGCGCGGGACACGCTTCGAGATCGATCTACCTGCCTGAGGACAAATGGCCAGAATTCTCATCATTGACGACGAGGAAGCGATCCGCCTCACCCTCGCAGGAATTCTGCAGGACGAGGGACATACGACAACGCTGGCCGATTCGGCCGAAGAAGCCTTGACCAGGCTGGCGCGCGAAGACTTCGATCTGCTGCTGCTCGATGTCTGGCTTCCCGGAATGGACGGACTGGCCTTGCTGGAGCGCGTCCGAAACGTCGGCGGCGCGCCCCCCATCATCGTGATTTCCGGTCACGGCAACATCGACACAGCGGTGAAGGCGACACGCCTTGGCGCTTACGACTTCCTGGAGAAGCCGCTCTCGCTGGAGCGCGTCCTCCTGACGATCAATCACGCCCTGGCGGACCGCAGCCTGCGCCAGCAGGTCCGCGATCTCCGCCAGCATCTCAGCGTGGATGAAATTCTCATCGGCGAGAGCGAGCCGATGAAGAAACTGCAGCAGCAGATTCGAAGCGCTGCGCCTTCCAACAGCCGAGTCTTGATCAACGGGGAGAACGGAAGCGGCAAGGAAATCGTAGCCCGCGCATTGCATCGCCAGTCCAATCGCGCCGATGCAGCGTTCATCGACGTGAACTGCGCCGCCATTCCCGAAGAGCTCATCGAGTCCGAGCTTTTCGGCCATCGCAAGGGGGCATTCACCGGGGCCATCGATGAGCGAAAGGGGAAGTTCGAGCTGGCCGACGGCGGCACGCTGTTCCTCGACGAGATCGGCGACATGAGCGTCAAGACGCAGGCGAAGGTGTTGCGCGTGCTGCAGGAACAGACCTTCCAGAAAGTCGGTGGGCAACAAACCATCACCGTGGACGTCCGCGTGATCGCAGCCACCAACAAGAACCTCGAGCAGCAGATCGCCAACGGCGGCTTTCGCGAAGACCTCTATTTCCGGGTCAATGTCATCCCCATCTTCGTCCCGCCTCTGCGGCAGCGTGGACCCGACATTACCCTTCTCGCCGAGCACTTTTTGAGGCGCTTCGCAGCCGAGATCGGTCAGCGTCCCAAGCGACTGAAGGCCGATGCCGGTCACCTGCTTCGTGAATATTCGTGGCCTGGCAACGTGCGAGAGCTCAGAAACCTCATGGAGCGTCTGACCATCCTCGTGCCTGGTGACGTCATCGATGCAGTTGACATAGACATCGGCCCGCCTCGCGACGCCGGTTTATCGACGATCGACCCGAGTCTCACGCTGCGCGCGGCACGCGAGCACTTCGAGAAGGACTTCATTCTGGGAAAGCTTCGTCAGCTCGGAGGCAACGTGAGCAGGACCGCCGAGGCGCTCGGAGTGGAACGCTCGAATCTATATCGGAAGCTCAACGCGTATGGGATCCGCGTGAGCCGGTCGTGAGGATTTACGGAGTGCGGTCTAACTCACGCGGGCTGACGCGGATGTCACGAGTTTGTCATCCTGAGCAAGGGACAGCGTGCGCGCTGCCACTGAGAAAAGAAACTGAGTGGGTGTCATCCCGAGCCGCAGCGAGGGATCTGGGCGGGGGCCTTAGACCCTTGGCAATCGAAAATGTTTGCGAGCACCACGATGG
>DASZZV010000023.1:0-2661 GCA_035544835.1 Thermoanaerobaculia bacterium
CGGGTAATGTGTCATCCCGAGCCGCAGCGAGGGATCTGGGCGGGGGCCTTGCTGTCGCGGGGCATCAGGCGATTGTGCGCAATGCTCTCGGGTGAAGGGCCACCGCCCAGATCCCTCGCTGCGGCTCGGGATGACACATCGTTTCCGGGCGCCAGTAGGGGCGCGCAGAGCGCGCCGACACCTTCGGGCGTTGCAGGCGAGATCCCACCTACTTCATCCCGATCGCTTTGCTCTTTCGTCGCGCGACCTCTCCGGCTTTGTCCAGGAAGAGCTCGATGGACCGACCGAGGTTGAGTTTCTCGGTGAGGTCAGCGGCTCTGGTGAAGTCCTCCCGGAGTCGCTCGGCCTCAGCGGTGTAATACTCCCGCAATCCGTTGTCGATCGCGAACTCTGGATACTTTTCAGCGAGAGACTTCATCCACTCTTCAACCTGCCGTCTCTTGTCCCGATCTCCGGCGCCGCTTTTCAACTCCATGAGGAGTGTCTCCACAACACTCCTGAGCGTCTCCGGTGCTTCTTTCTCGGGGGCGGTGGTGGAGCCTGCGTCAGTGGTCATTCGATTCTCCTCACAGTCAGACCGCGCCTCTGAAAATCAAAAAGCTCGCGATCAGCGAGCCTTCTGGTGCCCACGGCCGGACTCGAACCGGCACGGGTTACCCCACACGCCCCTCAAACGTGCGCGTCTACCAATTCCGCCACATGGGCACAAAGGAGGCTGGCTGAGTTACTACTTTCGCACCGGGGCCGAGGGAGCAGCCGGTGTACCGCTCATGACCGAGCCGCGAGGACGAGCCTGAAGCACTGCCAGAGTCATGGAAGTAACGATGAAAAGAACGAAGAAGCCGGTCGTGAGTTTGTGCAGAACAGTGGTCGCTCCACGAGCACCAAAGGCAGTCTGCGATCCTCCTCCACCGAAGGCTCCGGCGAGGTCGGCACCTTTTCCCTGCTGGAGGAGAACCACCAGGATGAGGAAGATGCTGCAGATGACGTGTAGGACGACTAAAAGCGCAATCATGAAGACTCCGGTTTCCTATTCCGCCGTCGCAAACCCGGCAGGAGGGCGAATTCTTCCCGGAAACAGTCTCGGAGTCAATCTATTTTGCCGCTGCTGTGCGGGTGGCCTCGAAGATGGCGGCGAAGCGTGAAACATCAAGGCTGGCGCCCCCAACCAGGAAGCCGTCCACGGCCGGAACCTGAGCCAGCTCGCGCGCGTTGTCAGGCGTAACACTTCCTCCGTAGACAATGGAGAAACGCTCAACCATGCTCATGGAAGCGGCGATGCCGGCGATCGCGGCGTGCACGCCGGCCACGTAGGCTGGCGTGGCGTTCTTTCCCGTTCCTATGGCCCAGACCGGCTCGTAGGCAAAAATTAGATGGGGAATGGCCAGCGAAACCTGATCGAGGGCGATTCGGATCTGTCGCTCGATCAGAGGGAGCGTATCGCCGGCCTCGAAAGTCCGTTCGTCTTCTCCCACACAGAAAACCACGGTGAGACCGCAGGCGACGGCGGCGGCAATCTTCCGGCCGATCCAGTCGTCAGTCTCCGCATACCAGGTACGGCGCTCAGAGTGACCGAGGATCACATGAGACGCTCCAGCCATTTCCAGCATGGCCGCTGCAACCTCGCCGGTAAAAGCGCCGGAGACGAAATCGGAGCAATTCTGTCCGGCCGCGAAGACCCGCGGTGAGCGCGCGGCCCCCACCCTGGCGACGTCTGCAAGAAAGGGAAAGGAAGGAGCGACCACAGTCTGGACCGTGTCGTCGATCCGCGACGAGAGTTGCTGAATAAAACCGGCAGCTCCCTGGGCGGGCAGATTCATCTTCCAGTTTGCGATGAGAACAGGCGTCGACCGATCACCAGGCGTAACGATTTTTTCCCTCTTTCTTGGCCGTGTAGAGCCGCTCATCGGCTCGCTCGATCAACTCGTTGGCCGTCATGTCGTTGGACAGCAGAGTCCCGACACCCATGGAGATCGTGCAGGGCAGCCGTCGTCCGTCGTCACTGGTGAGAACATTCAGCTCCCTGACGCGATGCAGGATGCGCTCGGAAACCGAGCGCGCGCCCCACAGGTCGGTGTGGGGAAGAATGATGGAGAACTCGTCGCCACCAAAGCGCGCGAAGAGGTCGGGTGGGCGAAGCGTTTCGCGAATCGTTCCGCATAGCTCCGACAGGACGACGTCTCCCATGACGTGACCATAGGTGTCGTTGATGGACTTGAAATCATCGAGATCGAGCATGAGAAGCGACAGGGGGATGTTGTAAATCCTGGAACGCTCGACCTCAGTCGGAAGCTGCCGCCGGAAATAGCGTTTGTTCCAGATACCGGTCAGATCATCGCTATCGGCGAGGTTCTGAATCTCCTCGCGAGCCTGAATGACGCCGAGGATGGTCGACAGCTGATTGGTGAAGATCTGCAGCAGCCGTTGCTCCTCTTCGGAAAATGGCGCCGACTCGCGAAAGAGGACGACCAGCCCCCCAACGCGTTTGTCGAGTTTCAGCAGCGCCTGGGCCTGCTGCCGCAACGCCGCTGGTGGGTCGCCGCGGAGAGGGAGATCGGAAAAGTCTCCCTTCACGACCACATCCGTCGAAGCGAAGGAAATGGGGATCTGCGACTGCAGCGTTTCACGGAGGCGCCTGATGAGAGTCTCGTTGACTAGGTC
>DASZZV010000024.1:0-12915 GCA_035544835.1 Thermoanaerobaculia bacterium
TTAAAAGACAAGGCAGGTAAATAGAGGGGCTGGTTCTAATTTCTCAATTCTCAATTCTCAATTCTCAATTCTCAATTCTCAATTGGTTTTCTTTTCCTGGGGACCTGTGTCCAAGTACTCAGACGCACCAAGAGGAGAGAATTCATGAAGAGCCAATGTGTCATCCCGAGCCGCAGCGAGGGATCTGGGGGCGGCCCAACATCCGCGGCACATCGAACGATCGCGTTTTTCCACGAGGGAAAGGCCCCCGCCCAGATCCCTCGCTCGACGCTCGGGATGACACTCTCCGCCGCACGCGAGATTCTTTGCCGACCGTTCGATCCCCGGGTCTTTCAGATCACGTCGCTGACCCTGCTGCTGGGGTACGGCCTTTTCTTCCTGCATTTTGACGTAACGCTCGGGCGTGTCGTCACGATCGTGACGTCAGCGCTGGCAGTGCAGTGGGCCTGCGGCAGATTGTGGAGACTCCCCCGATTCGATCCGAAAAGTGCGCTGATCTCGGCGCTCTCCCTTTGCCTGCTGCTTCGAACGGGCTCGACGCTGCTGGCACTCATGGCCGTGGCGATCACAATCGCCAGTAAGTTCGTCATCCGCGTCCGCGGCAAGCACGTTTTCAATCCGACTAACTTCGGCATCGTGTCCATGATGGCTCTCACTCATGCTGTCTGGATCTCACCGGGGCAGTGGGGCAACACGGCCTTCTTCGGCTTCCTGATGCTTTGCGCAGGCGGACTGGTCGTAAATCGCGCTGCGCGATCGGATGTCACCTACGCCTTTCTCGCTTTTTATGTGTCGATGGTGCTGGCTCGCTTTGTATGGCTCGGTGATCCGCTGGCCATCCCCATTCATCGACTGGAGAGTGGTGCTCTTCTGCTCTTTGCATTCTTCATGATCTCCGATCCGAAGACGACTCCCGATTCACGGCCGGGGCGAATCGCCTTCGCCTTCGTCGTATCGGCCATCAGCTACTACATTCAGTTCAAGATGTTCCGCAGCGACGCCCTGCTTTGGGCACTCGTCCTGGCCTCTCCACTGGTGCCATTGTTCGATCTGCTTTTCCGCGGCACTCACTACTCCTGGTCCGAGAAGACCAGAGCGCTCATCCCGTTCACGACGTCTCAAGGAGAATCTCATGCGAAAGTTCCCCTGGCTCCTCTCTCTCTGCCTGGTCACACTATCGGTACCGGCGCATAGTTTCTGCGGGTTCTACGTCGCCAAAGCCGACACGAGGCTCTACAACAAGGCTTCGCAGGTGGCCATCGTCCGCTCCGAGCAACACACCATTCTGACGATGTCCAATGACTACAAAGGCGATCCGAAGGAATTTGCGATCGTCGTCCCGGTGCCGACCTTCATCCAGAGGGGACAGATCCATGTCTCGAAGAAGGAACTGCTCGATCACCTCGACGCCTACTCGTCTCCCCGGCTCGTGGAGTACTTCGATCCCGATCCCTGTCAGCGTTGGGAGGAAAAGGATAGTTGCCCGATGTGCGCCATGGACGCCGCCGCCCCAGCGACGAATATTGCGCGAAAGAAGGAAACCTCACTGGGAGTCACGGTCGAAGCGCGCTATACGGTCGGTGAATATGACATCGTGATTCTTTCCGCGAAGCAGAGCTCCGGCCTCGAAACCTGGCTCCGTCAGAGTGGCTATCGGATTCCTCCGGGAGCCTCGGCCACGCTTGCCAGCTACATCAAGCAGAACGTTCACTTCTTTGTGGCCAGGGTAAACCTCAAGGAGCAGACCAAACTTGGCTTCAACTATCTGCGTCCCCTGCAGATCGCCTTCGACTCTCCGAAGTTCATGCTGCCGATCCGTCTGGGGATGGTCAACGCCAACGGACCTCAGGAGCTCTTCATCTACATGATCTCTCGCAAGGGGCGTGTGGAGTCGACGAACTACCAGACCACAAAACTGCCTACGGGAATGGACGTGCCGGTCTACGTCAAGAATGACTTCGGGCCGTTTTATAAGGCGCTTTTCTCCGAGCAGGTGAGGAAAAGCAACATGAACGTCGTCTTCACTGAATACGCCTGGGACATGCGTTCCTGCGACCCCTGCGCGTCGGAGCCTCTGTCGGGCGGTGAGCTCAAAGAGCTCGGCGTTTTCTGGCAGAACGGATCGGACAACGGCGGCGTGCAGGACGTCTTCCTCACCCGTCTGCATGTTCGCTACGACAATGCGCACTTCCCCGAGGACCTCGTCTTCCAGGAAACATCCGATCTGGAGAGCTTTCAGGCGCGTTATGTCATCCGTCATCCATGGACAGGTTCGGAAGGCTGTGATGCCGCCGCCGCGTACCGGCGTGACCTGATCAAGCGACAGGGGGACGAAGCACGCACCCTGGCCTCGCTGACGGGATGGAAAGTCCCGGAGATCCGCAAGCGGATGAACATCCCCGCAAATACGAATGTCGACGGTGAGAGGCACTGGTGGGAGTCGATCTGGCAGTGAAGGATTTGGGCACACCAACAGTATCAAGGCTACGACCGAGGGGTGCGGGCGCCTTCGCCCGCACTGACTGGCCCACGAAACTAACTGTCGTTGTTCATTTGAGCGGGCGAGGCGCCCGCTCCCCTCGGTCGTGAACCGCAAGTGTGGATAGGTTGAAGCAACAAAGGAGAGAGACCATGAAAAAAGCAGTCCTGTTTCTCGTGCTACTCACAGTTCCGGGAGCACTCCAGGCATTCTGTGGCTTCTACGTCGCCAAGGCCGATACGAAACTCTTCAACAAGGCCTCGCAGGTGGCCATTGTCCGGGATGAGCAGAAGACTGTGCTCACTATGGCCAATGACTATCAGGGCAGCCTGAAGGAGTTCGCCATCGTCGTTCCCGTGCCGACCACCCTGCAACGCCAGCAGATCCATGTTGGTGACAAGGCGCTTCTCGATCATCTCGATGCCTACTCGTCACCCCGTCTGGTCGAGTACTTCGACCGTGATCCGTGTGCTCCCATCGTGATGTACGCGCCCATGGCAGCGGGCGCAATGAGGATGGACAAAAGCGAGAAGAAGGACGCCAGAGCAAATAGCCTCGGTGTGACCATCGAGGCTCGTTACACGGTCGGCGAATACGACATCATCATTCTGTCGGCGAAGCAGAGCGATGGCCTGCAGACCTGGCTGGTCGAGAGCGGTTATAAGATTCCTCAAGGGGCTCAACAGATCCTCGGGAGCTACATCAAACAGGGAATGCACTTTTTCGTGGCAAAAGTGAATCTCACCCAACAGGCCAGGCTCGGTTACAACTATCTCCGACCATTGCAGATGGCCTTTGATTCGCCGAAATTCATGCTGCCCATCCGATTGGGGACTCTCAACGCCAACGGGACGCAGGAGCTGTTCGTCTACATGTTGACGAAGAACGGGCGGGTCGAAAGCTCCAACTATCGTAACGCGAAGCTCCCCTCGGGCATGAACGTTCCGCTGTATGTAAAGCAGGAATTCGGCCCCTTCTATAAGGCGATGTTTTCCGAGCAGGTGCGCAAGGAAGAGATGAGCACCGTTTTTCAGGAGTACGCATGGAACATGAGTTGGTGCGACCCCTGTGCAGCCGAGCCGCTATCGAACGAAGAGTTGCGGAAACTAGGCGTGTTCTGGCTGTCGAAGAATTCAGACGGCGGCGCTCCTCCCGTCTTCCTCACCAGACTGCACGTCCGCTATGACGCCGCTCATTTCCCCGAGGACCTGAGCTTTCAGCAGACCTCCGACACCGAAAACTACCAGGCACGGTATGTACTGAATCATCCCTGGACCGGATCGGCACAATGCCAGGCTGCCGCCGCCTATCGGAAGACACTCAACCAGAGGAATGAGGAAGAGATCAGAAATCTCGTCACTCTGACCGGGTGGAAGGGTGAGGGTGTCCGCAGGAAGATGAACCTTCCGGCGTCGAACACATCCACGAAGGAAGATACGTGGTGGGAGAAGTTGTGGGATTGATCGCCGAGAGGCCTTAGCTGCTAACCGCCTACAGCAAGATAGGGGCGTAGGGCCGCATGGCATGCGGCCGATACCAACCCCAGAAATCGAAGCCCGACTCTTTCCCAGTGATCTGTTCTCGCGGAGCGGCGCCGCGGAACGCCTCGCCATGCGACAGGGATGTCGCCACTCAGAGGCTTCGCCGTCTGTTACGTTCCGCTCCGGCTTTGTGAATTGCCTTTCTGCCGGCAAGGTATCGGCCGCATGCCATGCGGCCCTACAAAGACGCCAGTCCCGGCTTTTCCGCCTTCAGCGATCTCGCGAGTCCAGGCTGAGTGTCAGCAGTACGGCTCGTCCCGGTTGCGGCAGGACTGAGCTGAAAAATCCCCCTGATCCGCGCCAAATCCCCTGCGCATCGAAGGAACCCGGTGTGATTCCCGCGTTGGCGTCGCGTATTCCTGGCTGGGCATAGCGCGTGTTGGTCAGATTGGTCACTTTCAGGGAGACACCGACGCCTCGGGCGAACAGATCGTCCCATCGAAAGGCCGCGTCGAGCGTCGAGTAGCCGCTGATCTTCCGGACTGGATTGCTATCTACGGTGGCCCGATCGCCCACCCACCGTCCGCGCAGGCTAGCCGTAAAATTCTGCGTGACCAGCGCGGTCAATCCGAGATGCACCTTGTTATAAGCGAGATCCCCTATCCTCCCCGTCCCCATCACATCTCCGGCCATGTTCAGCTTCTTTTCCGTGGCGCTGAAAATGCGCGAGTAAGAGCCCCACGCCTTGAGCTGCCGGATACCGGGTGCGGGGATCTCAGCCTGCAGCGAATAGTCGAGACCCGACACAGTGCGGTCGCCG
Organism: Thermoanaerobaculia bacterium; assembly: GCA_035544835.1. Lineage (GTDB taxonomy): Bacteria > Acidobacteriota > Thermoanaerobaculia > Gp7-AA8 > Gp7-AA8 > DASZZV01. Next base: position 4,781 of record DASZZV010000024.1, read on the forward strand.
AGGTTCTTTGCGGCGTGGGTGGTGTTGATGAAGGTGTCGTGGTTCTGAACATAGTAAACACTCAGCAGATTGGTCAGATTGCGAGTTGTGCGGCTGGCATTGAGCTCGATCGTACTGGAGCGTTCAGGCCTCAGGGTAGGATCGCTGCCCGAGCCATCCCATCCGCCGTACAGCAGCCGATTGTTAGGCTCTTCGAAAGCCTGGCCATACAAGGCCTTGGTGCACCATTTGCCAAAATTTCCGACGTAACCGGCGCGAATGGTGGTCGCATTTCCGTAGCGGGAGTTGTGGTCCTCGCGAATACCGAGATGGAAATGGTGGCGCTCCCGGGGATGGTAGGAGCTCTGGAGGTACACGCCCCAGTCCTCAGTAGTGAGGTGGTCCTGAGTGAGTGGAACACTGGAGGCAGGCGGCGGATAGGGATAGGTAGTAGCGTCTACCTCATCGGGCCGGAGAGCGGGACCGTAGTTGATCTCATACTCCTTCTGCAGCTTCTTCTGTTCGTACTTGATCCCGGTAGTCAACGAAAGCCTGTCGGACACTCGGATGTCGAAATCCTGGAATGCCGACACGCTGGTGTTGCTCGATTCCCAATAAGAGAAATCGAGACGGCGCAACTCATTCTCTCCAGAGCTGCTCTCCACAAAATAGGAGTCATTCGACACACTGCTGCTGCGATACCGAAGAAGGGTCGTTCCAGTGGTCTTCGCCCCGTAACTCTGTGTCCGACGCAGATGGGCGCTCAGGTCCGGCCGTGACCAGATAGCGTTATTCTGCGCCCGGTCGCCGGCATACTCGACTCCATAACCAGAGTCGAGACGGTAGTACTGAAACCCCAGCTCGATTCCGCCCAGATAGGCTCGCATGTCGATGGCGCGGTTGCGGTGCGATGAAGAGAAGTCCCCACCGAGGCTGGGGTTGTCGACGAAACCTCCCCACAGAGCCCGATCAGAAAAATAATGTCTCTTCGTGTACTCGTAGTGATCGCCAACGGACGGGTCGAGCTCACCATTATCAAAACGTCCGGTAAGACTGAAGCGCATGTCACCGGATTTGTAAAAGTAGCTCACGTCGGCGATGCGGGAAGAGTGCTCGCCGCCGGTGAGAATGACCCGTTCCGACGAGCCTTCCCTGCTCTCATCCCGCAGGGTAATTACGTTGATGACGCCCATGAAAGCATTGGCGCCATAGATCGATGAGGCAGGCCCATAGACGATCTCGACGCGCTCGACGTTCGATAGAGGAAAAGTGACCATCACATCGGCGGTATTGAAATACAGGTGGTTGAAAATCACGCCATCGACCATCAGCAGGAAAGGATCACCGATTGTGTTTCGATACCCACGCCAGTAGTCCTTCAGGTAGGTATCGCCGTAGGGACGAATGACATCCATGCCCGGAAGGTCGTCCAGCACTTCCGAGAGATCGGTGTAACCGCGTTGGCGAATCTCTTTTCGACTGATGACGATGACCGTCGCCGGCGCCTCCGACAGTCTCTCCGAAGTCTTCGAGGCCGTCACTACCTTGACGTTCATGAGCTCCTCGATGCTCAGGTGTTCAACGTCCGAATCGGCTACCCGGGTTTGAGCGGTCAGAACTGAGGCGACCGACAGCAAAACCAATCCAGGCACCAGACTGCGGAGACTCCTCACGACCCCACCTCCCCGATGCGCGAGACCGGCCGGGGCGTTTGCGGCGCAGCTTCAGATGACGACCTGTGATGGCGCTCGATGAGCTCCTGAACGACTCCCACGATCCTGGCCGCCGAGACGTCACCTTTCTTCACAATCGCTTCGATCTTGCCGCGCAGTCGACCGCGGTCGCTGTTAGTGAGATCTCTGGCAGTGAGCACGAGAATGGGAACGTGGCTCGTGGCGGGATGCGATCGGAGCCGTGCCGCCACCTCGAATCCGTCCATGTTTTCCATCATCAGATCCAGAATGACCAGCGACGGAGGGGCCGCCAGGGCCAGGGCAATACCCTCCGCGCCGCTGGTTGCGTATTCGATTCGCGTTCCCAGAGGAGCGAGCTTAGTTTCGAGCATCTCGTGCAGTTCAGCGTCGTCGTCGATGACGAGGAGCGTCGACTCGGAGCTCGTACTGATGACCAGTTGTCCAAGAACATCGAGAAGCTGATTCGAGTTGACTGGCTTGATCAGGTAATCGTCGACTCCGAGCGCCATACCGAGCTCTCGATTGTCGAGAGTCGAGACCATGATGATGGGAATGTGCCAGGTTGCCGGATCGCTCTTGAGCATCTTCAGCACCTCCCAACCATCGATCCCCGGGAGTACGACGTCCAGGGTAATCGCCGCTGGGTGCGATACACGAGCGATGGAAAGGGCCTCTTCTCCCGTCCTGGCCCATATCGTCGCGTAGCCGGCGCGATGCAGGTGGCGTCTGATGTTCTCGAAGGCCTCCAGGTCGTCTTCGACCACGAGAATGGAAAGGTTCGGCGAGGCTTCCGTCAGATCGTGGAATGGTGCGGTGCTCTTTTGCACTCCTCGATAGTCCAAGGGAAAGGTGACGATGAACGTGCTCCCCTGCCCGAGTGTGCTTTTCACGACGACACTTCCCTTGTGCATCTCGACCATTTTCCGAACGAGCGAGAGCCCCAGGCCGGTCCCCTCGAAATTTCTGGCCGCCGTCGCGTCCACCTGCTGGAATTCTCTGAAGATGAGCTCATGGTCGCCAGGATCGATCCCGATGCCCTGATCGATGACGGCCACAGCCACGGCTTGCTCACCGACCGGCGAATCCTCCGCGCCGACTTCCCGCGCCTCGATACGCACCACGGAGTGGTCCGGCGAAAATTTCACGGCGTTCGAGATGAGGTTGTAGAGAATCTGTTTGAATTTCACCGGATCGGCGTGCAGTTCGGGTAATGGTCCGGCGTCTATGACGAAGGCGATGTTTCGGCGCGACGAGAAACCCTTCATCAGATTGCAGACACCTTCGATGGCTGTGGGCACGGAGAAGAGCTCCGGGTGGATCTCCATCCTGCCCGCTTCGATCTTCGACAGGTCGAGAATGTCATTGACGATGCCGAGCAGGTGCTGCCCCGAGGTGTGGATGTTGTCGACGAACTTCAACTCCTTGTCGTTGAGCCGGTCCGAAAAACGAGTTCGGAGGATTTCGGAGAAGCCAATAATTGCGTTGAGTGGCGTGCGAAGCTCGTGACTCATGTTGGCTAGAAACTGGCTCTTTTCACGGGTCCGCTCGTTGGCTTCGTCGCGCTCGCGCTGGCGTCGCTCAATCTGGACGAGCATGTCGTTGAAACCGTCGCTCAGGACGCCTACTTCGTCACTGCTGCTCTTTTCGAAGCGGAGGCGATAGTCATGATGTTCGGAGATCTCACGGGCCACGCGGGCCAGATCGAGAATGGGGCGGGAAATGATTTTCTCGAGCCTCAGGGCCAGGATGAGGCTCACCAGAATCGCCAGGATCATCACCACGACCATGGTCAGCAGGTCGGTACGAATCTTGTCGCGCATCGGGGCTATGGACGCCTTGAGGTAGATCGTTCCATAGTTTTCACCCTGGTAAACGATCCGTTCGGAAACGAGAAGCTCTTCGCCTAGAAACTTTCGCAGTCCCTCGGACGGCCCGGGCGGGTCGGTGCGACGGGACGTCCCATGGCGGTACTCGGCCAGTAGCTTTCCGTGACTGTTGAAAAGGTAGGCGCCCGTGATCGTCGGCAGACTGGAGAGCTTTGCCAGAGTCTTGGCCGCGTCCTCGCGATCATCGAAGGCGAGGGCGCTGACACTGTTCTCACCGGTAACCTTGGCCAGGACGACGGTGCTCTCGATCAGGTCGCGCTTGAACGTACGGATGTCGCGGAGGATCACCAGCACAAAACCACATGCCAGGGAGACAGTCGTCGTCAGCAGGATGATCCCGATGAGCTTGTTGCGGATCGACAGGTCGTGAAACTTCATCGCACGGACCCTTCAACCACTCGCGCCAGCTTGAGCAGCTTCGACGTCATCTTCAGCCCGCTCTTCTCAACGGCGGATGCATTGATCTCGAAGCGGACTTTGTCCCCGTCGGTAAAGAAGTTGATCAGCACCCCCTCTTCCGCGAAACCGGGTGTGTCGCCGACAGTGAGCACGGAACGCTCCGCGACCACAGGGAGAATCTTCGGGAGAGTTTTTCGCTCGCTACTGGAAATGAAAACCACATCGCAGCCGGTCAACGAGTCGAGGGAAGTGAGCTGGCGAATCTCGATCGGTTTGCCCTTGATCCGGTGCGACGAGGCCATGTCGCTGAGGTAAGTCCGGAACGGGCTGCGACCGTAAATACCGATTACGAAACGGGGACGCTCCCGATTTCCGGCGGCCGGAGCCGGCCAGTCGATGAAGCGGGTGAAGCGCTCGATGAACTCAGCCTTGACCTGGTACTCGGGCAACTCCTCCGCCGATGCCACTCGCAATGTGGCGACGAGGACCGCGGCGACGACGAGAAAAAAGGTCTTCCCCTTCACGTGGATTTGCCTTCGGGAGCGAGGGTCAGTTTAGCACCGGCCGAAGGGTTGATTCCCGGTTTGCTCGATGTGTCCGGGAGGCTCATCCCGCCTACGATGTTATAGTCTCTCGCCCGATGCGACTGCTGGAGACTCCTCTTCCCGGTGTTCTGATTGTCGAGCCCCGTGTTTTCAGCGACCCGCGCGGGTTTTTCATGGAGACGTATAACGCGGCCCGTTTCGCCGAAAAGGGGCTTGGGCTCGCCTTCGTTCAGGACAATCACTCGCGCTCTTCGTACGGGGTGCTCCGCGGACTGCACTATCAGGAACCGAACGCGCAGGGGAAGCTGGTGCGAGTCTCTCATGGCTCGATCTTCGATGTTGCCCTCGACATCCGAAAGGGCTCTCCGACTTTCGGGCAATGGTTCGGAGTGGAGTTGTCCGAGGACAACAAGCTTCAACTATGGGTACCTCCGGGATTCGCGCATGGATTTTGTGTGACCAGCGAGCGGGCCGATCTGATCTACAAGTGCACGGCGCTCTACGATCCGCCGTCGGAACGGGCTATCCTGTGGAACGATCCCGCACTGGGGATCGAGTGGCCCGTCAGCGACCCGATTCTGTCCGACAAGGATCGTGCTGCCCCGGCTCTCGCAGCGGCTGCAATGCTCCCGGAATTCGAGTAGCTTCTGACATCTTTCGACTTCTATTGACTCCCCCTCAGTGATCCCTTAGGATTCGCACTCCCTCCGGGAATGCCGCATCTCCGGGAGGGGTTGGTCTCACCAACGCGGGGTCGTAGTTCAGTTGGTTAGAACGCCTGCCTGTCACGCAGGAGGTCGCGGGTTCGAGTCCCGTCGGCCCCGCCAAATCTAACCCCCACTTTCAAGTCGCCGACAGGCGGCTTTCGTTTCGGGGAACACCGGAATGCAGCGCGCGAAGGCGCGCGGCAGACCTGTAGCACCGGGCGTAAGCCCGGTGACTCGATCGCTCCGAGTTCCACCTAGCCCGCGAAGGCGGGCGACAGATGGCGAGATCACAGCTGCCGCCCGCCTTCGCGGGCTCGTAGTACGAAAGGCTCTGGCGCAACACCGGGCTTACGCCCGGTGCTACAGGTCTACCGCGCGCCTTCGCGCGCTGGGACAGTCAGACAAGCCCTTTGCTACAATCCGCCCTCTCTTTATGAAGAACCCCTTCTACATCACCACGGCGATTCATTACGTCAACGACCTCCCCCACATCGGTCACATCTACGAGAATGTCGTAGCCGATGTGATCGCCCGCTACCATCGCATGCTCGGCGACGACGTCTTCTTCCTCACCGGCACCGACGAGCATGGTCAGAAGATCGAGCGATCGGCGGCAAAGGAGGGAATCTCCCCCATCGAGCTCGCCGATCGCGTTGTCGAGCATCACCGCGCTCTCTGGAAAATCCTCGACATCAGCAACGACGACTTCATCCGCACCACCGAGAGCCGTCACCGTCTTGGCGTCTACGAGATCATCCGCCGCATGCGGGAGAAAAATCCCGACGACATCTACCTCGGCGAGCACAGCGGCTGGTATTGCCAGAACGAGGAGGCCTTCTTCCCCGAGTCACAGGTAGTGGACGGTCGCTGCGAGAATGGCCATCCCGTTGAGCGAACGACCGAGCGCAACTATTTTTTCCGCCTCTCCCGCTACGAGAAGCCGCTGCTCCAGTTCTACCGCGACCATCCCGACTTCGTGCTGCCACGTACACGCTTCAATGAAGTCATCTCGTTTGTCGAGTCGGGACTCAAGGATCTGTCGATCTCTCGTACATCCATCCAATGGGGAATTCCCTTTCCCGGCGATCCCGATCACGTGATTTACGTCTGGCTGGATGCACTTACGAACTACATTTCCGCGCTCGGCTTCGGATCGAATGACCACGAACGCTTCGACCGCTACTGGCCGGCCAGCATGCACCTCATCGGTAAGGACATCATCCGATTCCACGCCGTGTACTGGCCGGCCTTTCTGATGTCGGCAGGCGTCGAGCTCCCAAAAAGCGTCGTGGGACACGGCTGGTGGTTGCGCGACAATCAGAAGATCTCAAAATCAACAGGAAACGTGGTCCGTCCCAACGACATCATCGAGCGCTTCGGGTCCGATCCCTTTCGCTATTTCATGTTGCGCGAAATGGTGTTCGGCCAGGATTCCAACTATTCCGACGAGGCATTCCTCGGCCGCTACAACAGTGACCTGGCCAACGATCTCGGCAACACCTTCTCCCGGGCCTTGAAGATGGCCCATAGCTACTTTGACGGGAAGACACCTCCGAATGCGTGCGGCAGCAACGACGTGCGGAACGCCGTCGACCAGATCGTCCCGGAGTATCTGAAGGCCATGGATCAGCTGGCCTTTCAGCGCGCCCTGGATGCGGTGTGGAAACTCCTCATTGTCGTAAATGGCTATATCGTTTCACGCGAGCCATGGAAGCTCTTCAAAGCCACAGGAGCCGATGACGCTCTGGCCCGGATCATCTGGACCATTCTGGAAGCGAACCGGATCATCTGGGTGATGATGAGCCCCTTCATGCCTCGCCTGTCGCGCTCCACGCTCAAGCGACTCGGTGTAGATGAAGAGCAGTTGACGACAGCATCACTGCAGTGGGGTCAACTCAAACGCAATGCCCCGATCGAGCTCGGCGAAGCAATTTTTCCCCGCATCGATTCCCAGCAGTACCTGGGCTCGACCAATCCCTCAACAGGAGTCAGTGTGACTGAACAGAAAACGACCGAGGAAACAGAACAGATCAAACCAGTGTCTACGCCGGCTGCCGAGACCACCACGGCCATCGCGCCTGATGCGAATCGAATCTCGATCAATCAATTCATGGAGATCGACCTTCGCGTCGCCGAGATCCTTCAGGCCGAGAGAGTCGAGAAGTCAAAGAAGCTGATGAAGCTGCGCGTATCCACTGGGGACGCCGAGCGAACCGTGGTCGCGGGGATCGCGACGAAATACACACCGGAGGAACTGGTTGGCCGCAAGGTCGTGATTGTCGCCAACCTTGAGCCGGCGAAGTTGATGGGTGTCGAGTCCAACGGAATGGTGCTCGCTGCATCGATCGATGGAGAACCGAGCCTTCTTGCCGTCGACCCATTTGTGCCGGCCGGAACGAAAGTCAAGTAGCGCTTTTTGCCGGTTGCCAGAACAACCCGTCGAGCATAAGTTCACGAGTGGTTGGTGGGCTAACAGTGAGCTACCGACACCAGACGGCACGCTCTAGCGCGTCGAACCCCTTTCCCGCCGGCGGAAAGGGGTTTTTTCTTTCAGGGAAAGAATTGAAAATTGAAAAAAAGGAAGTGGCGAGACTGTGTCATCCCGAGCAAGGGACAGCGTGCGCGCTGTCACTGAGAAAAGAAACTGGGTGGGTGTCATCCCGAGCCGGGGACAGCGTGCGAGCTGCCACTGAGAAAAGAAACTGAGTGGTGTCATCCCTCGCTGCGGCTCGGGATGACACATCAGGGAACCCGCGTAAATACAGGGAGTTTCTTAGAAGCCGCGGACAGCGTGCGCGCTGCCACTGAGAAAAGAAACTGAGTGGGTGTCATCCCGAGCCGCAGCGAGGGATCTGGGCGGGGGCCTTAGACCCTTGGCAATCGAAAATGTTTGCGAGCACCACGATGGAAGGGCCCCCGCCCAGA
>DASZZV010000025.1:0-2449 GCA_035544835.1 Thermoanaerobaculia bacterium
TGATTTCGCCAGCACATCCTCGAACGTCATGAGCCCGTACTTGTTGCCCCCGTGCTCGCGCATCGTGGTGCGCGCGATCTCGATACTGCCGGCACCGCAGTCGATGATCTGAGAAGGCGTAACGATTCCCTCTTCGAGGGCGGCCGAGGCAGTGATGATCTTGAACGTCGAGCCGGGCTCGTAGAGATCCTGAACTCCTCGGTTTCGCCACGTGGCGGGAGAAAAATCGCGGAAGCGGTTGGGGTCGAAGCTCGGGTATGAAGCCATCGCCAGAATCGATCCATCGCGCGGATCCATTACGATGGCCGAGCCGGCCTGAGCACCGTAGCCTTCGACCGCTTTCTGCAGGGCCTGTTCGGTGAGGTACTGCACAACCTCGTCAATCGTCAGGATGACGTGCGTTCCATCGACCGGCTTGTTCTTCCCCTCACCGCCGACGAGATACATGCCCCGCCGGGCGTCCCGGAGAAGAGTCACCTTCCCGGCGCGACCGCGGACGTAGCGATCGAGCGACCGCTCGGCACCACCCAGTCCCTCACCGTCGAGGCTGACGTATCCGAGAAGGTTCGCAGCCAGAGAGCTTTTGGGGTAGGCACGGCGATGTTCTTCCAGCGTGTAGATGCCGGCCAGCTTCAGGCTCTTCACGACTGCGGCAACTTCAGGTAGCAACTGACGGGCGATCCACGCAAACTCATTTCGAGCCCGGAACCGTCTCTCAAGCTCCTTCTGCGTGACACCGAGACCCTTGATGGCCGCGAGACTGCGCGCAGTCTCGGAAGGATTCACGATTGCCGAAGGATCTGCGTAGACCGACTCGGCTGTGACGCTTTCAGCCAGAATCCGACCGCGAGCGTCGCGAATCGAACCACGCACCGGGGCCAGCGTTAGAGTGCGTTCCTGCTGACGCTGGGCGCGGAGCACGTAGTCGTCGTGACGGAGAATCTGGACCTGGAAGAGACGACACACCACGATCACCACCCAGGTCGCGAGTAAGGCAGAAAGGTAGAGGAGTCGCCGGGCGGAGAGCGTCATGGAGCTCCTCCCGGGCCGAGTCCGATCGGGTCTTGCGGGCCGTGCGATACGGTGACGACACTGCGGGCGTCAGTGCGCCGGAAGCCGAGGGTCGAGGCTTTGTTCTCGACCGTGTCGAGTGAGGTGAGCTGCTCTACCTGCAGACGGAGGCGTTTGTTGGCAGACTGAAGCTCGCGTTTGATTGTGGCCAGCCGCGTGGCCTCGCGCCCCAGCCGGATGATCTCGAGATTCTGCCAGGTGAACAGAAGAAGGAACAGACCTACCGGCACACCGAGCGAAAAGAGAGCAAGAAGCTCTCGAAAGCGTTCGCGGTCGCGCTCACGGATGATGTGAACATTCTCAACAGGTTTCTTCTGCGCGTACGAGGCCATGATCCGAAATCAAAAAACAAGGGTGAAGATCCGCCTGCTGATACAGACCGGACGAGTCCCTCCGCACACCCACCCCCCACGCGCCACCCCTCCCAGGAACCACCCGACCCGTGCGCTCACGCCCAACCCTTCCCCGACCTTCACCCTTGCTCTTTGGCTCCGCATTTCCAGCCACCTCGCAAGCACTTCTGTACTTCCCTTACGACACCTTCTCCGCGACCCTCAGCTTCGCGCTGCGCGCTCGCGGGTTCTGCGCAATTTCCGAATCGTCCGCCACCAGCGGACGATGAGTGAGAACCCGTACGACCTGAACCGCCCCACACCCACACACCGGAAGATCCGGCGGGCAGGTGCACTCCCCCTCCAGCCGGCGAAACACCCTCTTCACGATCCGGTCTTCGAGAGAGTGGAAGGCGATTACGCCAACTCTGCCTCCCTCTCCGACTGCTTCCACGGCATCCTCGACGAAACGCTCGAGCCCGATCAGCTCCTCGTTCGTCGCGATCCGCAAAGCCTGGAAGGTCAACGTCGCCGGATCGATCCGGTCTCCTCGCTGAGGCTTGGCTTTCCGGATGATGGCGGCGAGTTGTGAGGTCGTCTCGATCGGCGCCTCGACTCTGGCCTCGACGATCGCCCGAGCGATCTTTCGAGCCATCGGCTCCTCGCCATACTCGCGGAGGATTCTCGTGAGCTCATCCACATCGAGCGAGCTCACCAGATCAGCGGCCGTGGTCCCCCCAGCGCCCATGCGCATGTCGAGCGGCCCCTCGAAACGAAAGGAGAAACCGCGCGATGCGTCATCGAGTTGCATCGAGGAGACCCCGAGGTCGGCCAGGATGGTTCCTGGCTGCTGCACTTCGGAATCACGCAATATTTCAATGAGCGATTCGTGGCGCCCCTCAACGAGACGAACACGACTCCCGAACCTCGCCAACCGCTCTCTCGCTCGCTCCAGAGCGCGCGGATCACGGTCGATCCCGAGAAGCCGCGCCCTGGAGCCGGCCTCCAGCAACGCCTCGGAATGCCCCCCCAGTCCGACGGTCGCA
>DASZZV010000026.1:0-2145 GCA_035544835.1 Thermoanaerobaculia bacterium
GTAGGTCGCAAAACTTCCCAGCCAATGCCCTCCCTCGTAATGCTCACCAGTGACAGCGGCGAGACCGGCACGCCGGTGAGCAGCAGCCGTCTCCATGATCGACGAAATTCGGCGGTCATTTCGCGGTAACCGGGAAGCGATTCCCTCCAGCATCCAGGCGCGGCTGAGATTGAGGCCGTCGAGATGCGCGAGCTTGCCATCCGATGGATCGGGCGACACGGCCGGCTTCAACCACGAAGCAGAGCCATCCTTCGGAATCACCGGGAGGAAGTTTTTCAGCCACGCTGAAAAGTCGCCGGCCGGAAGTACGCGTCGCACGACGTCGGCTTCCGCAAGACACGGCGACAGGAAATCCTCGCCAGACGGCTCATAGCTCAACGGGCACGAAGTATCGTGAAGATAAAACTGCCTGACCTTTTTCTCCAGCAGCGCTTCGAGCTCGGGTTTTTCAGTACCTCGCGAGTAGTCGAGCATCAGCCCCAGGGCGAAGGCGGTCTGGCTATGCTCCCCGGAACGGACCGGAAACGAGAGCTTTGGAAGCCATTTCGACAGCCGCTCGATCGCGGCCTGCTCCAGCGGTGCCAGGTCATTCGAGAGCCGTTTTCCGAGAGGATCGTCCCACTGGTGAAGTTCCAGCCCGAGTTGTAGCAACCAGGCCAATCCGTAGGGGCGCTCGAAACTCGCTCTTCCCTCGCCCCGAAGATACGCGGCTTCGGCGGCGACGTTCTCGGGATTGAGGCTCTGCTCCAGGGCCGCTCTCGTTTCGGCGGCGAAAGCGGCACCGGGATGCGTGCGGAGCAGACGAACGAGTAACCAGTGGCCGTGTACCGCGGAATGCCAGTCGAAACAGCCGTAAAAAGCGGGCGTGAGTTTTCGAGGCGGTTTGACGTCCTGGTCAGAATTCAGAACGTGGGAGAGCTTGTTCGGATACTCCTTGTGAGTGCAGGAGAGAGCGAGCCTCGCGAATCGCTCCGCGGCAGGCTCGTCGAATTGCGCTTCGTCAGCCATCAGCGACACTCCAGACATCAGCGAAATGAGAATAGCCAGAATCAACTTCATGGCCGCGATTCTACGGTCGAGTGCTGATGGAAGGTAGGAAATCCGGCTAGACTTGTCTCAATCCAAGATGAGACATCCGCTCTGGAAACTTCTGGCAAGCCTGACGATGCTGAGTATTTATTACTGGGCGCTCTTCGGCCGCGTCGCTGCCGGGCCCGTGTCGACCGGCCCGATGCCGGCCGAGGAAGCGCGACGCTTATCAGATCGGAGTAAGCAGTTCATCGAGCAGGGCGACGATGTGCGCGCGCTCGTCGTAACTCAGCGTCTCCATGATGCATTTCCGCAGAATCACGTTTACCTCCGGCGTCTCGCCGACATCTATCACCGCTCCCGTCGACCGCGCGAAGAGGCTCAGGCGTGGGAAGATTTCATGGTCAGTGCTCCGACCCCAGGGGAGGGATGTCCCCAGATCGGAAGAGCCTGGCAGGCCGCCGGAGACATCGGGAAGTCGACGGCCGCGTTTGAACGGTGTCTTTCCGTGAACCCCGGGGACGCAGACTCGATTCTGTTCCTGGCACTGGCCTACGAGCATTCAGGCCAGCCCGACAAGGCGCGTGAGCTCTACGCGCGCGGCGTTGCACTCGCTCCCGAGTATGCAGATCTCGTTGTAGGAAGCGCCCGTATGCAGCTTCGCGAAGGTCGCTATGTCGAGGCGGCGGCGTCGATGACGAAGCTGCTCGAGAAACATCCCCAAATGGTGGACGCCCTGCTGGTGGCCGGCATTGCCCTTCGTCGTGAGGGAAATTTCGACGGGGCCAGGCGCTACCTCACCAAGGGAGTCGAGCTTTCTCCTGGATATGCCGATTTCTACTGGCAGCTCGCCGAGATTGCCGAACGCGAGCATGACACGACTGCCGCGCTTCGCTACTACGACAAGCTCGCCGAGCTGAAACCGGATGACGCCGAGATCGAGGCGCGTCGAAGACGGCTGCGGGGAACCTCTTGAGAGAAAGCGTTCGCCGATTCGGATTGAGCTCGACACGATTGCCCCTCGTGTTGTTCTTCCTGGTGTCGTCCTTCTACTGCCTCCTGGCCTCGATCCCTTTCACGTATCACCAGGTGATCGAGTCGCCACTGCTGGCCTGG
>DASZZV010000027.1:0-2891 GCA_035544835.1 Thermoanaerobaculia bacterium
ACGTCGTTGAAGGAACGATGACACAAGATGGTCGTCATTCTGAGCCGCAGCGAAGAATCTCCAGTGGAAGGATCTAAATTCACATAGCCCTATCTTGAGATTCTTCGCTGCGGCTCAGAATGACGGAGACTTTGTGTGTCATTAGCAGCAAGGGCCCTTGCTCGGGATGACAACAACGACAAACCGGCGCAATACTCGAAGTTTCCCGGAGCGGCGACCGGCCGCCACCCTCAACCCTGGCATATGTGCGCTACCTGGTCGATATCGATGGCACGGTCGATGAGCTCCCACGCCGCGATGACTTCCAGCGGGTGCTCCATCCGCTCCTCGGCGCGCGTCGACTCTGCGAGTTGCATCCAGAACTCTGTCATCCGTCCAGGCTGCGCTACGAAGAGCAGCGCCTGGCGGACGCGCTCCTGATCTTCGGGCGAGGCTGCAGCCGTTTTAGTGTCGGTCGACCGCGTCTCTTCCAGAGTTGCCGGCTTGCGGGTCAGGGACTCTTTGTCAAAGCGAACCTTACGGAGCCGCACGAAGTAGTCGAGGACGTCGGCGGCCAGATCTACTCGTTCCTCGGTGATGCGGATTCCAGTGCGCCGGGGGAACTCCTGTCCCGAGTCCCGGCTCCACACGGCGACGGCGCGTAGGGAGATCGTTCGGGCTCCTGGGACGTTCACCTCCAGCGTCGCTTCCCTCCCGACGAGAATCTGCTCTTCATGGCCAGCCTGCGCTCCCTCCTGTGACAGATCGAGAAGCGCTATGGTCTGTCCATCAAATGCCGCAGCGAAAGGCTGTTGGAAACGGAATCTCTTTTTCGAGCGAGCTTCAGACGGTTCTACAAACATGGAAATCTCCTGGAATGTGACACAGCCCATCGCAAAGAAGGCGCCAAGAAAGCGCAATTTTCAACGTGTGTAGAATCAATAGATTACGTCGAGTCTACCCGGGAACCGGGTCCAAGTGTGAGCCGATTGTACTTCTTTGGCTGGTCATTTTTATACCCTCCTGCGCTTGCCTGACCCGTCTCAGGCCGGAGGCTTCCCACGAAGGACGTCCTCTGCCGCCTCCGCGACCCTCTGCGGCTCCTCCTGATCGAGAGCCTCGTGATCCTCGAGGACTTCGTCAGACAGGTACTCGCGCAACCAGGTTCGTTCGATGATCGGATAGGCCGCGGCAATGGGAAGGGCCAGAATCGCTCCCAGAACCCCCTCGAGCGTGCCTCCAACGCCGAGTGCGAGGAGAACCGCCAGCGTGGAAAGGCGCATCTGTTTGCCATAGACACGGGGAGCGATCAGATAGTTTTCGACGAGATGATAGAAGAGGTAGGCGAGGAGCACCGCCCCGGCGCAGCCAGGGGAGATCGTGAGCGCGACCAGAACCGCCGGGACGGTCATGAGAATCGTTCCGACCACCGGGATGATGTCGCAGACAGCGGCGAAAAAAGCGAGCGGCATCGGAGCGGGTACCTGAAGGGCCATCAGAACCAGGAAGACGAACCCGCCGCAAAGAGCCGAGGTGATGAGCTGGCCCCTCATGTACGACATTACGACCACACTCACCTCGTTTGCGGTCTGCCGCATCCGGCCGCGACGGTCCCGGGGAATGTAGCTCACCAGCCATGCGTAGAACTGCTTTCCCTCCAGCAGAAAATAGATGGTCAACACGATGACGAAGATGAAGGCGGTGACGGCGGTCATGGCCAGCTTGCCGGCTTTCACGGAGTGGCTGAGGAGCGTCTTCTCATCCAGGGTCTTCCCCGGCATGTTGAAAAGCTGATCGAGGAGATTCCGCAGTAGCGGTGATTTTGCCGGAAGGGCCGAGCCGAGCCGCTGTTTGACCGCCGGCAGGCTCGTCGCCACCTGGCCCATCTGGACCGCCATCTCAGGAATGATTATGGCGAAGAGGAGCAGTAGAAAAAGGACCAGGAGAACGCTTACGACCAGGACACCGATGCCACGTCGCACGCGGTGGCGTGACATCCAGGCGACGAAGGGTTCCATCGTAACTGCCAGAAGGACAGCGAGGAACACCATGAGAAAGGGTGTCCAGAGACGAATTGCCAGGAAGACCAGGAGAGCAGCCAGAAGCAGTTTTAGAATCGTCGTGACCGGAATGACGACCTCTATGCGATCAGCCCCCTCCCTTTTCATGCAGAGCCACTAATGCACAAGAGCGGCCTAGCGGAAGGCCGATGTCAAATGTCAGATGTCAGAAGAGGTAAAGACCCTCACCATTTCTTCTGGTGTCCGTCACCTGTCATCTCTGACCTGACAACGGACCGACCCGCGATACCATGAGGGCATGAAACGCATTGTGGTGCTCGGCTGTGGTCTTGTCGGTGGTGTGATGGTTCGCGATCTCTCCCGCGACGAGGGAATCGAAGTCACCGTCGCTGATGTCTCGGAAAAGAATCTCGCTTCTGTTGCCGGTCTTCCTCGGGTGAAGAGCGAGCGCGCCGACTTGGCAGATGGTGCGACCATCGACAGGCTGGTGAAGGATGCCGACTGTGTGGTGGGAGCCGTACCGGGTCGCATCGGGTTCGCCATGCTTCGCAAGGTGATCGAGGCCGGCAAGCCGATCTCGGACATCTCCTTTGCTCCCGAGGATGCCATGCAGCTCGACGATCTGGCTCGTTCCCGAGGGGTCACGGCCGTAGTGGATTGCGGCGTCTCGCCGGGGTTGTCGAACCTCGCCATCGGGCGCGCCGTGGCTATGCTCGACACGGTCGACAGCGTCACGATTTTTGTCGGCGGGCTGCCGGTGCCCAGGCTGTGGCCCTTCGAATACCGCTCGGTCTTTTCGCCAACCGATGTCATCGAAGAGTACACCCGCCCGGCGCGGCTGATCGAGAACGGTCAGGTGGTGATTCGCGAGGCTCTTTCCGAGGTGGAACT
>DASZZV010000028.1:0-8537 GCA_035544835.1 Thermoanaerobaculia bacterium
TATGTCCTGAGTAATCACGACCTGCCAGCTCCCCCTCCGGGGATCTCCGTCGAGCGGATGTCCGGCGAGCCGGGGGACATCGTGGCTCGACTTACCTCCCGCGGCATCGGACATATCTACGTTGATGGAGGAATCACCATCCAGCGTTTCCTCCGCGCGGGACTGATCCAGCATCTCACCGTTACGCACGTTCCTGTTCTCATCGGCGAGGGAATCGCGCTCTTCGGTCCAATCCAAAGCGATATCGTGCTGCGGTTGATCTCATCGCGTCAATTTCCCGGTGGCGCGGTCCGGAGCGAATATGCCATCGGCACTTGATCCAACCGCCCGCACAGAGAAAGACGGGCACGCCCCCCGCAAGGCCGGCCTCTGGAGACTACACGTACGACTCCTGCATGAACGAGTTCAGCGCCGGGAAAAGTCGTCACATAGACTTCGGCGCGTCCGCTCTCGTCGGACTCATAGGCGAGCCACTTTCCGTTAGGAGAGAGCGAAGGAGCGAATTCCTGGGCTTCCGTATGCACGAGGGAGACGACTTTCCGATCACCTTCCAGGCGGATGATGTTGACGTCCTGGCCAGTCGTCGATCGCTGCAGACTACCGAGAAGGATCTTGCCATCTCTAGGGTCGCCGTCAGTCTTTAACATTCATCGCCCCCGCGCCACAGCAACGGGGAAGAACGGACAGAGAGAAGCGTCTCAGTCTAGACTACCTCGACTGCCAAACATGAAAACCACCCAGCCTGCTACGATTGGGACTCTCGAAGGTGCGATTCGCGCCATCGAAGAACGCTCCTCGGCCGAGGTAGTGGTCGAAGTAAGAGCCTATTCCGGATCGTATGCCGCCGTGGACCAGCGCCTCGGTATGTTCAGCGCATTCGCCGCGCTTCTGTTCGTCCTGTTCGCTCCCCTCACCTTTGCACCATGGCTCGTACCATTTTTTCTCGCTCTCTCCTATGCGCTGGGGCTGCTGGCTTGCCGATCGAGCAATTGGATCCGTCGCCACCTGACGACCCGCCGGGAGCGTCAGTCCAGAACACGGATCGTCGCAGCCACAACTTTCGTTGAGAGAGGCATCGTCAGCACACGCCAGAGGTCAGGCGTCCTGGTCCTGCTCTCGCGGTTGGAACGACGGATGGAAATCATCGCCGATCGGGGCGTTCTCGACGCCGTCCCCGGGTTGGAGTGGAACCAGCTCATGGCCGCGGCCGGCCGCGACTCCGGCCTCGAAGAGCTGTCCATCCTGCTGGTAGACCTGGGGTCTTTGCTATCGCGTTATCTTCCCCGCACGGCGGATGACGTCAACGAGCTGCCCGACAACGTTCGGATGTTCACCGAATGAAGCATCTTCGTGTGGCGCTGCTGGTGACTGCGCTGCTCGGTGTTTCAGCGATCGCGCTGGGGCGAGTCGGGGGTGGGCAATCGTACTCCGGCGGCGGCAGCAGTAGCGGGAGAACCAGCAGCGGCAGTGACCGCAGCTACGGTGGTGGGTCCTCCAGCTCGGGAGGCAGTAGCAGTAGTTCCTCCGCCAGAAGTCAAAGCGAAAACAGTTCCGGGGAAAGCGGAGGGGAGGCAGTGGTCGTATTTCTCTGCCTCTCGATCATCGTGTCCCTGATCCTGGTCCTGTTTTACTCCGGGCTCAAGCACCTGCGCCGGTATCTCCGTCGACTCCGTCGGCGCTTTCGGCCGGAGGATGACGAGTTAGCCGAACCCCTCGAGGTCCTTCCACCCGACCCGGAAAAACCCCTGGAAGCCTTACGCGCTTTCGATCCCAACTTCTCACGAATCGTTTTCGAGGATTTTTTTCATTCTCTTTACGCCCGCGCGCATCAGGCGCGGGGTACGGGAAGTCTGGGGCGCTACGCCCCGTACCTCAGCCAGTGGGCTCGGGACTGGCTGTTGACCAGAATGAGGAGTCCCGAGGGTCTTACCGAGGTCAAAGGCATCGTGATCGGCGGGACAGAGGTTGGCCCACTGCGGGGTGCTGCCACGTCCAACGTCTCGGTGACGATCACATACGAGGCAAACTTCACGGAGGTCACGGCCTCGACCGAATCGAGCTGGTACGTTCGTGAGGCATGGTCGTTCGAGCGAAAGAGGGACATCCTTTCACTTCCCCCGGCAAAGGCGAAAGCAGAGCACTGCCCACGCTGCGGAGCCGCCCTGGACACCCGTACCGACGGATCGTGCGGGTACTGTGGCGTAAAGATCGAAGATGGCGCTTTCCAGTGGTACGTCCGCTCCATCGATGTCCTGCGCAAGGAGGCCCGCGGGCCCCTTCTGACCTCGGATGTACCGGAACAGGGAACGACACTTCAGACTGTGCAACAGCCGTGGCTCGGGCGGCAACGTGACGCGTTTACGGCCGTGCATCCCGGCTTTGACTGGGACGGTTTCGTCGCCCGCGTTCGGCAGATTGCCTTCGTTCTGCAGGAGGCCTGGACCGCTCGGGACGCCGAGCGCCTGCGCCCGCTCGAAACGGAGTCGCTTTTCCAGACCCATCGTTTCTGGATCGATGCCTACCTGCGCCAGAGGATGCGCAACATCGTCGCGGACTACCTCGTCAACAGGATTGAAATAGTGAAGGTCGACTCCGATGCGTTCTACGACGCCATCACCGTTCGACTATTCGCAAACGGTTGTGATCATACGATTGACGAGAGCGGCAACGTCGTCGCCGGCTCGCGGGAGCGGGGGCGTTCGTGGAGCGAGTACTGGACCCTGATCCGCACGCGAGGCACGGAGGCGGATTCAGCGCAGTCGGTGGCGTGCCCCAACTGCGGTGCCGCGGCGACGGTGGGTGCGACCGGCATTTGTCCGCATTGCGAAGGGAAACTGTCCGGCGGTGACTTCGGCTGGGTGCTGTCGTCGATCCAGCAGGACGAGGCCTACCGCGGGTAGCTGTCTGACGAAACTTGATGGCCTCCGTGATCCAGGACCGATACTCCTCCCTCGGACGGGAAGGATGACGTCGCGCTCGGCTTCACGCCCGATGGAGCCAGCGTCGTCTTCTTATCTCCGCGAGAGGTCTACACGTCGCGCTACTTTCAGCTTTTCACCGTGATCAGCTTCGCCGACAACATCGGCGACGTAGATGGACCGGGAGCGAGTCGGCCATGAAACCCGAGACGAAGGCGAGCGACAAATATTTCTTTTCGCCAACTCAGCCTCAGATCGCAGCGGCGAGTACCATATAGGCGAGCCACTGGGAGTCGGGGTACTTACCGTTCGGATCGAAGACCGGCTGGCTCGCATCGGTAACAGGGCGGGTACCTCCATCTGAGCCAAGAGCTGCCATAGGCGCCGGTTTGCCGTCGGCGTTTTAAAAAGTTAGTTTTCCTGACCCTACCCCAACGAGTTGCAACGAGTTGGTGCTCGGTAGTCGCCGAACACCGAGGGATCTACTCACGTGCCGAAAAGAGAACCTCCTCCGAAGGGAAACTCGACCTACCGCGCGTAGAACGTTCGCGCAAAAAGCGAAATGCGAAGCTCCGTCCCCAAAGGCATCTCCCTTGATGCGGTGCGTTATTCAGGCCCGTCACGGGGACTGGAATGGCCCCTGCAGAAGTAAAACTCTGTTTACAGAACCCACGAATCCCGGGAGCCTGCGATGCTGAACTGGTTACGACCGGCGGAGGACCAGCCGACTGATGACGTCAATGTACTGATTGCGCGCAAAGACTATCCGCGTGCCATCCAGATTCTGAGGGCGCAGCTGGACAAGGACCGTCACAACGTGTTCGTCCGGCAGCAGCTCGCCGAGGTCTTCATTGCGGCTGGGGATACGAAGCTCGGCGTCGGCATTCTGGAGGAGCTGGCCGATGATTTCGCCAGAAACGGATTCGCCGCGAAGTCCATCGCGCTGCTCAAGAAAATTCAGCGCGTCGATCCGAGTCGCGCCACTACCGAGGATAGGCTCGCGCAGGCGATTCAGACGAAAGAGGCCGGCGAGGCGAAGCGGTCGACGCTGCTGCGCGGTTCACAGCCGAAGGACCTCAGGCCAGCCCCCGAGCGAGCACCGGAGAGCGTTCCCTCCGATCACGACGGGAACGCCGCGGTGCCGAAGGCGCTGACGACGCCTCTCTTCCGCAGTTTTCGCGCGGAGGAGCTGGTACCGGTGATTCAGAGTTTTCAACTGCGATCTTTCGAGCCGGGCGACATCATCGTGAACGAGGGAGAGAAAGGCGGGAGTCTCTTCATCATGACTTCGGGGACGGCGAAGGCCTTCGTCCGGAACGCTCACGGGCAGCAGCGGAAAGTGCGCGAAATGATCGACGGCGATTTCTTCGGAGAGATCTCGATGCTCCAGGGAGGGGCGCGCACGGCGACGATCACGGCCGCCACGCCGTGTGAAGCGCTCGAGCTCGAGAGAGAACAGGTCATGAAGCTTGCGCGGAATCATCCGCACATCCTGCGTACCCTGGAGAAGTTCTCGGGCCTGCGTCAGGATAGCGACGCCGAGGCTGCCGCGCGGCGCCGATGATGGTGAACCCCGCATTTCATGAAGACTCCCCTTGCCTATGCCGCCATGCACGCCGGTGAACTTCGGCTGTAAGCGACGAGTCTCGCGGTACAGACAATTTTCAAGCGCGCGCACTTCCCGAACCCGGTTCCTGTGACGGTATTTTACTACTCCGTTCTGAGGATCGAGTCTCCCGTCCCGTTGTCGACTGAGGAGACGTAGGGCAGCACCGCGCCCGTAGAGCTGATGACGGCGATGTCGATTTCGACGTTACTCAGGTAACCAAGCTCCTGGCGGCGGGCTCCGAGCACGGACGCCACGAGCGGTGTCAGAAGTGACTGCCCGCTGAGAGGGTGATTTCCTTCGACTCGGTGACAACCGCTCCTGCCAGTCCCCGTGGATCTACGTAGGAGACGGTCAGACGCACCGTCGCCGGCTCGCCGCTGATCTCGACGAGACCGAGGTTGTTTCGAAACGTTCCCGGAGTGCGGGCGAGGATGAGGGGGTTGCCTGAGTCATCAATCGCAGCGAACCGTCTTGAGGGTCAGACCTTGATTGTTGCTTCACTTATTTCGAGCTCTCGCGCCAAACGCGAATAAGTCAGGCAAAAATCAAGGTCTGAACACACCTTCCGGCAGCAGCCACCCCGTTTGACAACCCTGGCTCCATGCTCCAGCCTTGGCGCAATCCCGCGGAGGGCAGGATCTGGACACGATGATCGGAGCGAGGCTCGCCAACCGCTTCCTGATTGCGAGCGAGATTGGCCGTGGTGGAATGGGCGTGGTCTACCTCGCTCATGATCCGATGCTGGATCGCGAAGTCGCGGTGAAGCTCGTTCCGCCGAATCTGCTCCGCCCCGAAGCCGCCGAGCGCCTCAAGCGCGAAGCGCGCGTCATCGCCAAGCTCGACCATCCCGGCATCGTCGTCGTCCACGACATCGGTGAGCACGAAGGATCGCTCTTCTTCGTCATGCCTCTGCTGCAGGGGCGGAACCTGCGCGACTTCATCAGGAGCGAGAAAGTCACCGTTCAAGAACTCCTCGAGATCATCAGTCAGGCCGCCGAAGCTCTCGAGTACAGCCACGCCCACGGCGTGGTCCACCGCGATGTGAAACCGGAGAACATCATGGTCACGCGCGATCACAACGAGGGGTTGCGGGTGCGCATGACCGACTTCGGCCTGGCCATCGGCTCGACGGACCAGCGGATCACCGCCAGCGGCTCACTCATCGGCACCGCCGCGTATCTCTCCCCCGAGCAGGTCAGCAACCAGGAAGTCGACGCGCGGTCCGACATCTACTCCCTGGCCACGATCCTCTACGAGTGTCTGGTCGGCGAGCCTCCCTTCGGCGTCGACCTGGTAGGCGTGCTCTATCGCGTGCTTCACGAAAATCCGCAATCGCCCCGTTCCGTCGGTGTCGAGATTCCTCCGGAGCTGGACGATCTCATTCTCCGGGCGCTCGAGAAAAGCCCTGACAAGAGACCGCAGTCGGCCGGGCAGATGGCCGAGGAGCTCCGCCGCTGCAGCGCCGGCCTTGTCGAGTCCCTCCTGTCAGCCGAGGTCTCCACGACGACCAGTCCGACCGTCCGTTACGACCGGGCACAGCACCTCGCCCCCTTCGTCGGACGGGAGAAGGAATTCGCCGATCTGCAGCGCAAGCTCAACGCCGCTCTCTCCGGCGAGTGTCAGTTCGTCGTCATCGGAGGAGACGTAGGGATCGGCAAGAGCCGGCTTGCCGAAGAGATCGAACGACTCTCTCGCGCCCGGAAAATTCAGGTCCTCCATGGTCGCTTCTTCGATCACGATCGCGGCTTCCCCTACCAGGGTTTCTGCGAAGTGCTGCAGGAGTACTTCCGCCGAAGGAAGGAAGGGGCGCGCGCCGATTTCAGCGATCTCGCCGGTGACCTCGAGTCCATCTTTCCGGTGCTGGCCGAGATCGATGAAATCCGCTTCGCCGCCGGCGACGGGGAACGGCCGCAACCTCCTGTCGAGATGCGGAAGATGGACGACCGGACCTACATCTTCGAGCTGATCGCCCGATCCATCACCCGTATCTCGGCCGGCCACCCTCTGGTGCTCATTCTCGAGGACCTGCACGCTGCCGACGTCTCGGTGGATGCCCTGCAGTATGTAGTCCGTCGCCTCGGTCCCACCCCGACTCTGATTCTGGCAACCTATGACAGCAGCGACGTCGATCGCAGCCATCCGCTCAACCGGATGCTGGCGAACTTCAAAGGGGATCGCCGCTTCCAGCAGTTCGTGCTGCAACCCCTCGGCCCTGCCGAGCACCGGTCGTTTCTCCAGCAAACCATCGGAAGCACGAATCTCGACGACGCTTTCGTCCAGCGCATCTACGAAGCGACGGAAGGGAACCCGTACTTCACGCGCGAGCTGGTCCGGTCACTCGTCGACTCGGGTGGCGTCGTGCGCTCAGTCAGTGGATCCTTCGCGCTGTCAGGTGACAGCGGAATCTTCACCGACGCTCTTCCTGTCACGATCCAGCAGGCCGTGGAAAACCGCATCGAACGGCTTCCGGAAGAGCTTCGCGAGATCCTCTTTGCTGCCTCTGTTCTCGGCAGAAGATTCAAGATCCGTGATCTGGAGGCGGTTCTGGAAGGAGGGGACGAGCTCGAAGATTCGATCGACAAGCTGATCGACTCCGGTTTCGTTCAGGAAGATCGTGAGTCGAGCCGCGACCTGGTCAGCTTCTCCAGCGGCATCGTTCGCGATGTTCTCTACTCGGCTCTTCCCCGGCGGAAGCGAAAAGCGCTGCATCGCCGATACGCGATGTTTCTCGAGACGCGCCACGCCGACCGCCTCGATCAGGTCCTCGCTCCGCTGCTTCACCACTACACTCAGGCCGACGTCACTGAGAAGATCATCGAGTACGGTCTGCGGCTGGCTCGCAAGTCGGTCGAGGCGTTCAGTCCGGAGGACGCGATCTACGCCGCGAAGATCGTCATCGACGTGCTCGAGGACGATCCGGCCGTCGAGGTGGAAGCGCAGATCCTGCTGGCAGACGGCTACCGGATGGCCGGCAACACCGAGGCGGCGCTCAAGGAATTCGAACGGGCCGGGAAAACCGCGGAGCACTCGGGCGACGGTCAGGCACTCATTCAGACGATTTTGAAAGCCGCTGAGACTTCGTGGGAAGGTCGCAACATCGACGAGACGCGACGCTGGTCCGAGCGTGGTGTCGAAGTTTCCCGCTCCGTGGGCGATGACAACTCTCTTTCCCGGCTCCTGTCGCTGGGAGCCACCGTCGCCAACCTGCGCGGCGAGTACGGAAAGGCCAAAGAATATCTCGATGAGGTCGAGCGGCTTCGCCCCGCATCACGCGACAGGAAGTCCGAGCTGCCGCGCGGTGGACGGCTGATCGTCGGAATGAGTCACCCGGTGCAGATCAAGCATCCGGCGGAGATCACGCTGGCCGAAGAAGGTGAGGTTCTGGCCAGTGTCTTCGAGCCTCTGGTCTCGACGGATGCGCAGGGAACCGTCGTGCCCTGCCTGTGCGAGCGTTGGGAGATTCTCGACGCTGGACGCTCGTTTCTGTTCGAGGTTCGTCGCGGAATCACCATGCACGATGGCCGTCCCTTCACGTCGACCGAAGTGCAGTTGGCCATTCAGGAGGCCATTCGGCACCGGAAGTCGACGCCGCTGGCGGCGTACGCCGTTCTGCAGGGAGTCGAGGAGTTCCTGTCCGGTCAGACTGAGTCCATCTCCGGCATCGTGATCGTCTCCGACTACAAGCTGCTTTTCCATCTGACCGAGCCGCTGCCGCTTTTTCCCGCTCTTCTGACCGACGTCCGCACCGGCCTGGCGCGCGTCGCCAGCGACGGTCTGCGCTCTCGACTGATCGGTACTGGTCCCTTCATGGTTTCGCAACAGCATCCGGATCGCGTGGTCCTGCAGCGCAACCCGAACTACTGGCGTCTCGGTGCCCCGGCGCTGGACGCGATCGAGTTCCGGGCCGGTATGAGTGCCGCCGAGCTGGCCAGTGGTTTCGTCTCTGGCGAGCTCGATCTCGCGCGCGACCTCCTCCCCGACGATCTCGACCAGATCATCCGGAACCGGGA
>DASZZV010000029.1:0-11667 GCA_035544835.1 Thermoanaerobaculia bacterium
TCCGAGACCCGACAAACCCAGCACTTCGTGCTGGGCTATTCTCAAACGCCCCTACGGGGCTAGAGGCTCGTTTTCACCTGCAAGTCCTCTTCGGCCAAAGACTTCTCCAGCCCGCATAAATACTGGCAGTTTCTTAGAAGCGGCAGCGAAGGATCTCAAGTGGAAGGATCTATATTCACATAGCCCTATCTTGAGATTCTTCGCTGCGGCTCAGAATGACGGAGACTTTGTGTGTCATTAGAAGCGGATTTACGACGTGGCGTCGTTGGGGAAGAACGAAAATTGCAGTAACGACGTCGAGAGAGGACAGAATGAGAGAAATGCTTGGCTCGACGATTCTTCTGATGACGTTGACGGTGCTCCACTGTGGCGCTTCGGACGGTGTAAGCTCCCCGGTGATGTCCTCACAGTCGACAGAGCGCGACGGGAAGCAGCAAGTGTGGCGGATCGAGATTACGACCGACGGGGGGATCACCGGCAAAGGTCTGGGCTCGGTATCGGTCGACTCCAGCGGTCATGTGGTCGCGGCCGATATCGCGCGTCGCTGTGATGGAGCCCTAACGCCGACGGAGAGCTCGACACTGGCGACGGCTGTGGCCGCTGCGGCGCCGGGATCGTGGCGTACCTCCTACGAGACACCGGGCGCACCTCATGGTCATCCCGACCAGATTCACTACTCGCTGACGTTCACGCGTGACGGCAAGGCGTACACCACCTCATGGTACGGCGAGCCCGAAGCCGGCCTTCCCGCCGATCTGGCCGCACTCCGCGACGCATCTTGGCAGGTGCGCAGCCGAGTGGTCGTTACGTGTAAATAGCCCGTCTCAGGGCCAAACCGCGCAATTTTCTACGGAGTGTATTTGCGTGCCGCGACCGCTTCGGCCCCACCGATGGTCAGCTCGGCCATCTTGCGGATCATGCGGCGGCCCTCGTAGTCGGACTCCTGATAGGTCCGGCACAACATCTCGATCTGATCTTCCGGCTCTTTGGCCGAGATTGTGAAGCCGTCGAGGGGCTGATCAGGTTTGTCGGTCGTGGTTCGCTTCCACGAATTCTGGACGAGCCTCATGGTCACGTAGCCGGCCCGATCACGGAGTCCCGACTGATAGAAAGTCGGCGCAATTGGCGGGATCCCGCGGGCATTTGACCGCTGCTCATCGAGCGCACGCATGACATGATCGGTGATCAGCTCGCGCAGAATCGCCCGGGACTCAGCGACCGGATCGACGAAGGCGAGACCGGTGTGATACAGAACGCCGGAGGGATCGGGACCTTTCTGGGGAGGCTTGGTACGGAGGACGTCGCAGTCAAAGGCCAGTTCCTGCCCCTGCCACTCGAAGCGCAGACGAGCGATCTCCCCCTCGATCAGCGGATGCTGATGAGCCACTCGGGCACCGGTGATCGAGATATCGACCACGAAAACCTTGGTCGAGCCCAGCCTTCCTGCTATGGGGCGACTGAGCGTGATGTGCTCGTATCTCCGGCGTTCTTTGGAGCGATCTGACATAGTCTGCGCTTAGCTACTCCAATTCGCCGTACAAATGTTACATGATGCTGACACGAATCCTCTATGCAGAGCCGCATCCTTCCATCGGTTCTCTCTCACATTCACCTCGCCCGGACAGCGGATTGTGTCGCTTTAACATGTTAGTCTCTCACACCGATGAAGCCACGAGTCGTTTCTGAGATCCTCCGGAATCTCTCCGAGGCGGCGCGGCTCACTGACGCAGCAGCCGCCGATACCCGGCATGCCATGGCGGAACGGCAGCTCGGCGCAGTGCGCAACGTCGTCGTTTTCGGAAAACGGGTCCTGGGACTGCTGCACGAGCTCGGCAGCGCCGACCCTGGATTCGCCGATCTGTTCGCTCAGAACCGCTTGGCCATGACGGAAGATCCGAAGATCCAGCGGTTCGATCTGCTGGCTGTGGAGATGCTGCGCGAACGATCGCCACAGCTGAACGTAACCCATCTCGCCATCCCCTCAGCGGGTACGAAATTCGGTTCGCGACCGCCCAACGCCCGTGTCTTTTTCAGCGGCGATCGTCTCGGTGGCAGCGGATGGGAGTTGGTGATGGGAGACGGAAGCATTGAAAAGCATTACCTCACTCTGCCAACCGACTTTCTCCCTGAGAGTTTCAAGCTGTCGGCGGCGGCGGGTCCCGACTCGGTGCAGGAACTATGCGATGAGTTCGTTTCGCATTTGCGCGAGATGATTCGCAACGCCCGGCAGTACTTCGAGTAATCGAAGGCCGGTCGATTTCTTGCAACACATGCCGGTGTGCGCTGGAGACTGTTGACGCTCCTCACGATCATGACTCTGACGGGAAGCAGATCGAAAGCCGAGGCCGTGCTCTATTCCTTTCCGCCTTGCGGCGCCGTCGATCTTCGTGCCGCAGACGAGGCCACGCTGCTTCGCTGCCTGGCCCCCGTTTTCTCCGTCGACGACGGTGCCAGGTCATTCAATCGGATCGGCGCCCCGTCAATCGAGATCCGTAATGGGCGCGAGCACGTTTTCGTCGATCCTGACGTGCATCTTCTCTACGCGGAGTCGAGACATGATCGGATCGGTTCTGTCGACGTGATTCATCTTGTCTACAGGATTCACTTCACCTTGCTTCCCTTCACATGGAGAGTCTTTTACGAGCGGCATCGCAACGCCGGTCTGGTCTCGATCGTGACGGTGGACGCGGTAAATCACGAACCACTTTTCTTTACGACCGTGTATTCGTGCGGTTGTTACCGCGCGCTGCTGCCGACCCGTTCGCTTCCCCGTGAGGTCCTCCCCGACCACTGGCCCTCGGATGTAAAGAAAGTGTGGGGAAAGCCGATGCCGGCTTTCATGGAGCCGATGCGCCCCGGCGCGCGTTATCTGGTGGCCATGGATTCGCGGACGCACCGCGTCCACGACATGCGCGTCGTCGACGTGGGAGCAGAAACGGCCCAGCGATTGGAACTACGGCCGATGGAGGGGCTACGGCATCTCACTGTTGCCGGGGGAGGCGAGAGCTCATTTTTCTATCCGAGTGGTCTTCGCAAGGGGCACGTGAAAGGCGCCTGGAGTCCGATCGAGGGGCTTACTTTCGGTCTGCTGATCCTCGATCCGATGATCGGCTCGGACAAAGACTTCGGCGATCCGAGCGTCACAGGAACCCGCTTTTACACGATGCTACTGCCGTGGGACAAGAACGTGTCGAGATTGGATGTCTTTGAGCCGCTGCTGAGGAAGATGAAGTTTCATCCGGAGCGGATGACTGGTGCGATTTGGCGGTGAAGCGAGATTCTGCTGGACAGCGGGTGTAGGGCCGCACGGCGTGCGGCCGGTACCCCGAACGTCCTATCCAAAATCGCTGGTATTCAGGGCCACGGGTATCGGCCGCACGCCGTGCAGCCCTACGCTGTCCCTGTCCGCCCGAATTCCCGCCTTTGCCGCGATCACGTCCCGACCTCTACCAGCTCTTCCGAATCGAGATCGATGTACCAGAGCAATCCGCGACAGGCTTCACCGGTGATTGCCGAGACCGCCTCCCGGTAGCGATCGATCTGTGCGCGATCCTTGTCGATTCTGCCGGCGTACTTCTTCCCGGTCTTGTAGTCGAGCACGAGCCACTGACCATTCTCGAGCAGAAGGCGATCGATGCGTCCTTCGGTGGTTCCCCCTTCGGCCCTGACGAAGATCGAGGTTTCGCGGCCGGCGGTTTTTGCGGAACGGATTCGCAGGTAGGATTCGGACGCCACGATCTGCTGGAGCCTGCGCTCGAGAAGGGCGCGACCGTCGGCGCTGAGCCGCCGCTCTTTTACGACTCCCTCAATCAGGGAAGGGAGCGAGGAGGTGTCGTGATCCCATAACTCCAGCACCCGATGCAAGGCGATCCCGGCCTCCCGATTTCTGGCTCCAGCAGCGCGAATGCGAAGCTCGGTTCGATCGAGGGCCGGCACGTCGCAGCGGCGCGTCAGCAGCTCATCTCCCGGAAGGGCGACCTGTTCTGCAATGAGTCCGTCCGCGAACGGGATCGTCAGTCTTCCCTTCTGCTGCAGGGCGTCGGTGCTTCGATCGAGCTCCGGAGTTGCCCGGAGGTAGCGAACAGCGACCTGCTGGTCGTTGATCGTCAGGTCAGTGATGGTTTCGGCCTGGGCTGGAAAGTCTTCGACGAAGCCCTTTCCGTCCGTGCCGAGGACGAGTTTGAGCGGCTTCCAGAATCCAGAGCTCTTCGTCAGGTCTCGATGGGCGACGAAGACAACGTCGCTCTGGGCGCGCGTAACGGCGACGTAGAAAAGGCGGTCGGTCTCCGTATCGTCCCGGCGCTTGAGAATCTCCGAGACACGAACTCCGCGTGCATCAACCGTCTCGGTCGAGATCGACTCAACCCGCCCGCGTAACACCAATAGTGGAGGCTCTTCGATCGAGGCGGCGCTCACACTCTCGGAACCGCTGCCGGTGCTTCCGAAATCAGGAAGGATCACCGTCTCGAACTCCAGACCCTTGGCGCCGTGAACGGTCAGAATGCGGACGGCATTGGATTCGTTGTCGACCAGCGTCGGCTCTCCCTCGCTCTCCTGCTCGCGGCGGGCCAGCAGCTCATCGACGAACTCGGCCAGAGAGCCACCTCTGTTCTCGTCAAAGTCGATGGCCATCTCGGTCAGACGCTGGAGGTGCTTGGTGTCGCGCGCCGCTGTGCGCTTCAGCCGGTACAGAACTTCGGCATCTGTCTCCTGCAGAAGGCAGTCGACGAGAGGGGCGACGGTACTCTGTTTCGCAAGGGACCGGTAATGATCCAGCGCCTTCTGAAAGGCTTCGAAAATGCAGTCATGACCCTCGGATTTCCTGCGCGCGTGATGGTGAAAGATCTCGTCGTCGGTGAGCGCAAAGTATGGTGAGCGCGCCGCCGATAGGATTGCGGCACTGTCCGACGGAAACGCGATGGCGCGCAGCACCGAGACCAGGTCGACAGCGGTCTGTTGATCGAGAAACGATCGGGCTGCTGGAAGCAGACAGTCGATACCGGCCCGCTCCATGACGTTCAGATAGTCCCCAACGTGCGTCATCCTCCGGAAGAGGATTACGAACCGCCTCAGATCCGTACCATTCCGATCGCGCTCCCTGGCGATGAGCTCTGCGATCGCCCAGGCCTCGGCCTCGACTCGCGGCAGATCCGCTCTCTCCTCGGCCAGCACGAATGTCCACCGCGCCGGGAGGTTCCGCAAGAGGTGTCTCTTTGCCGCAACGAGCGGGCGGTAGGTTGGGCGGAAGAGATTCGGGTCAGGTGAGTGAATCTCCGGAAAGATTGCTCCGAACACAGCATTGAGTGACTCGACCATGGGCGCATCGCTGCGGTACTGCGCGTCGAGATAACGTCCCTCGGCACCTTCACGCAGGAGCCTTCCCACGGTGGCCGCGTAGGTCTCGGGGTCGGCGCGCCGGAATGAGTAGATCGACTGCTTGGGGTCCCCGACCAGCGTCAGCTTTCCCGGAATCGTACGCCCTTCCTCGTTGCGGGAGAGGAGGTCGATGATGTGAGCCTGAACACGGTCTGTATCCTGGAATTCATCGACGAAGAGATATCGATAGCGTGCTCGAATTCCTCGAAGCACAGTCGGATTGGCCAGCGCTGCTTCAGCGCGGATGAGCAGATCGTCGAAGTCGACGATTCCGCGGCGCTCCTTGGCTTCCTCCAGAAAATCGAAGAATCGGATGGCCGTCTCTCTCAGGACGAGTGCAGTCCGATGTTTGGTCAGCTTCTCGAAAGGATTCTTGTCTCCGATACGGAGCTGCTTAAAAACATCGTTGACCAGCCTTTTGCCTTTGCTCAGGGATAACGTCCTGAGCGGTTGTGCGATGGGTGCCAGGTAGTCGATCCATTCGTCGAGCGCTTCTCCGGCTGGCTCGCGGTTTTCGCGGACGTACAGGGCGATGGAGAGCTTGTCATCTTCGGTGATCGAGGCCGGATCGAGTGCGCGAAGCGCCTTGAGTGCTGAAGCGACAGTGGTGAGCACCGTATCGGCCGAACCGAGCGAGTAGCGGCGATCGCGCACGAGATCACGCTTCGGCAGCAGCGCCAGGATCGACTCCTCGACGGAAGCAAGGTTGGTGAGCGACGAATAGAGCAGGCGCCAGGCATCGAGATGAAGTTCGCCCCCTCCGACTCCCGTCTCCTTCTCCAGCCATTCGCGATAGACCTCCCGATAAATGATGTTCTGCTCGAAGCCGAAGACCAGATGGACCTCGGGTGAGACACGAGACTCGACCGGAAACATCTGCAGCACGGAGTGGCAGAACGAGTGGATGGTCTGGGAGCGAAGCCTGTCAATCCGCTGCAGGTGACCTTCCAGAGAAGTCAGCGAAGAAGTGCGTTTTTCCGGCGCGACTTCCACGACCGGCCGCCCCGAGGAGGCGGGCCAGCGGGGGTGCGAGCCTTCGAACGACGATCTGAGCTCCACGAGTGCATCACGAATGCGATCTGAGATCTCGGCGGCGGCTTTCTCCGTGAACGTGATCAGGAGGATCGATTCCAGGGGAAGGTCGGGCTCGTCAAGGAGGAGTTGCAGGACCTCTCCGACGATGGCGGTCGTCTTTCCAGTGCCTGCGCCGGCCTCGATCACCAGATTGCGGCGCGCCGACGGTGCAGTGGTAGCGAAGGCGAAGGAGAGTTGAGGCGGCAGGGAGCTCACTGGCCAAGGCTCCTGAGCATCTCGACGGCAGAGCCCCAGGGACGAAGCGCTCGCGATTCGTCGGGATCGAAACGCGTTCTGCACCAGGGCCCCACGACGCAGTAAGTACAGGCCTCCTCGCTCGGCATGGCCGGAAAACGGCCCTTGAGAATGCCCTCGAAGAGAGTGGTGAGATTCTCGAGCACAAGGGCGCGCTTCTCGCCCAGATTGAACGAGTATCGGCCCGGGTCGAGTCGTGGGTCGCCGAGCGGCCGGATGATGGCGTCGATCTGCTCGGGCTTCAGCTCGAAGAGTTTCTCGAAGACCAGCGTGTATAGCGGCAGCTGGAGACGGTGTCCGCGGTCGACTTTATCGCCGAGGCCCTGTTGTGCTCTGGCGATGCCGGACTTGTAGTCGATGACGCGGTGGTGTCGTGTTTCGGGGTGTACGTCGACCCGATCGATGGAGCCGCGGATGGCCAGGGAGACGGGACCGACCTCGAGTCGCTCCCGCTGGTCATCCCCGAAATGAAGCTCGAAGTGCCGTGGGCGGAATCCGCTTTCACCCAGCTCGTGGAGGTCCCACGCCACCCAGCGCTCCAGCCTGATCTCGGCGGCGGCGCGTTCCATCTCGAGAATGTTTCTGTTCACCGCCGGCGCGGCCAGCGCGTGTGCCTCGAAGAGTCGGGCGATGATGGAGCGCAGGCGAGCTGTGAGCCGAGACTCCAGCACCTCCGCCGACGAGGCGCCGATATCGTTGATGTTGAGCTCTCGATAAAACTCTTCCAGGATCTGATGGTCGAGTGATCCCTTCACCCGCGGGTTGCTCTCGCTCTCCGCTCCGGGATCTTCGAGCTCGCGGATCGAGAACACAGTTCCCATCAGAAACCTGTGCGGGCACTCGCCCAGCGGTTCCAGTCGCGTGGGTGAGATCGCACTGAGAAGGTCGCGGAGAAAAATCTGCAGCTCGCCGTCGGCTGTGAGGTACCCGTCGTAGACATTCCGCTTTCCGCTGTTCTCGAGGAGCCGGGCTTTCCGCAGCAGGGGTGCCGTCGGGTTCGCTGCCGCGGTCTCGACACGGCGCTCGACGAGACTCA
Source organism: Thermoanaerobaculia bacterium (assembly GCA_035544835.1). Taxonomy (GTDB): domain Bacteria; phylum Acidobacteriota; class Thermoanaerobaculia; order Gp7-AA8; family Gp7-AA8; genus DASZZV01. Next base: position 7,742 of record DASZZV010000029.1, read on the forward strand.
GCGCAGTCGCAGGTAAGGTGAGCTCGCGGCCCGCAGTAGCGGGACGGCGACGAAAGTTACTCAGCAACTGAGAGGGGCGAAGAGTCTTACCGGTGGCATCGCTCATGGCGTACGAAAAGCGAATCGTTTTCGTGGCGCTGTCGAGCAGAAACTCGAAGAGAAGGTTTTCCTCATCACGCCCGTCGCCGACGGCGCGGATCCCAAGCCGTTTGCGGTCGCGGTCGCGGAGCAGAGGGTCTTCCACGCGGCGCTGCGGAAAGATGTCGTCCTGCATCCGCAGGACGACGAGATGCTCTACGACCCGTCCACGAAGCTTCATGACGTCGCCTGCCCAGATGTGAATGCCGGGCCTTTCCGGCGGATACAGCACCGGGGTGGCGGCGATCAGGTCGATGAGCGTCTGCAGCTGCAGCGAATGACTGCCGCCGACTGCGCGGAGAAGAGCGGCCTCGCTGAGGAGCTCGTCGATGGCTGCAAGATCCTCCTCGGAAGCGGGTACGAAGCGCGCCACCCAGTTCTCGAGCAGGGTTGCCCACGTCTCTCCGGTCGCGGCAGAACGCACCGGCGCGGTCAGAGTCTCGATCTCTTCCACCGCCGCGGCGTAGGCCTCCAGATCAGGTGCGCGATTTCGAGCTCGCTCGTCGAGATGGGGAATGACGCCGCGGACTTCGGCACTTCCGCCACCGGCGATTCCACACTCCCGGGCGGCTCGATCCATGGCATTGATTTCGTAATCGCTACGCGCTTTGCCGCCGCTCAGGCCCGTGCGAAGAATCTCCATGACGATCGCGCGGGGAAAGCGATCCTCACGCACTTCCAGGAGATGACGGACAGTCCGCCCGAACCGGTGGGATTGCAGCGATCGCCCCGGTGCATTTCGAAGCTCGAAATCGAACTCGCGTGCGGCCCGCTGCAGCATTGTCAGCTCGCGACCCGCCAGCGTGCGCGCCGTGATGGCGATTTCCCGCGGGGCCGTGCCGGTATCGAGAAGTGTGCGAACGTGCCGGCAGGCCTCGCGAAGCTCATCCTGAATGTCGAAAGAGCCCTGAATGGCCCACCCGGGACTGTAGTGGCCGGACACTCCGATGTCCGGCTCGGCCTTGCGCAACACTGTTCGTGGCGACGGATTTTCCTTCGGCCTGCCGGACATCGGAATCGGAATGTCCGGCCACGTGGACACCAGCTCGGAACAGAACGTACTCAGGCGCCCGACGAAGTCGGAACTGAATTCGTATGGAGCCGCTACTTTCCCGTCGGTCAGAGGAACGGGGAGGTAAATCCTGCTGAGGGCGCCGGCGTCGGCCAGCGCATTGAGGAGACGCTCCTGGACTCCCGTAACGTCGTAGAAGCCAAACAATATCTGCGGTTTCATCCGCGTAGGGCCGCACGGCGTGCGGCCGGTACCTGAAGTCGACCCGGTGGAAATGCGCAAGGCAGCGCGAGTGTGGATATCGGCGGGATCGGATGCACCGGTTGCGCTCACGAGTCGCTCGAGCTCTCTGAACAGGGGGAGCACTCGTCCCGGGATCGACTCTGGCGCCGGCGCCTTCTTCGCGAGCATCGACATCGACAGCCCGCTGTCGCGGATATCGCGATAGGTCCTGTAGAGCATGGCGGTGATGCCCGGCGTTTTGAGATCCGAAGGCAGGAACGCATCGGCGGCGATGATCATGGCCAGTCGCTGCTCTTCGTCGGTCGCGGAGCGAGGGAACTCGCCGGCAGCGTTCAGGATCTCCACCGCCAGGGTGTCGATCGACCGCATTACGATCCCGGCTACGGGCCGCTTCAACCGCTCCGCGACGCCCCCGGCGATGGTCTCCGCAGCACTTCGTGAGGGGACCAGGATCTGGACAGGGTCTTGAAGAAGCTCGGCCAGGGGGCGGGCTGAAATCTCCGAGACGATCTGGGAGCAGAGAGCGTCGGTGATGGCTGGATAGGAGCCGTGAATGAGAGGAGGGCGGACGCTCAATGTTGCGTCGATTATAGAAGGTTGGCTGGATCGCGAATTGAAAATTGAAAATTGAAACAGCAGGGCCTTTTTTAATTTTCAATTTTCAATTTTCAATTCCTTCCGCAGGCATAATGTCCCCACATGGCCAGAAGCGAGGTGCGGACCGTCGTGGTGAGGCGCTGGATGACGATCCTGCTGCTGCTGACGGCCACGATCGTCATCGCCGCCGTGACCATTTCCCTGAGCGGCCGCGTCTATCAGAAAATCGACCCGGTACCCTTTCACGAGCTGAGAATTCTCTCCCACCGCCTCGCCCGCGGCCCCGTTCCGATCTCGGTCGTCATTGCCCTGCTCATGCCGATGATCCTCAACATGCTCATATTCGTCCCCTGGGGAATGCTGATGTTCCTCAGTCTCGACACCGATGACCGCCCCACCAATCAGTCCTACGTCATCACCTTTATCCTCGGACTCGGGTTCAGCTCTTGCGTGGAGGCCTATCAGTATTTTCTGCCGACTCGCGTCACAGACGTCAATGACGTGATCTGGAACGGGGTCGGGGCGCTACTTGGCGCGTTTCTTGGTCATCTCAGGAAACGGGTTCGAGTGACGTTCGAATAGGAGCCAGGACTTGATTCTGATTGTTGAAGACGATCCGCAGGTGGCCCGGCTGATTTCTCTGGTACTTCAGAGGAACGGCTACAAGGGTGAAGTCGTGGAGGACGGGGGAGTGGCGCTGGAGAGAATCCGCGCCGCGAACCCCCAGATGGTCTTCGCAGACTTGCATGTAAAGGGTATGAATGGAGAAGCGCTCTGCACCCTGGTCAAGAAAGAGCCGATTACGAGCGGGATACCGTTCGTAATCCTTTCCGGGGATCGCGATATCGCTGAAAAGGCGCGCGCTTGCGGCGCTGACGAGTATTTAGGCAAACCTTTTGAATTTGACGAACTGATCCGGTTGGTAAAACGCTATGTCCACAACGAAAACAGTTAAGCCTGTGGAGTCTCCTGTCGATTCCGATCCCGTATCGCGCCTGATTCAAGTGCTTGGTCAGGAGGGCTTCACTCCCGTGCACGATGAGGAAGAGGCAAAAATCAGCGGGGAACGAATCTATCGAAGAAGTGAGAAGGTACTTTTTGCCGAAGGCGAAACGCAGTTCCACTTCATCAACTATCCGACCGTGAGTGACAAAGTCCTTGGCCAGGCCATGAAAAGCATCGGTAATTTGTTCCGGGCCCGGACGGGTGGTCAGAAAGCACTTTCGGTGCTGCAGACCCGCACGGTCTACGTCTGCATCGTGGCGCACAGCGAGGCTCCCCACAACGAGAACCTGACTCGACACATCTGGACCAAGGGAGGCGCGGTTCTGATCCCGGTCATCATCGTCCCGGAGATTAACCAGGTCGTCTATCCCAGCGTCGAGACCAAGGTGGGAACGGTCAAGCCGCGTGTCGAATACCTGCAGTACCTCCTCGGGGAGCGCCGCGAAGCCGTCGATATTCACCAGGGGACGATCAAGACCTTCTATATCTCACTCGGCTTCGTCGGTCTGCTCGTGCTGGCGGCGGTGGTGAGTATGTTCTTGTGAGGGACGGATGTCTCTGGCCAGTACGGCGCGGGTGCCGTTGCTGTCATCCCGAGCATGCGTGGGTGGGCGGGAGGGGCGAGGGACCTCGCCATCGACGAACGACGTAAGTTCGGCTCCCGATCATTCGCCCCTCCCACCCACATTCCCTGGCTTCTAAGGATCACAAAGTCTCCGTCATTCTGAGCCGCAGCGAAGAATCTCAGGATAGGACTATGTGAATTTAGATCCTTCCACTTGAGATCCTTCGCTGCGGCTCAGGATGACGACCATCTTGTGTCCTCGTTCCTTCAACGACGTTTGCGTCGTTCCGCGGCTTCTAAGAAACTCCCTGTATTTACGCGGGTTCCCTGATGTGTCATCCCGAGCCGCAGCGAGGGATCTGGGCG
>DASZZV010000030.1:0-9358 GCA_035544835.1 Thermoanaerobaculia bacterium
GGGTGGGCCGGGCCTGCATATCTACGTGACCAGCGCCATCGACGACGTCACCAAAGAGATGACGGCGAGACTCAACAGCAAGATGAGCGACATCGATCGTTCCAAAACACTGGAGCGTCAGAGCAAGGAAATCGTCGGCGCCTGTGAGAAGCAGCCTGGTGTGCGATGCAAGGTGACCTCGATCTTCGAAGGATCGCAGTACGTTCGCATCACGCAGATGGATATCAAGGACGTTCGTCTCGTGTACGCCCCTGCCATCGGTGTCGGTGATTTCGGTGGAGAGACCGACAATTGGATGTGGCCGCGCCATACCGGCGACTACAGCTTCCTTCGAGCCTATGTCAGCAAAGACGGGAAAGCGGCGGACTATTCGAAAGACAACGTCCCCTACCAGCCCAAGCACTTTCTCAAGGTTTCCACTGAAGGAATCAATCCCGGTGATCTCGTTTTTGTTGCCGGTTACCCGGGGCGAACTTTCCGCTACAAGACTGCCGAAGAGATCTCCATGGACCAGGAGTTCACCTATCCGACCTCGATCCGCTACTTCACCGATCTGACGGCAGTTCTCAACGAGCAGGGGAAGGGTCACAAAGAGATCGCGATCAAGAACGCCTCGCGCATCAAGGGCTTTGATAACACGATGAAGAACTACACCGGAACGCTGGCCAATCTGAAGACCGGCGATCTGACGGCGTCGCGCCGGAAGCAGGAAGCCGATCTTGCTGCGTACATCGCCGCCGATCCGAAGCGCAAAGCCGAGTACTCGAACATCCTCGTCGAGATCAGCAAACTGGATCGTGAGACCCAATCCACGCGCGAGCGTGATGCCGTGCTGACGTGGCTGTACCGTTCCTCGCCGGAGTTGACGCAGGCTAACACGCTCTACCGCCTGAGCGTGGAGAAGGCCAGGAAAGACCTCGATCGCCTCGCTGGATATCAGGAGCGCGACCTTCCCCGCATCAAAGAGACAATAGAACGTCAGCAGCGAGTCATCGAGCCGGCCAGCGATCGTGCCGGCCTTCGCTATTTTCTCGAGGAAGCGGCGAAGCTGCCTCCCTCAGAACGTATCAAGGCTGTGGATGACGCCCTGGCCTCCACCGGTGCGACGGGCACCGACACCCAGATCGAGAAGTTTCTCGACCGGCTATACAGCGGTACGAAGATTCAGTCGGTCGAAGAACGCCGGGCCATGGTCACGGAGTCCAATGCGCAGCTCAAGGCGCGCAATGACGACATGTTGAACTTTGCGGCATCGCTTCTGCCATTGCGCCAAGCCAACGAGGATCGCGAGCGGCGGATCGACGGCGCGATGTCGCGTCTGCGTCCGAAATACTTCGAGGCGCTCAAGGGCATGCGCGGTGGTGTGCTTTATCCCGATGCCAACAGCACGCTGCGCCTGACTTTCGGCAAGGTCACGGGATACAAGCCGCGCGATGCGGTGAAGTACGACCCGTAGACGACCCTCGCCGGCGTGCTGCAGAAGAACACTGGAGAAGGAGAGTTCGACTCGCCGAAGAATCTTCTCGGCGCTGCGAAGGCACACAAGACGGATGGCTACGTCGATCCTCGGCTCGGCGACGTCCCGGTCGACTTTCTCTCGACCTGTGACACTACCGGCGGGAACTCCGGCTCGGCCACGATGAACGCGAAGGGTGAGCTGTGTGGTCTTCTCTTTGACGGAAATTACGAAGCAATGGGCTCGGACTATCTGGTCAACCCCGAGCTGACGCGCTCGATCCACGTGGATATCAAATACGTTCTGTGGGTCATGGACGCCGTCGACGGCGCACACAACCTGCTGCGCGAGATGAACGTCCCCGTGCACTACGGGAAGTAAGGGTAGGTGACAAGCGCAACAAAGCCTGATGCCAGCCCCGGGAGGGCCGGGCATCAAGACGAGACGGGGAGGGCGAACTCTCCCCTCTCCCCCGCGGGGAGAGGGTCGCGCCGCAGCGCGGGGTGAGGGGCGTAACAGACTCGCGATCCATGCGGCGTAAAGCGCGTTCTGACTCTTTTGTCCTGCCGGATTCAATCTCAAGCGGCGTTATCGTACGGCCCCTCACCCGCCGCTGCGGCGGCACCCTCTCCCCGCCGGGGAGAGGGAAGGCGAACATGCCATGCAATGTCGGGCCGCATCCGACGCCCTCACTCCTCGGACTGTTATCATGCTGACATTGCATCATGATTCGTGGCCAGGCAAACCGTGGAACCACCGTTCTTCCGAGGAGCGTCCGGCTCCTCCTCTGCGCGGCAGTCGCGCTCTGCTCCACGCTCCCCGCTCTTGCTCGCGAGCAGCGGGTCACTTTTCGCCATCTCTCGCGCGAAGAAGGACTGTCGCATCCGACTGTCTATGGGATCGCGCAGGATCATGACGGCTTCATCTGGTTGACGACCGAAGACGGCCTCAATCGCTTCGACGGTTACGGCTTTCGGACCTTCCAGCATGACCAGCAAAACGCACACACCATCGCAGAAAACGATACCGGACCGATTCTCATCGATGCAAAAGGAGATCTCTGGATCGGAACCTGGGGCGGCGGCGTCGATCGCCTCGATCCCCGTTCCGAACAGATTCAGCACTTCCACAAGAGTTCCGGTGGACTGCGCGATAATCGCATACAGACGCTGTTCCGGGATCGTCTGGGAATGCTGTGGATAGGGACGTTCTCCGGCGGCTTGAGCCGGCTCGATCCATCGACTCAGAAGATCACGACCTATCTGAGCTCGCCCGACCCCCACTCACTCAGTGACAACCGGGTCTGGTCGATCGTGCAGGATGAACGGGGGGCCATCTGGGTCGGTACGGAGAACGGGCTGAACCGACTCGATGTGGCAACTGGCCAGTTCGAACGGATTCCGCTTCCCATGGCCAGCGGCGACAAGCCGGCACACTCCATCGTTCGCCGCCTTCTCTTCGACGGACCGCATTTGTGGATCGGAACACAGGGAGGGCTGGATCAACTCGACCTTCGGACTGGCCAGACTACGCCATTCCGCCACCACCCCGAGGACCCGACCACGATCAGTGGTGACTCCATCACCTTTCTTTTCAGGGATCACGCGGGATCGATGTGGATCGGCACGCGCGAGCGGGGCCTCAACCGTTTCGACGATGCGACGGGGAAGTTCACCCGATTCGTGCACGACCCGGGTGTGCCGGGCACGTTGAACAGCGACGACATCCGATCGATCTTCGAGGATCGTTCGCACGTTCTCTGGATCGCCACGCGCGACGGCGGCGTCGATCGTCTCGATCTGAAACCGTCGAAGTTCTCTGCCTACCTCAGCGACTCCTACGATCCCTCGGCCATTCGCGCCATGCGCATCGAGTCGATGATGGAGGACAGCGGCGGCAACATCTGGGCCGGCACGACCGAGGGGCTCGATCGACTCGATCCGAAGACCGGTCAGTTCGTACATTTTCGAAATGATCCCGCCAACAAGCGGAGCCTCCCACACCGAGCTGTTCAAGCGCTCGTCGAAGATCCGAATGGTGATCTCTGGCTGGGCTTATGGTCTGGAGGCGTCTGTCACTTCAATATACAGAAAGGCGAGTGCACCGAGCAGTTCGGGTACAACCCTGATGACCTCCACGAATCGAGCAGTGACAGCGTGCGGACGATCCTTCGTTCCCGTTCTGGTCTGTTGTGGATAGGGACGACGCGTGGTCTGAAGCGTCAAGACCCGACAACGAAAGAACTCGTAGTCTTTCGACATGATCCATCGCTGCCGGCCAGTATCAGTGACGACTATGTGACCAATATCTTCCAGGATTCCGTGGGACGGATGTGGATCGGAACGGATAACGGCGGTCTCAATCGATTTGACGAGCAACGGGGCTCGTTTACGCGCATTGCCAGCGGTGGGGGAGTCGGCCAGGTGCTGGGCACTCGGATCCGTGGAATCGATCAGGATAACCATGGCTCACTCTGGATCGCCACCAGCAGTGGCCTCAACCAGTACAGTCCTGAGAGTGGAAAAGTCCGGCACTACGGCCAGAAGGATGGACTTGCCGGAACAGATCTCGCCAGCGTGACCGTCGATGGCCACGGTGACGTCTGGATCAGCAGCGATCGAGGCGTATCGCGGCTGCGACCCGCTACCGGGGAAATTCAGAACTTCGCATCTGACGACGGCCTCGATGGGATCATCTTCAACAGCGGAGCGCACTGCCGTACGCGCGGAGGCGAGCTGTATTTCGGTGGCTCGAGAGGATTCGTCAGCATCCTTCCCGACCGGGTCGAGGAGAATCTCTTCGTTCCGACAGTCGCCGTTACCGGATTCCGAAAGTTCAACGGGCCCATTGCTCCGGTGCTGGATTCGCAATCCGAGATCCGCGTTTCGCATCTCGAGAACTTCTTCTCGTTCAACTTCACCGCCCTTGATTTCACCTCTCCCCAGAACAATCGTTTTCGCTACAAGCTGGAGGGTGTTGATCCCGACTGGGTCGACGCCGGAACGAGCCACGAGGCGAGCTATACGAACATCGCGCCGGGAGACTATCGCTTCAAGGTCCGAGGCTCGAACAACGACGCTACCTGGAACAATGGCGGAGCGTCGGTCTCGATTCGTGTGATTCCGGCCTTCTGGCAGACCTTGTGGTTCCGTCTTCTGCTGATCACCGCTGCCCTTGTGATCGGGCTACTGGTGCACTGGTTGCGGTTGCGGAGAGTGAAGCGCGAGTCCAGGCGGCTCGAGGCTCTGGTCAGCGAGAGAACCCGCGATCTCAAGCGCAAGAACGAGCAACTGGAGCGGATCGAGAGAATCGTGCGGTCGATCAATGCCGAGCTCGATTTCGATCGGCTGCTGGAGCTGATCCTGGGCATTCTTCACAGCGACGTCGATCAGGCCATGGCTCTCGTATACGAGCAGTCCTCTGGGCTTTTTCGCCTTCGCGCGGCGCTGGGCTGGGATCCCGACGACCTCGAAGACTACGCCCTGACACTTCAGAGAATCGAGGAGCGGTTCCTCACCGGCGCGCGCGAGATCTCGCCCGACTTTTTCATTCTCGATGAACCTGAAGGCGCCAGTGATGCGCGGGCGACGCTGGTCGTTCGAATCGTGATCGGGTCGCGAACCGAGGGCTTCCTGATCTTCGAGAACCGCAGGTTGGAAGGGGTCGAGGAAGTCGACGATCTGCGGCTCATGTCCGACCTCCGCGGACACATTCTCTCGGCCTTCGAGAAGGCTCGCATGCTTCGAGACCTGGCGGCGGCGAATACTTCCAAGAACGAGTTCGTCGGAATCGCCGCGCACGATCTGCGCACTCCGCTCGGCGTGATCGTCGGATGGGTGACCCTGGTGCTCGAGAAGATGGAGTCGGCTGTTTTCGACCGGGAGCGTCTGATGCATCAGTTGTCGCTGGTGAGGAATGCAGCCGAGCACATGGAACAGCTGATTCACGATCTTCTCGATCTCTCCGCCATCGAGTCAGGAAAGATCGATATGGACATACAGGCGCATGACCTTCGCAATCTGATCGAGGTCAGCATTCAATCTCATCGTGGCGCCGCTGATAAGAAAAATATCGGTCTCGTGTTCGAGCGACCAAGCCAGCCGACGTACGTGATGGTCGATATGGAGCGAATCAGTGAGGTGACCGACAACCTCATTGGCAACGCCATCAAGTACACGCAGCTTGGCGGCCAGGTGATCGTGACCTGCGAGGCGAACGAGCAGGAGGTCGTGACGAGAGTTCATGACAACGGACAGGGACTGAGCTCTGAGGACCTGAAAGCAGTCTTCCGAACCTTCAAGAGGTTGAGTGCGCGTCCCACGGGCGGCGAGCCGAGCACCGGTTTCGGTCTGGCCATCGTGAAACGACTCGTCGAGATTCACGGCGGGCGGGTGTGGGTGGAGAGTGAGAAGGGGAAGGGCTCGACCTTCAGCTTCTCGGTACCCGCCACTGAGGCGCCGCACGCCCAGGTCAAGCGCCTTGGTGCAAATACCGGACTGGGCAAGCTTGCCGATGGCGGCCCCGTGACTTGATGTCAGATGTTAGATGTCGGATGTTAGATGTAGTAAAACATCCAATCTGACTGTGGAATCTTGAACATGACATCTGGCATCTGGTATCTGACACCAGGCATCTGACATCGCCCCGAGGAATTGATGAAACCATCCGAAATTGTCCGGCTCACACCGGGAAAACGTGTTCTATTTCTTACCAAGGATCCCGAGCTGATCCGCCGGCAGCTGAAGGGCGAGCTCGATCTGCAGATGAAGGATCTGAAGGTCGGGGAGCTGCTCGACGACATCAACACCGACGCCATGACGCCGGCCTGGGTTTGCTTCAGCCATCGGCCCGAGGATCTGGCCCGTGATGCCTATGCCGGCCTGATCGTCGATGGAAAGCGGTTGTTCGAGACGGACGCGCTGATCAACGGAAACTTCGAGGTGATCGTTTCCGGATTCAGGAAAGGTGTCGGCAGCTCAAGGGAGACAGCGGTTCAAGCCGAGAAGTGGAGCGGAATCCGGATCGTCATCGCCGCCTCCTTCGCACCGATCCACGCCGGCAACAACATCAATCAGGACGTGCTCATGGGCAACCATGACATGTTGATCCGACTGCAGGCCGGCGAAGGTGTTCCCTTGCGGGAGTTTTACAAGGATTTCGATCCGATCACGCAGCTGGTGGTGCAGCAGGGTGGCCTCTTTCCTTTTGCGAAAAATCTGGCGGCAGGGACGGTGCAGCTCCCGGTGCCCGATACGAAACAGCGGCCCATGACGATGGCCGAAAAGATTCTTGCTCGTCACATGCTGGGGGTCGATGACGCCGACCGGTTCGTGAAGCCGGGCGATGCCGTGGTCGCGTCCGTCGATGGCGGGTACACGCACGAGTTCACTACCGCGCAGGTGCATTACTTTCTGGAGCAGGAGTACGGGCCGGAGTACACGATTCAGAATCCGCAGAAGTTCGCCGTGTTCGAGGATCATCTCATCTACGCCGACGATGTCGCCAAAATGAGACCCTTCATGGGCAAGATCGAGACTCTCCGGCAGCTTCAGCGCGAGTTTCAGTCCCACACGCAGTGTCGCGACTTCTCGGCAAAGGACAATGTCTCGCCCGGTATTTGCCACGAGGTCGCTCGCGAATTCATCATCGATCCGGGGGACTTCATTCAGGCTACCGATAGTCACACCTGCATGGGCGGCGTGAACAACGCCCTGGCCTGGGGGGTCGGCGCCACCGAATACGCCAACCTCGTGCAGTCGGGCTTCACGCAGGTCGAGGTGCCGGAGTCGATCCGTTTCGAGCTCGTCGGCACGCTGCAGGAAAACGTTACGGCCAAGGATGTGATGCTCTACATCCTGCTCGAGTATGCGAAACCGCAGATGACGCTCAACCGAGTGATGGAGTTCACCGGTCCCGGTCTGGCCGGGCTGTCGCTCGATGAACGTGCCACGCTGGCCAACATGGCCACGGAATGCTCCGCGCGAACGGCCATCGTCGAGGCCGACGAGAAGACCTTCGACTGGATCCGCCAGATGCGCGGAGCAGACGTGGACATCCGGCGGCTGCGCGAGCGAGCCGTTTCACCCGATCCCGGTGCTGTCTACGATGGCGGAATGCACATCGTCGATCTCTCCGAGATCCGCCCGATGGTGGCGCATCCCGGTGACACCGATCGGGGCATCCCCTCCGATCCAACCAACGGCGCCTTCGTAGAGGAAATCGGTGACGTGAAGATCGACATCGCTTACGCGGGAAGCTGCACCGCAGGCAAGATCGATGATCTCGTTTTCTATCATCAGGTTGCGAAAGAGGCCGTCGATGCCGGACTGAAAGTCGCCAACGGCGTGAAGTTTTACATCCAGTTCGGATCGCAGGCCGTGGAGACTTTCTGTCGCGACAACGGGCTGCTCGAGACCTTCGAGCGTGCCGGCGCCATCGTTCTCAATCCCGGCTGCGGTGCCTGCATCGGTTGCGGACCCGGCGTCTCCGAAGAGAGCGACGAGGTAACCGTGAGCGCCATCAACCGCAATTACAAGGGTCGTTCCGGGCCGGGAAAACTCTGGCTGGCGTCGCCGTTGACCGTCGCCGCCTCGGCATTCACCGGCCGCATCACGGCGTACACGCCGGGGATGTTCAAGAAAGAGCTGGTAGAGGCGTAGCGGCGCGGTTCCGCAGTGTTGGGCGTAGGGCCGAACGGCGTGCGGCCGATACCCTTTCCGGGGATTGCCAGGCTGGTGGCGTTGAAGGTGCCATTGCGCGAGTCCAGTCTCAGTCTTCGGCGGGCGAAGGTGTCGGCCGCACGCCGTGCGGCCCTACGCCAGCCGGACCAGCCGAAGGTGCGGCGAACCCCCCGTCACAGTCGCTTCGCTCCCGCGAACTCTTTGCCGGGATCGAGGTCGATCACTGTTCGCGCCGGTGGAAAGATCGCTTCCTGCTCCCGGCAGATCCACTGCGAGTCCTCGGTGATGCCGTCGACCGAGTCCCCGCTCTTGAGGGCGATGCCCTTCTCGTAGAGGTAATACGCCGTCTGGTAGAGAACCTGCGCGACACGCGTGCGGTCGAGCATTTTGAAATGGCACTGAAGATCGGCGACGCCCAGCGGTCCCAGACCGATCGTATCCATGATGAATTCGTCGTGCAGTGGAATCGGACCGCTCGTTCCACCTTCTACGTGGAACATCCGGATGTTGAGTGGGCCATAGAGAGGGTCGTCCTCACCGACTGATGCCAGGTACTCACTCGGATTGATGAAATGCTGTGCCGGGAGCCAAAGGATGGCGCGGGCTTCCCATCCGCTGAGTAGCGCCGCCACAATGCGGCGAAAGCGATCGAGGTCGAGCCTTCCGTTTTCATCGGACTGTTCCTCGATGCGGATCGAGCTCCGGCACTGCGCAATGACTTCTGCGGCGTCGCGCCAGTTCCAGGACTGCTCCAGGGAATTACGGAGGACGCCGATTTCGAAGGGTTCGTCGTGAGGCTCGAGAAGCCAGCGAGGCCCATTCCGCTGAGCCTCATGGAGCTCGATGGCGCCAGAAGTCCCATGCTCGGCCGCCATCAGCTTGAGGTCCCACTTTGCCAGCGCCGGCTGCAGGACGGCCAGTGAGAGAGCTGGTCGTGATGCGTAGTGGAGAGAAATTGCATAGCGTGTAGTCGTCATCGCCGATGATTCTAGTGAAATGGGAGACAAAATCGCGGGTGTCGTCCCGAGCGATGGAACAACGGTGGCACGTTGTTGAAGCCCAATTGAACCGTTGTCATCCTGAGCAAGGGACAGCGTGCGCGCTGCCACTGAGAAAAGAAACTGGGTGGGTGTCATCCCGAGCCGCAGCGAGGGATCTGGGCGGGGGCCTTAGACCCTTGGCAATCGAAAATGTTTGCGAGCACCACGATGGAAGGGCCCCC
>DASZZV010000031.1:0-2376 GCA_035544835.1 Thermoanaerobaculia bacterium
CGAGCTCGGCTAGCGATGCGTCTGCAGGTTTATCCGGAAAAACTTTTCAGGCAAGATCAACGATACTCTGAAGGTGTTCGCCATGTCCTACGAATTCATCATCATCGGCGCCGGCCACAATGGCCTCGCCTGCGCCGCATATCTTGCGAAGGCAGGCGCCAAAGTCCTGGTTCTCGAGCGCAGCACGCGCGTGGGCGGCGGGTGCCACACCGCGGAAGCCACGCTGCCAGGCTTCAAACACAATATCTGCTCCGTCGTTCACACCCACATTCCCCTCAGCCCGGTCTACCGCGACCTGGAGCTCGAACGTCACGGCGTAAAGTACGTTTACCCGGAGCACCTCCGTGGCACGATCTTCCCCGACCACAAGAGCATCGTGATGTATCGGGACGCGGACAGAATGGCCACTGAACTGGGCAAGTTCTCGGCGAGGGATGCGCGAACTTTCAGGCAGCTGTATGAAGACTACGCCGAGTTCATCGAGTCGACCTACCTGCCGCTGATGTATTCGCCGCCGTTGCCGCCCTCGCTGCAGAGCGCCGAATTGGAGAAATCCGAGGAAGGCAGGACGCTTCTGCAGTGGCAGGCGAGCACGCCGGTGCAACTGCTGGACGAACTGTTCGAGAGCGAGGAGGTGAAAGTCCACTTCCTCGCGAGGATGACCGTGCTGGGGTTCGCCCCCGATCAATTCGGACAGGGATGGATCTGCCTCTTCCGCATCCTCAAAGCCGAGGCTCCCATCTGTGTTGGAGGCTCTCAACAGCTGGCGCACGGACTGAGAAGCGTCGTTGAGGCCAACGGAGGCGTCGTTCAGACGGACATGGAGGTGAAGCGAATCCTCTTGCGCGGCAACAAGGCCATAGGGATAGAAATGAAGGATGGCAGGCGGGTCGAAGCCGCGAAGGCGGTGGTCACCAACGTCGAACCGAAGAAGAGCTTCCTGGGGATGGTTGGAGAAGAGCTCTTGCCGTCGTCCTTTTCGACCCGAGTGAAGAACTACCATTCGCGGGGGCGGTCGCTCTTCGTCCTGCACCTGGCCCTTTCAGAGCCGCCGCAGTACCGCGCCGGCGCGCATAACCCGCCGGTGAACGTGGCGTTCAGCCAGGAAATGTTCGGGGGGACCGTACAGGACCAGGTTCGCGCCTATCAGGAAATCGCGATCGGCAGGCCTCCCCGAAAAGAGATGCTGCAGATAACCCTGCCTACGCTGTTCGATCCTTCGCAGGCTCCCGCAGGCAAGCACACAGCGGTCGTTTGGCAGTATGCACCGTACAGGGTAGAGCCCGAGGGACCGGAAGGATGGAGGAATCTGAGAGAGGAGTATGCCGCGCATCTCCTGGATCTCTGGAGGTCCTACGCTCCGAACATCTCGAGGGACAAGATCCTGGCCATGGCGATTCAGGATCCAACCGATACAGAGCGGCACAATGACAACCTCGTGAATGGCGTCGATGTCGTGGGAGACATGACTCCTGACCAGATGGGATATTTCAGACCCTTCGCCGGCTGGTCCAGCTACAGAACGCCTGTTGAAGGGCTTTACATGTGCGGCGGTTACTGTCATCCAGGCGGAGGCGTGCATGCGGGAGCAGGGCACAACGCTGCCACCGTGATCGTGGAGGATTTCAAGCTGAAGAAGTGGTGGGACTGATGCCTCAGCGCGAGGCCAAGTTCACGGTGAACGCCCCGCCCGAGGAATTGTGGAGATTCATTCGCGACTTCCAATCCTTATGCACATGCATTCCCGGAGTGGAACGCATCAACGTGCTGGACGACAGGACCGCCGAGTTGACGGTGAAGGAAAAAATCGGTGTCGTACCCTTGATTGTTACTCTGAGGGCACAAATCGATTCAGAGGACCCGCCGCACAGGCTTCATGCCACCGCGAAGGCTGAGCATCTGACGATGGCGATCGACGTCACATTGCAGGCAACCGAATCAGGCACCGAGTTGCTCAGTCTGATCAACGTAAGGGGTGAGGGACAGCTCAAAGCGATCGTCGATCGCTTATTCGAGCGCAGAGCGACCGAGCGAACCGCCCAGTTCGCTGACTGTCTTCAGAAACGCTTCGGTGCTGTTTCGTCGGGAATCGCTCTGGCGCAATTTCGGGGCGATCCCGGCGCGTCGCGAGACCGCGTCGGGCGGATCAAGCGATGGCTCAACCGGCTCTGGCGGCGTCTTCTAGGGCAGTCCACGCCCTCGGGGAACTAGATATCATTTCGGCATCCGGATCGAGCGGTCCAGGAACTCGTTTGTGTAGGTGCTCTTCACGTCGAAAGGCTTGTCGATGCCGACGTAGTCGCGCACCAGCTCGTAATCGGCCTTCATGCGCGCGTCGTCGTGGATGCCGAGCGCGACTTCGCGCGAGGTCTTGTC
>DASZZV010000032.1:0-8067 GCA_035544835.1 Thermoanaerobaculia bacterium
GATCTTGAAACCGCCTGCCAGAACGAAGGGGATCCAGCCGTAGGCACGACTACCCATGAGCGGCGTCGCGATCAGCGGCGCAATCGAGGCGCCGATCGTCCGCGCCACGCCGGTAATGCCCGCGGCAGCGCTGCGGTCGGTCGGAGGGACCACGGACATTACATACGCTTGCCGGGACGGCACGTCCATCTGTGAGATCGAGAAGCGAAGCAGAAGCATCGTCATGGCCAGATTCACATTCGGCATCAAGGGAACGAGAATCAACAGGACGTTGGATGGGAGATGGGTAAAGACCATGGTGCGCAGCAGACCGATTCTCCGGGCAATGCCCGCCGCGGCGAGCGCAGAGAAACCGGCGATCAGATTTGCGCCAAAGAAAAGGCGTCCCAGCATGGCCGGATCGAGTCCGTACCGCACGTGAAACCAGTAAGCCACCAGGGCCTGCACGACAAAACCTCCCCCGAAGGAATCGAGGGCAAACAGGGCAGAGAGTCTGGCCACGACCGGACCCGAAGAAACCAGATGGAATCGCGCGCTGGCGGGCCGGGGCGGTTCGGTAGTTTCCGCTGCCGGCGTCAGCAGGGCAAACATCAGTGCGAGAATGAGCCCCGATAAGGCATAGGCCCAAAGAGTCGCTCCGTAACTGGCCAGCGGAGTTCGCCCCTGATGCTGAAGCCAGGTGACGGCCTGTCCAGCCACGAGCGCCCCGATAGCCGTAGCAAAGGACCCGACGAGGTTGTACCAGGCAAAGAGCGAGACTCGGCCGGCCCCTGTCGCCGTCTGCGACAGCACCACCTGTTCGACCGCCAGAAACGGCCCGACCTCGTTTCCACTGGGACTGATCACACCAATCGTCGCCGCGATCAACAGCAGCACATAGTTCCCGGTCGTCGCGAAGACCACGCCGGCGATGACTACGAGAAGAGAGCTGACGATGAGCACTTTTCTGCGCCCTATGGCGTCGGCGCGAACGGTGAGAAACAGCGAGATCAGAGTGTCCCCGGCCAGCGTGAGAAAAAGGAGAATTCCGATCCGTGACTCACTCACGCCTCGGGCCGCCAGATAGAGAACCAGAATTACCGAGACGAGACCGTAAGCAAAGAGCCGCGCAATTCGTGTGGCAAAAAGAACAGCGACATCGCGCGACACACCCGGCTTTTTCACAGCGCGAATGTTACACAATTGAGAATTGAGAATTGAGAAAGAGAGGTAGGGACGCGCGCGTCCGGTACCTCAACTACCGTGGCGCGGCATCTTTTTGTGTGGCACAGGCACTCTTGCCTGTGTGCCACGGCGTCGAGCCGCGGCGTTTCTTTGAATGATCTACAGGGAATGCGACGGAGTGGTCACTTCCATCGGCGGACTTGCACCGGAGGCCGCCTGCAACGGGGTCGTCGCTGCCAGGGTACGATTCTCCCCCATCACCCGACTGATGGTCGTCGGGGCGCAGTTCGGACAGCTGGCCGTTTCATCTGGGAGAGCGTGGTCGCAGCGGGTACATCTTGCCTGCTCTGTCATGGGATCGCCGGGCGGGATCGGCGTTCTCCCGGAGAGAGACTTGCTGAGCAGCGGGGCAGCCACGACGACTCGGTTGCGTCCTTCCCGCTTCGCTCTGTAGAGCTGCGTGTCGGCCGCTTTGATGAGCTGATCGCGCGTCATGGTGGTGTCCAAGGCGGCTGCACCGACACTGGTCGTCACCTTCATCGGAACCGCGGCGAACTCGAAGTGCGCCTCCTCGACAGCCTTGCCCACACTCTCGGCGAAGAGCCGAACCTGGTCGATCTCCAGCTCCGGCAGAACGATGGCGAACTCTTCGCCTCCATATCGTGCGAAGAGCTGTTCACGCCGGATCAGCTGCCCGACGACATCGGCGGCGTGCTCGAGAACATGATCCCCGGCAGGATGGCCGTGCTCGTCATTTACCTTCTTGAAGTGATCGATATCGAACATGAGCAGCGCCACAGCCGACCCATAACGCTTTGCACGGGCCACCTCGCGCTCGAGAAAGTCGAGGAAGTAGCGTTTGTTGTGGATCTTCGTCAGCCCGTCGAAGATCGTCATCCGATAGATTTCCTCGTGAAAGAGCGCTTCGATATTGCCGCCGGCGATGTACTTGAAGATCGTGCCGCCTACCTTCAACAGGTCGCCGCTCATCAAAGGGGTCTCACCAACGATGTCACGCCCGTTGAGCTGCGTTCCATTGGTGCTTCCCAGATCGACCACGATCCACTCGTCTCCCCGACGAAAAACTCGGGCATGCTGCCGTGAAATATGCGAGGAGTCCATGCGGATCTCATTGGAAGCCTCGCGGCCGATGGTGATGTCGTGCCTCAGCTCGAATTTCCGACCGAGATCGGGGCCTCCGTAGATGAGGATCAGGCAGGCCTCGTCGGGCGGCGTGCCGGGATCGGCGATCGGACTTCCCTTACTGGTTGTTTCTTCGTCCATGAGATTAGTGATGTCTCAAAATCCTACACCCGATGCCGGGGCGGAATTGAAAATTGAAAATTGAAAATTGAGAAAGCGGTTTGATGGCCGGGAGTGGGAAGGATCTGCGACATCGCCTTTCCCCGTCCACCAGAGAGTCGCTGCTGGAACTCTGCTCCGACCGACCTATACTGACGTCGTGGTCGACAGAAGAAAAGAAGCTCGCCATATCGCTAAACTCCCGGTAGAGGTCGATGGACAACGCGGTACGACCATCAATCTCAGCTCTACCGGCGTCGCCTTCGAGTCGGCGATAGAGCTGAAATTCGGGCAGGAGATCACTCTATGCATCCTCGTCGACAAGGGTGGACCGGAGCCCGTGCGACTCACCTGCCGCGGAAAGATCGTGCGCCTCGAGAAGACCCGTCGGATCGAGAACGGTCGCGAGACCGTCTCGGTCGGCGCCTCTGTAAACTGGATCTCGGATGATCCCACCGCCACCCACGAGCTCTTCGAGATCCTGAGTGACGATTCGAATATCGATCGCCCACCCGAGAAACCGCCCGTGGAAGGGAAGTAGATCAGGGAACCGGACAGACTCCGTGCATCATCTGCCAGAGGAACGAGGTGGAGATCAGCACGATGACGATCGCGTAGAGGAAGACGAATCGCTTTCGGGGTCTCATCGATGGCATCTTGATCGTCCCGTAGGGGCGCGCGCCGACACTTTGGGATTCTAGCGCGAAGGGTATCCGCGCTCTCTGCGCGCCCCTACGAGGAAGAATGAAAGTCGAAACCATCGAAGAGTTCTTAACCTACTTCGACAGTATTCGCGGGCGTACCAGACGAGTGGCCGCCTGCATCCCGGCCGACAAGGTGGAGTGGACGCCGCGTCCAGGCTCCTTCACGCTCGGAGATCTGGTGCGACACATCGCTGCGACCGAGCGCTGGATGGTCGGCGAAAACATCCAGGGTCGTCCCAGTGCCTACCAGGGCTGCGGAACGGAGCTCGCCGATGGGCTCGATAACGTGCTCGCGTACCTCGACACGATGCACTCCCAGTTTCTAGAAATCCTCATGTCACTTTCCGATGAGGATCTGAAACGACCCTGCATCACACCAGCCGGAACGGAGCTGGCGCGCTGGAAATGGCTGCGGGCCATGATCGAACATGAGGTCCCTCATCGCGGCCAGATCTACCTTCTGCTCGGGCTGCTCGATGTGCCGACTCCTCCGCTGTATGGACTCACTTCAGAGCAGGTCCGCGAGCGGTCCGTTCAACCTGACTAGCGCGCACTCGACCTGAGATCACGAACACCTGGGCTCGTCGCCTCGCCCAACGCCGCGGAGCGGGCGTGTGAAGACTCCTTCATTTCCAGGTAAACGTCCACAGCGCATCCCAACGCAATGGCAGGGATGGAGATGATGTAGCCGATCAGGGTGATGGGGATAATCAGAGCTGCCACTGCCAGGTCACTGCCGAGTTGCGGTTCCGCATTTCTCGAGCTGCTCATGTTGGCTCCTGAGAGTAATACGGAAGCCAACAGGAAAGCGTCACGATCTTTTCAATCGCACAAGAAAAGAGGGTTTCCTCCGGTGGTCGCGGGGACAACGGGTAGGGACGGGCAGCTGCCCGTCCGGCACTCCGCGAGCGGGCAGGCACTGCGTCGTGACGCGCAGCGGGATTTACGCGAACCCACGATCCAGCGCGCGAAGGCGCGCGGTAGACCTGTAGCACCGGGCGTGAGCCCGGTGATTGGCGCGAGCGGGCTACGTAAGTCGATCTTCTCGTTCCGGAGCCCGCGAAAGCGGGCGGCAGATCGCGGAGGACCATCTGTCGCCCGCCTTCGCGGGCTGAAAAAGAAGAAGAAAGGCAAAGACCGGCGTACCGCAAACACCGGGCTCACGCCCGGTGCTACAGGTCTACCGCGCGCCTTCGCGCGCTGCTTTCGGGTTCCGAAAAGATGTGCACAAGAACGGGCCCATCCATGCTCTAAAATACCGCGGCAGGTCCAAACGAACCTTGAAATCCATCGCCATCATCGGAACCGGAATCGCCGGGCTTGGCTGCGCCCATCTTCTGCGCGGTCAGGCCGAGCTCCGTCTGTTCGAGAAGGAGTCGCGCGTCGGCGGGCATTCCAATACTCTGCTCGTTGACGAGCAGGGCGAGGAGATCGCGATCGACAGCGGTTTCATGGTCTACAACGAGGTCACCTACCCGCTGCTGACCGGCCTCTTTGCCGAGCTCGGCGTCGAGACCGACCCGTCCGACATGTCGTTCAGCGTGCAGCATCGTCCCTCGGGTCTCGAGTACTGCGGCTCCAGCATGAGCCAGCTCTTCGCCCAACGGCGGAACCTGTTTCGCCCGCGCCACTACCGGATGCTGGCCAGGATCGATCGCTTCCATCGCGAAGCAGTCGCCGCCCTCGACGACCCGGCCTTCAGCTCCGTCACTCTGGCCGAGTACGTTGCAGCACGTGGTTACGGATCCGATTTTCTGGAGCGCTTTCTGATTCCCATGAGCGCCGCGGTCTGGTCGACGCCGTTCCGGCAGATCATGGAGTTCCCGGCCACGACGCTGCTCCGCTTTTTTCACAACCACGGTTTCCTCGGGATGGATACGCAGCATCCCTGGCGCACCGTTCGCGGCGGCTCACGCAAATACGTCGAGAAGTTGACCCAACCGTTTCGCGACCGGATCGAGACCGGAGACCCGGTCGTGGCCGTGCGCCGCAACTCTGACGGCGCCGAGGTGCGTCTGCGCAGCGGGGCGACAGCGCGCTTCGACCAGGTCGTCTTCGCCGCGCACGCCGATGAGACGCTGGCAATGATCGCCGATCCGACCCCCGAGGAGTTACGGCTCCTCTCGCCATTCCACTATCAAAGCAATGTCGCGCAGTTGCATACCGACAAGGGCGTCATGCCGCGCACGCGTCGCGCCTGGGCATCCTGGAACTATCGCATCACCGAGATCGACGGCCAGAGCCACGGCTCGACAGTCTACTGGATGAACAGTCTGCAGAAGGTATCGCAACGTCGCGACTACTTCATCTCCATCGATGACCCCGGCGAAGTCGATCCCGCCTCAGTTCTCCAGACGATCGTGTACACGCATCCGCTCTTTACGCGGGACGCCATCACCGCGCAGAGGGAACTTCCGACCTTGAACGCCAGGGATATCACCTTCTTCTGCGGCAGCTACTTCGCCTATGGCTTCCACGAAGACGCACTCCGATCGGGCATGGAAGCAGCCTCGGCACTCCTGGCGCGCAACAGTGAAGGTTGCGCAGCGTGAGATCGTCACTCTACGAATGCCGCATCGTCCATCACCGCTCGTCCCCGCGTGAGCACCACTTCACCTACAACGTATTCCTCTTCGCTCTCGATCTCGACGAAATCGACGAGGTGGCAAGGCGCGTCCTGCTCTTCAGTCACAATCGCTGGAACGCCTGCACATTTCGCGACGATGACCACCTTCCCGGCTCGTCGATGACGATCAGAGAGAACGTCGAGGAATTCATTCGCCAGCGCGGCGTGAGCGAGAGGCCGTCACGAATCCTGCTCCTCACCTCGGCCCGCATCTTCGGCTATGTCTTCAATCCGGTCTCTTACTACCTCTGCTTCGGCGAGGATGGAAAGCCCCTCTGCGCGATTCCGGAGATCAACAACACTTATGGAGAAATGAAACCGTTCTTCATCGGCGGCAGCGATTTCACCGATGGCAGCTTCCGGCAGCGGGTGACCAAGCACTTTTACATCTCGCCGTTTCTCGACTTGTCGGATCAGTTGGAATTCCGGATCGAGCCACCCGAGGAGAAGCTTCGCATCTCGACCGACACGTGGCGGGGTGAGGAGCGTATTCTCAGCGCCGCGATTAGTGGTACACGGCGACCTCTGACCACGGCGTCGCTGGCACTCTGCTTACTGAAGTTCCCGCTGGTCACGTTGCAGATCATTACGGCCATTCACTGGGAAGCCTTCCGTCTCTGGCTCAAAGGCATCCACTATCATCCCAAGAAAGAACGCATCGCCGAGCAGCGGGACATCGTCAAAGGACGATCCGCGGCATGATGGACAGGAGATATCAGTGACGACCTGCGATACCCCGCAGCAGCGCGCGATCTCGCGCGACGGATTTTTCAGGCGGACGATTCTGCGCGCGCTGTCGGGCATGCAGCGCGGTCGTCTGACCATCGAGTTGCCCGATGGCGGCCTCGAGGTTCTCGGTGACGGGATCGGCGTCCATGGATTCGACGGTCACGCCACGATCCGGATCCGCGACGAGCGCTTCTTCCGCCGTTGCTTCTTCTACGGTGACATCGGTCTGGCCGAGGCATTCATTCATGGGGATTGGGAAACGGACGACATCGCCGCGGTGATCTCCTGGTTCGTCCTCAATGCCGATCAGTCGCCGTCGCAGTCGGCGTCGGGCCGCCGCTTCGGCGCCGTAGAAATGCTGGGCTGGCTGAATCGCCTGCGCCATCGCATCCGCTTGAACACGGTTCGCGGGAGCAGGAAGAACATCGCCGATCATTACGATCTGAGCAACGACTTTTTCGCGCTCTTTCTCGATCCGACCATGACCTACTCCTCGGCTTTCTTCACCAGCGAAGACCAAACTCTCGAGTCGGCGCAGATGGAGAAATATGACCGTCTCTGCAAGAAGCTCCGGCTGCGAGCTAGCGACCACGTCCTCGAGATCGGCGGCGGCTGGGGCGGCTTCAGCCGTTACGCAGTGCAGACGTACGGTTGCAAAGTCACTACGACGACCATCTCGAAAGCCCAGTTCGACTACGCCTCTGCGAAAAACGCTGAGCTGGGGTTCAGCGAGCGCATCGAGCTGCTTCAGCTCGACTACAGGAAGCTCTCCGGCCGCTACGACAAGATCGTGTCGATCGAGATGCTGGAGTCGGTAGGCCACGAATTCCTGGAAACCTACTTTGCGAAATGTCATGAACTGCTGACGCCTGAAGGAGTACTGGCCATTCAGGTGATCACCTGCGCCGACAACCGTTACGACAAACTGCGAAAGGGCGTTGACTTCATCCAGAAGCACATTTTCCCCGGCTCCCTGATTCTCTCCATGGCGGCCATCAACCGCGCCATCAATCGCACCGGCGATCTCTTCCTCCACGACATGGAGGACATGGGTACGTCATACGCCCGGACTCTGGGATGCTGGCATCAGGCCTTCAACGAAAGACTCGCCGAGGTTCGTAAGCTCGGCTTCGATGAGCGGTTCGTGAGAATCTGGAACTACTACCTCGCCTACTGTCAGGCCGCCTTCGCCATGCGCCACAACTCCGTGGTGCAGGCCGTCTACACACGCGCCAACAACTACTCCCTATGAGGCGAAGATGATCCTGTTCCTTCGAGGGTTGTTCCTTGCGATTCTCATCACCATCGTTTCCGCTACGGCCTGGGCCAGTTTTCACGTCAGCCTCGCTGACGGCGGCCCGCTTCTGCTGTCGCAGCCCTGGGGCGTGGCCACGTTGTTTGACACCTATCTGGCCTTCCTGACCTTCTATGTGTGGCTCTGCTACAAGGAGCGCTCGCTGATCGCGCGCGTTATCTGGTTCGTGCTGGTGATGACGCTTGGCAACATCGCCATGTCCTTCTATGTCCTGATGCACCTCTTCC
>DASZZV010000033.1:0-22231 GCA_035544835.1 Thermoanaerobaculia bacterium
GCCCGCGTTGTATGGATGGATGCGAAAGGTAAAGAAATTGGAGAAGAACGACGCCAGCTCGAGACCGGGGCGAAAAACGTGACCTTCGAGGCGCCAAAAGCGGCTAAGTGGAAAGCCGGAAAATACAGCGCACAAGCGTGGATGGGTGGAGAGGATAGCGACGAGAAATCGTTCGTTCTGGTGAAAGGAAAGTAGAACTCGCCGCTGCAGGGGTTAGGTAAATCAACCGACGAGAATTCCCACGTGACCGGTCGTTGGTCCTGATCACGGTTTACCAGCGCGCGAAGGCGCGCGGTAGACCTGTAGCACCGCCCGTGAGGGCGGTGTCCGCGGACGAGAAGCGTCTCTCGTGTGCCGCCACGATCGTGAGGCCGCGAAGGCGGCCGGCAGATCGTGCGAATCTTGCGCCCGCCTTCGCGGGCTGAAAACAACGAAGCAAGAGAACTTACCAATCGGTCCTCGACACCGGGCTCACGCCCGGTGCTACAGGTCTGCCGCGCGCCTTCGCGCGCTGAAGGCGTCGTTGATCACCCCTTCCCCACGAGCGCCATGACCTCGGGAAAGAAAGCGTGAAACTCGCCGTCGAACTCGCTGAAGTGTTTTTGCAGCAACGGCACTGAGGTCTCGAGCGCACAGGGCCGCGACAATCTCCTCGAGATGTGCGTCAGGGCCAGGGTGATCCCTTCGAGTGTGGCGTAGGAGGTCAGCCAGTTTTCAGCGGCCATTCGCTGTGTTACCCGTCGCATCACCTCCGGCATCCGGCCCCGGTTCTCCCCGAGGATCCGATACATTCGCTCTGTGAAGTCGTCGAGTGTTTCATCTCGGTAGTGATGGAACGAGCGCGCCAGCAGATGATCGTAAAAGATGTCGACGATGACAGGAGCGTAGTGTCCGAACTGTGGATAGAGTCTTCTCTTGCTCGCGATCACCGCCGGATGCGAATCGGTGAAGGCGTCGACTTTCCGATGCCGGACGATCCCTTCCCGAAGGTGCTCGGGCTGCTTGTCAATTCGGCCGCGCACGAAATCGCCCGAGAGATTCCCCAGGATCGAATCGACCGTGTCGTCGGCCAGGAAAAGGTGGGCGAGGTGGTTCACTTCCGTGACCGATTCTTCCACCGGTCATGCATCCACACCCACTGCGAGGGCACGCGGCGGATATGGTTCTCGATCGCTGAGGTCATCTGCGTAGTCAGCGCGACGGCGTCGTCGGATCGGCTCGTGATCACCGGAGACTCGAAGCGGACGATCTGTCGGTCCCCTTGCCGTTCGATGAAGCCGGCGATGGCGACAGCCCCAGCGCGGATGGCCAGTTTGGCCGGTCCCGTCGGCGTGAAGGCGGGCTTGCCGAAGAAGGGCACTTCGGCACCTTCTGCCTTGATGTTCTGGTCGATGAGGACGCCGAGGATCGAGCCCCCTTTGAGGGTCTGGAGAATTTCGCGGGCCGAGGCGGAGGAGCCGCGGCCGATGCTGCGGACGCCGAACTGGGCTCGACTCTTCACCACGAAGTCGTTGATGCGCGGGTCGTACAGCTCCCGAGCGATGACGTTCATGTCGAAGCCGGAGAGCGCGATGGCCGCGGCCATCCATTCCCAGTTACCGCAGTGACCGGTGAAGAGGACGACGCCTCTTTTTTCAGCGACCGCTGCCTTCATGTTTTCCAGCCCCTCGAAGGTCGTGCTCCGCGACATTCGAGGGGCATTCAGATTCGGTAGCCAGCAGATCTCAAACAGGGATCGGCCGAGGTGGATGAAGGTATCGCGAATGATGCGTCGACGTTCCCGATCGGTTTTTTCGGGAAAGGCGACGGCGATGTTGCGCAAGGCTTTGGCCCGCTCGCGTCTGACGACGGCGTGGGCCAGCAGTCCCAGTGAGGATCCGGCGCCGCGACCGAGCGAAAGAGGGAGGCGCCGGGCCATCGCGGCGAAGATGCGAAGGGCGCGGTAGACCGCCCAGTTCTTAAACGTTTGAAGTGTTGATCTTCGCGACATGGAAGTCCTGAACGATTCTCTCCCAGTCGCCACGATTGCGGAGAAGCCGCTCGACGAGCTCGCGGAACGCTCCCTGGCCGCCACGCGAAGTGAGTCTCCACGACGCGGCCGCGAGCACCTCCGGAGCGGCGTCGGCCGGTGCGGCCGAGATACCGGCAGCGTGGATCGGGGCAAGATCAGGAAGATCATCGCCGACGTAGAGAATCTCATCAAGCGTGATCTTGTGATGTTCGGCCAGGCGCTGCATCTCGAATAGTTTGTTGGCCGCCGATTGAATGAGCGTGGTGATTCCGAGCTCGCTGCAACGCCGCTCCAGCGCCTGGGATCTCCTGCTGGTGATCACTCCGATCTGAAGGCCGGCCTTCTGCGCGATCTTCACGGCCAGCCCGTCGCGCACGTTGAACTCCTTCACCTCGCGCGTGTCTCCCATGTAGATGATCTTCCCATCAGTCCAGACGCCGTCGACGTCGGAAACGATCCAGCGGATGCGTGTGGCGTCATTGTGCATGGTCAATGGCGGAAGTGGCGCTGGCCGGTCAGGACCATGGCGATGCCTCGTTCGTTGGCAGCGGCGATCACCTCTTCATCACGCACCGAGCCTCCTGGCTGCACCACCGCCGTGACGCCTGCGTCGATGAGAATGTCCAGACCATCGCGGAAGGGGAAGAAGGCGTCCGAAGCGGCGACGCTTCCTCTGGTTTCATGAAGAGATTTCATCACCGCGATCTTCGCCGAGTCGACGCGGCTCATCTGACCGGCACCGATCCCGAGGCTCTGCGTTCCCCGCGTCAGCACGATGGCGTTGGATTTGACGTGCGCGCAGAGAATCCAGGCGAATTGCAGCGCTTTGAGCTGATCGGGAGTGGGCGAAACAGTCGTGGCCGTCTTCCAGCTCTCGAACGGGGCGAAGCCGTCGGGCGTCTGCACCAGCAGGCCGCCGCAGGCGCTTCTCACGTCGTACTTCGATCGCGCATCAACAGTCGTGATGAGCCGGAGGTTCTTCTTCTTCGCGAAGAGATCCCGTGCCGCCGCTGAGAATGACGGAGCGGCAATGACCTCCAGGAAAAGTCCGGCCAGCACCTCGCTGCTCTCCGCGTCCAGCTCGCGATTGACGCCGACGATTCCGCCGAAAGCGGAGACGGGATCGGCTTCGAGGGCCAACCTAACGGCCTCGGCCAGTGTTACGGCTGTGGCCGTGCCGCATGGGTTGGTGTGTTTGATGATCGTGCAGGCCGGGTCGGAGAAAGCCGAAGCGAGTCGTCCCGCGGCATCGAGATCGAGCAGGTTGTTGTAGGAAAGCTCCTTGCCCTGGATCTGATGGAAGGCTGCGGTGTCGCTGTAGAAGCCGGCGCGCTGCTGAGGATTCTCTCCATATCGCAGCGACTGTCGCAGCGGTAACCGTGTGACGAACGACGCCGGTAGTGCGGCTTCTGATTCTGACGTGCCGTGACTCCGGAGAAAGGCCTGGATGGCCTGATCGTATTCGGATGTCCGGGTGAACACGGCCACTGCTGCGCGGAGCCGGAAGTCGTCGGAGAGTTCCCCCTTCTCCATTTCCGCCATGAACTCGGCGTAGAGCGAGGGATCGCACAAGGGAAGGACGTGCCGGTGATTCTTGGCCGCGGCGCGCAGCATCGAGGGTCCGCCGACGTCGATCTGTTCGATTGCCTGCGCCACCGGCACTCCCGGTTTGGCGATGGTCGATTCAAAGGGGTAGAGGTTCACGACCACGAGGTCGATCGGCGGAAACTGCTGCGCCTGGCAATCGGCGATGTGCGAGGCCTGATCGCGATCGAAGAGGATCCCGGCGAACACTTTCGGGGTGAGGGTCTTGACCCGGCCACCGAGGATCTCGGGAGCACCGGAGTATTCCGAGATCTTCGTCACCGGGACTGCCGCGGCGGTGAGGTGATCGGCTGTGCCGCCGGTGGAGAGAATCTCGACGCCTCGGGCCGCAAGAAATCTCCCCAGCTCGACGATCCCTGTCTTGTCCGAGACCGAGAGGATGGCGCGTTTAATGGCTGTCTTCATTCAGAAGGAGGTTGCCCTTTTCCAGCAGAGAGGCAGTCCGGACATCTCCTCCGACCTGCTTCCAGATGTAGTAGTAGAGATTCACCAGATCGGTCACGGAGTGCGAGTAGGAGACTGCGGCGATTCCGAATGCGGTGGAGCGATCATCGAATTCGCTCGATGTGTGGCTCTCTCCAGAGCGGAAGTATTCCTCGGACAGGAGCGGATAGAAGCGCGCGCTTCTGGCCATGGTCCGTTCGATGAGAGAGGACGGCAGCACATTCTGCTCGAGTCCATAAAAGACGGTGGGGAACTTCAGCATCCGGCTCTCGAAGTAGCCTTCGTAATCGTCGTGTAGACCGGCCAGCCGGGGATCATCGTCGGCGGTGTGAAAGGGAGTGTTGGCGTCGGCGACGAGGTGCGACAGGACTCCGAGCTCTTCGGCGAACGAGGCCATCGGTTCCTGTTTCTGCACGATGGTGATCGACCGGTCGACGCTCGACAGAATGGCCGTTTTCAACTGCCCTTTCCTGGAGAGGACGAAATATTGATGTTGCTCCGATCCCTCATCCGCTTCGGCGCGTTGCAGCCCTCTGGCGTAATCGGCGCGATATCTGTCGAGGAGCAGCTTCAGATCGGGAGGGGCGAGCTGCGCACTTTTCCTGGCGATCCGCTGATCGGCGGCGGGAGTCCAGGCGAGGAGCGGAGTCGTGACGAGGAAAAGAGAGATCAGGATTCGGACCAGACGCATGCGCGGATCTTAGAGACGACGATGACCGAGGTCAATTCGAGAGTTGCAAAGGGTGCTCGCGTTGCAACGTTCCCGGGATGAAGAAACAAGGATGGTCATCCTGAGCGGTCGGACGTCTCTTTTGCCTTTGCTGTCATCCCGAGCAGGCGGCGGGTGTGCGGGAGGGGCGAGGGACCTCCCAAATCGACGAACGATGTAAGTTCGTAGCCCTGGTCAGTCAATGGAATGAAGCAGGGCCGCAGCCGTCGGCAGTCGTGAACGACCGCACGTCCGAAGAGGCCGTCGACGGAGACGGGCAGAATCGATCGCCCTTTGCGACGACCTTCCAATAGTAGGTTGCGCCTAACTCGAGATTCGAGGCCGGGTAACTGGTGGCGCTGATGTCCGAGGCGACGCTCGTTTGCGGCGGATTTGTCTTGTCGAGATAGACGTCGTAACTGAACGCCCCTTGGACCGATTTCCATGCGAGCTTCGCGGACGAGCTCACGCCATGCGCTCCATCAGAAGGTAAAGTGAGCTCGGGACGCGGAACCGTCACACATGCGAAGATGGCACGGACGCGGTTACTTTGTGTATCCGCGATATATAGATTCCCAATGGGGTCCGAGGCCACCCCACCAGCGTAGAGACCAGCCGTCGTCGCTGCACCGCCGCCGTCACCGCTAAACCCGGCAGAGCCGTTGCCTGCAACCGTCGTGATGATCCCGCTCCCGGCTGCTACTTTTCGGATCCGATTGTTAGAGGTATCCGCGATGTAAAGACTTCCTGCGGAATCCAGGGCCACGCCCGAAGGACCGTAGAGTCCCGCCGCGGTCGCAGGATGCCCGTCGGCGGTGCCACCACCCGCGATGGTGAGAATGGATTGCGCGAAGACCGCGGAAGTGATGGCGACGAACAACAATCCGACGGCTACTGCAACCGTACAAAGGCGCATTCATTGCTCCACGAATGACGTTGTTCAAAAGCTGAGGATACGCTGGGCTGAGGGCTGCCGCCTGGATTGATTGCAAGAAATATTTGAGTCTCCTTCACCCGTCAAACCTCAAGATGACAAGTCAAGCCGATCGGTTCTTCTTGCGTGGCACAGGCACTCTTTGCCCGTGTGTCGGCCATCGAGGCCGACTTCTCTGTTAAGTTGCAGCAGAAACGCCGCGGCTCGACGCCGCGGCACACAGGCAAGAGTGCCTGTGCCACACAAGAAGCAACCAGGTTGTTTCGCGCCACTTCGGTTAGTACTGGCCTTGAGGAAACTCCCAGTGAAGCGTGCAGTTCAAGCTTTTGACGGCGATCTCCCCACACTCCAAAAACACGCGCAGATTCTCTTCGCCTGCCGCGCCTGTCCCACCGTGGCCGGCACTCCGGTGTCGGGTGTCGTGCCATTTGCGCGGATTCTTCTGCTCGGTCAGGCACCGGGGCCGCGGGAGCAGGAGGCCAACAAGCCCTTCGCGTATACGGCCGGCAGGAGGCTCTTCCGCTGGTTCGAGGGTATCGGTTTCTCCGAGGAATCATTTCGCAGCACCGTGTACATCGCCGCGGTGATCCGATGTTTTCCAGGACGTGCCCAGACCGGAGGGGATCGGGTTCCATCCGAGGAGGAGATCGCGCGTTGCAGTCTTCACCTCGAGCGCGAGATTCGCATTCTCAATCCGGGCTTGATCATCGCCGTGGGCACGCTGGCGGCGCAGCAGTTTCTCCCGTCCGCGCCGCTGGCGGAGCTGGTGGGACGCGTGCATCGCGTCACGCGTTTCGACCACACCACCGATCTGATCGTTCTCCCGCACCCTTCGGGTCGCTCGACCTGGACAAATCGCCCGCAGAATCGAGCGCTGCTGGAAGAGTCGCTTCGATTGATCGCGACGCATCCAGCGGCGACATCGCTGGTGCAGCGTTGAAGGATAGCGCGCGGCGAATCGAAGAGACGCACTCCGCGAAGTATTGCGCGTTCCCCGCGAGGGTACCGGCCGCACGCCGTGCGGCCCTACGCGGTGCACCTCGGGTGCTCGCGCCTCCGTGCAACAACATCCGCTTCGTCACGTGCTCTTTCAGCGCGGCGTCGGGAGGGCGTCCAAACTGCCCATGGCGTAGGGCCGCACGGCGTGCGGCCGATACCCTCGCGGGCAACACGCGCTACTTCGCGGAGTGCGTTTCCTCGCGGTGTTCTTTCATCACCGATTCTACAGGACCCGCATCCCAGGCCCGGCTGATGACGCAGGAGTTGATGCCGCCGATGCCCATGCTCAGCTTTCCCGAATAGCCGCCGGAGATCGCACACCCATCCTCCTGCACGAAACGCGCGTCATGAATCTTTACGTCGGCGTGAAGTTCTCCCTCCGTCAGCAGCGTCGGGTAGAGCTTGCCCTGCGATACACCGAGATGCTGCGCCGTAAGCTCCCACCCTCCACCGACCGACATGCCGTGGCCGAAGGTACCCTTGCGCGCCGTGAACAAAACGTCGCGATGGAGGAGCTCCAGCGAGTGCTCGATTTCTGTCGGGTCGCCTGGTGTGGCGGTGGCGTGCATGTCCCACGTTGCCACCTGCGCGACGGGAAGCTTACCGAGCGCCTGGGCGATGGCGAGTTGCGGGCCGCCTTTGGACGGAGTGATGATGTGGTGAGCATCGGATGAGGCGCCGACCGAGATGATCTCGAGCCCCAGCGGCTTGAAGCCCTGCGCGGTCATGGCCTCGACATCGCCGACGATCCATGCACAGGAACCGCCCGACACGTGCGTCCCCTTGAGGCCGGTCAGAGGACGTGAGATGTCGGCGTCTGCCGACAGTACGTTGGCGTTGTAGAAAGCGGAGATGACGACTTCGTGAGGTGGAGGGTCGGCCATCCCGACAACTACTGCCGTGGCTTCGCCCAGGCGGATGGCGTCCACCGCCATTTTGAGAGCAATGCCGAAGGAGGCGCAGGCAGCGATGGGGGCGAAGGCCGGGCCCATGATCTTTCCAATCATCGAGATCTGCGACGCCGGCACGTTGGCGATGTTCCAGAGATAATTCGACGACACGCTGGCCCATGGCTCGATCGGGCAGCCCCACTTCCGATTGAGATTCCGGATCCCGTTCAGCTTCTGACGAATGCTGCCGAGCTTTGCCGATCCCGACGATGGCGGCACCGGCTCACCTTGAATCTGCGCTGCCTCGGCCAGGTATTCACGCAGGGCGTCGCTTCGCTCACCCCAGAACGTTTCCCATTCGTGCTTCGCGTCGATCCATTCCTCGCTTCCGAGAGGATGCTCGTCGGGATGAGAAGGTGCCTGCGGATCGCGCTCGCCGGCGAGGTGACGACGGAGAGCGGCGCTCCGTTCGGGAGCGGCCCAGAACTCATTCCACTTCCGTCTCGCTCGATCGTAGCGAAGCGATTCAGCATGCTGAACCGTCACGTCTCCGAGACCGGTTCCGAAGTAGATGTGACACCGGATGCCGAGAGACTGGAGGAACTGCTCGATTCCCGGGTTCTGCCCCAGCGATTGGATGAAAGCGCCGATTGCGTACTGCGCCATCGGCCCCATTTTCTCGCGGATCTGAGAGAATCTCGAGGGAGGGAAACGCTCGTCCAGCCAGGGGTGGTAGGCCTCGAGATCGAACTCTGGAGTGCCGACGAGAAAATTCGAGGGGCCGTATCCCTGGAATGGAGAAAGCCAGGTACCGGCGGTTTCCAGGTTTTTCTGAAATACGTCGATGTTCGGCGATTTCGGAGCTACGATGCCCCAACCGAAGATGCCGATTCGATTCTTCAAATCCATAAGCCGGTGCATTGTATCGAATCCTGTCAGGGATTTTGCATCGGGTGGAGGAGCAAAAAAGCCTGAGGTGGACGTGACGAGAAAGCTTCTAATTTTTGCGATTGCGGCAAGCGCAATGATCGGATCGGGATGCCATCGTGAGGATGCCGATGGCTCCGTTCCCACCGAGACCATCGCCCCGGCCACCCCTCCCGCCGCAAGTGCCACAGGCACGGAAACCGACACCGCCCTGACCCAGACTATCGAGATCGGGGAGGAACGCTCAGCCAGCGAGGGAGGCGGACTTTCGGTGCCCGCCGCAGCGACCACCCCAGCCACCTCTTCCAAAGCTCCGTCCACCCCGAGTCGTCCCGCGGCGCGACCGAAAAAATGAAGTCACGCCACTGAAGACCGGGTCATGAGCAGCTCTGCTTCTGTTCTCTACGAGCCGCTTATCTCTCGCGATCTGGAGAACATCGCTCCGGCCATTCGCCGCTTTCTCAATGAAGACTCAGTGGCAGCTCTCGAGACTGCGCTGGCACGTTTCGCCGTCCTGGCCTACGCTCCCACCGAGCACGCGCGCCATGCGATCTTTGCGATCGCATCGGCCGCTGCGGCGATCGAGACCTTCCCCGACCACTCCGAAGAGATCCTGGCGGCGTGCGCCCGCTACACGGCCTCGAGCCGGTTGCCATGGAGTGAGCCTCCCATTCCCGATCCGCCTCGAATCGACGACGCCACCGGTTACACCTCTGAAAAGTTGCGGCAGGCCGTCGCTGACGGAGACAGGCTGGAAGCGGAGAGGTGGCTGGCAGCGAATTTTTTGCGTCCCGACTTTCCTGAAGTGTTCTTCGCTGCCGCCGCCGAGGATCTGGCGGACTTCGGGCATAAGCTGACCGTGGCGGTGCATGCCTGGAAGCTCGCTGCCGCTGTTCCTCCGCCCCACCGCTTTGCAATTCTGCGAATCGCTCCATGGGAATGGACTGCGTACCGCGGCGATGACTCCGACTCGAAAGCGAGCAGTCGGTCGATGTCGATGGAGCAGGCAGTTCGCGCGTGTGTGCAGAGCATGGAGAGCGGGGAAGAAGGGCTGGTCGACTTCCACTGGCTGGAACTTCTCGACGCCGCACTGGAAGTGTCGGCAATCACTGGCTCGAGCTCAGTTCAGGATCGCGTGCTGGCCTGTGTTTCATCTCGATTCTCGCCGGCGGGCAGAGAAACCGGAGAGTCCCCCCTTATCGACCCGGTCAAGGACGGCGACTTCATCGCGCCATCGTACGATCTGAGTCGCGATTACGCCGGCTACCTTCAGTCGTTCGCGATCGGCAAGCGTCTGGAGCGCGCAATACCAGGTGTGGACTGCCAGCGAATCATCCGCGCTGCACACACGGCCATGGCCAACGGTCTTTCGTTCGAGGAAAGTCTGTAGTGAAGCGATTCCAATTCAGCCGCGACACAGCAGTAGTCGTCTGGCTCGCTCTGTTCTCGGGCGCCTGCCGCTCCGCATCGCCGCCCGTCACCACGCCGCCCGCTGAACCGACCACACTTCAGGCGCGCCTGGATTCGATCACCGCGACGCCTCCGTTCGACCGTGCGCTGTGGGGCGTGCGCGTTGAAGACGACGATGGAACGGTGATCTACGACCGCGACTCCACACGCCTCTTTGTCCCCGGTTCAGCACGGAAGCTCTTTGTTGCCGCGGCTGTCGCGGACTGTTATGGCTTCGACTCCACGATCCCGACGCGCTTTCTGATTACAGGCAACATACGCGATGGTGCGCTGGCCGGTGATGTCGTGATCGAGGGCTTCGGCGACCCGTCGATTGCCGGCCGGCTCGAGTACGACACTGACCGCAATCGGCGCTTCCGCCCGCTGCTGGAATGGATGCGCTCGGCCGGGGTCACGCGTATCGCTGGAGGAATCACCGCCGACGTCTCAGCTTTCGACGCCGATACAATTCAGGGAAGCTGGAAGAGTGACAATATCGGCGATTCCTATGCTGCTCCCGTTGACGCGCTGGCGTTCAATGAGAATGTAGTCGGGATCAGGATTCGAGTTGACGACTGCAGTCATCTGAGGGCCGTTGCCGATCCTGCCTTCGTTCCCGTCACGGTGAGCGCGAGGTGCGGTGAGATGGGCGCGTCGGACGTCCAATTCTCAGCTCGCAACGAAGCGGAGGTCTCAGGCATTGTGCCTGCCGCCGGAACGGAGATACTCGGGGCCGTGGCCGATCCGGCGTTGTATACGGCGGCGGCTCTGGCCGATTTCCTGCGCAACGAAGGAATCGTGATCGATGGGCCGCTGACCGTATCCAGAGTGAAGGTTCCTGGGAGGGTCGTCGCCGAGGGGGAGTCCGAGCCGCTGTTTGCGCTGCTGGCCATCGTGTTGAAGAACAGCCAGAACCTATATGCCGGGATGCTCTTCAAGCGGCTGGCCATCGGCGAACGCCCCGCCTCCTACGGGCTGGCCGCAGAGGTCGAGAGGCATTTTCTCGAGGATGTTCCAGCGATCGCAGCAGATGACTTTTCCTTCCAGGACGGCAGCGGACTGTCCGATGAGAACCTGGTGACTCCGGCGGCCCTGGTGAGCCTTCTGCGCTACTTCAACAGCGACATCAACCGGCGGGGAGTCTTCTGGTCACTGCTGGCCAGACCTGGGGAAGAGGGAACACTCTCACATCGTCTTCTGTCCTTGAGCGATAGGCTCCGCGCCAAGAGTGGAAGTCTGCACATGGTGAACGTTCTGGCCGGTTACGTGGTTAGCGCTATCGGTGGAAGAATCCGATACTTCTCAATCATGCTGAATCACCACACCGCAACCGGTTCCAAAGCGAACGGGATCATTGATGAAATAGTGACGGCCGTCGCAGACTTCTGAGATGTGCTCGCCGATAATCTTATGGGCGCAAGCTCAGTGCGTTGTTTTTCGTTTCAAACTTATTTACAATCACCGGCGGATCTGTCTACATTTCTAACAAGGAGCCTTCAATGTCTCGTGGTCGTAACGGAATGTCTTTTCCGCTTCTTCGAGTCTCTCTTCTCATTCTCCTCGTCGGTGGCCTCGCCGCAACGACGTTCGCATCGTCTGGAAGACGGTCCCTCGCCTTCACCAGCGGGGGCAGTTCAGATCTCGCCCTCACCGGAACCGACATTCCCGACCCGGTAATGCCCGATGGCGTGGTGACCTATACGTTCACGATCACCAACAACGGGCCGAGCGATTCGGCCGGAAACTTTTCCGGACAGGTGTGTGTGGGGGGGTGTGCTGGAAAGGTCGCACCGCGGAGGAACCTGACCTCGACGGAAGCAACCCTCATCGACATCTCAGGAACCGGCTCCTGGGACTGCTCCGGGAATCTGCCTGGGACGATGAGTCAGTTTTCGTTCAACTGCAGCACCCCTTTCATAGCGGCCAACACCACAGAAACCATCGTCATGCATCTCCAGGCTCCTTCGATCGAAACGGTGATCTTCACTTCTGGTTCGGTCTATCCAAGTGGCAACTCCGAAACCGATTTCAGCAACAACTTCGTAAACATGAATACGACGGTCACGAGCCAGTCGGACATCTCGGTCGCTGCCACCGACAAGCCCGATCCGGTGGAGCCGAGTGGCGTCGTGACCTACACGATTGCCATCAACAACAGCGGGCCCGATCCGGCCGATGTGACGGCTTATGATCGCTTCTGTTCAGGAGCCGGTTGTTCGCAACGTCAGGCGAGCAAAAACGCTCGACCTCCGAGGATCAACGCCACCGATCCGACCTTCATCAGCGCTTCCGGAACGGGCTGGAGCTGCAGCTTCGACGGCTTCAATCAGATCACCTGCAGCACGACCTCTCCGATCGCTGCAAACAGCACCTCCTTCGTGACCGTTCAGCTCCAGGCCCCGCCCGAGGAGACGGTCATCGAGAACCAGATCAGCGCGTTTCCGACCTTCACCGATCCCAACTTCTCGAACAACTCCGTCTTAGAAACGACCACAGTGGCCAACCCCTGCCCGCCGGTGTTCACGGACTTTTCCCCTGCCAACGGTTCTACGGGTGAGCCGACGTCGGGAACTTTGACGTGGACTTCCTCGCAGGCTGATCTTTATCAGGTCTTTCTCGGTGTGGTTGGCCGCGGTTGTTCGACGCTCTATGGGTCGACCACCGCGCCTCAGCTCGATTACTCCGGTCTCTTACCGGCGACACAATACGAGTATCGGATCGAGGCTCAGTTGAATAGCTGCGGAAGCATAGGTACGACGGACTGCATCCTCTTTACTACCGGTGGAAGCGCCTGCGGGACGACTGCACCTACTCTGCTGGCACCGGTCACCGGCACGACCGTCCCTTCACCCGTCACCTTCTCCTGGAGCTCGGTGCCCGGGGCCACGGGCTACATCTTCACGGTCGTCACCTTCGGTCGCAATGATTCGATCCTATTGAACAAGTCGACCACGACCGCGGTCCGGACACTCTCCCCGGGACCGCACGAGTGGTTCGTGGAAGCGACATCTGACTCCTGCCCCAATATCGTTTCAAGTCGAGCTTCTTTCGCGGTGAGTGACCCCGTTGCGATCTGTGCTGCTCCCCCGAAAACCATCGCCTCGATTGTCGGTGAATCGACCAGTGGCGAGACCTATCACTTCTTGTGGGAAGGTGTCCCCACGTTGACTACCTATGAGGCCCAGGAAGCGACCGACCCGAATTTCACGGACGCGAAGACGACTACGACCACCGCCCTCTCCGTCGAGTACCGGCATGAGGCAACGGAGCCGACCCCCTACTACTACCGTGTTCGCGCCATCTGTGGAAGGAACGCTGCAGAATATTCGAAAGTGATCCGCACGGTCGTGATTCCGAAGCCGGATCCGAACAGTAAGTTGTTCGAGTTGACGACCGAGGACGGCAACAATCCACCCATTCAGTTCTCCATCTTCATTCCGATTCCGCCAGGCACGACCAAGACGCTCGGGTCTCCCTTCAATTTCGGTACCTCGGCGCCATGGCTCACCGTTGGGCCCGGCCCGGTGTCGCCGAGTGGACTGAGTCTGGCCGCAGCCGTCAATCCTTCCACGCTGCCGGTGGGTACCAGCACCGCTACGCTCACCGTTACATCTGTCAGCTCGGGAATGACGATCGCCAGTCCAACTGTGTCACTCACTCTGGCCACGCCGATTACGCCTGCCGGCAAATCGGCGCCTCCTGACAACGCCCTCCTGATTCCTGCCGTTGCCAACGTGCAGGGGCAGAAGTCCAAGTGGCAGTCGGATATCCGGATGACCAACCTCTCCAGTAAGAAGCTCATGTATCAGCTCACCTACACGCCGAGTACGGTCGATACCCTTGCTGACAGCAAGATCACACAATTCGAGGTGACATCTGGTCAGACCGTGGCACTGGATGACATCGTGAAGCATCTCTACGGCCTCGGGTCGCTGGCTGACGGCACGAACGGTGTCCTCGAATTTCATCCGCTCAACTTCGCCGGCAAGTTCCTGCCGGTGAGGTTCAACCTGAGCACGTTTGCCTCGAGCCGGACCTACAACCTCGCCGAGGATGGTAGCGTCGGTCAGTTCATACCGGCCATTCCGTATTCAAAGTTCATCGGTGCCACTGCCCTTAACAGCACCGCAACACCGCGTCTCAGCATCCAGGCGATTTCCCAGAACGATAACTACCGCACGAACCTGGGAATCCTCGAAGGCTCGGGTCAGCCGGCCGATGTGTCGGTGAAGGTATTCAACGACAACGGTGGGCTGGTCAAACAGTTTTTCGTCAGCCTGAAGGCTGGTGAGCATCAGCAGCTCAACTCTGTTCTCGCCACACAGAAGGTCACACTCGACGATGGCCGCTTCGAGCTGCAGATCACGTCGGGCGCCGGCCGGATCATGGCCTATGCCTCGGTCGTCGATTCGCGCAGCAATGATCCGCAACTCGTCCCGGCCGTCGACATCTCCAACCTCAAGGCCAGCACCTACATCCTGGCCGGAATCACCGACTTCACCTCGCAGTTCACGAAATTCCGTTCGGACGTCCGCATCTTCAACGCCGGTTCGACCGCAGTCGATGCGAAGCTGACGCTCTATCCCGAATCGGGCAGTCCAGTCGTCAGGAACGTCACGATCGGCGCAGGGAAGATCGCCGCTTTCGACAACATCGTCTCCAGTCTCTTCGGTCTGAGCAATGCCGGAGGATCACTCCATATCGATACAGCCAGCGACTCGTCGCTGGTGGTCACCGGGCGCACGTACGACCTCAGGGAGACCGGTACGGTCGGTCAGTTCATTCCGGCTGTGACCCTCGACGAGGCTGTCAGCAAGAGCGACCGAGCACTCCAGATCCTTCAGGTCGAGCAGTCGGCCCGTTTCCGCACGAATGTCGGCGTCGCTGAGGTTGCCGGCAAATCCGTCACCGTCGAGGTCACCGCTGACATTCCGGATTCCCTCGTCAGCCCCGTGATCACGTTGCAGTTGCAACCGAATGAATTCAAGCAGCTCAACTCAGTGCTCAAGATGATGGGACTCGATAACCAGTTCAACGTTCGAATGAGCGTGAAGGTGATCAGCGGCGACGGAAAGGTCACCGCTTACGGATCGGTCGTCGACAACAAGAGCGAAGACCCAACGTACGTTCCCGCTCAGTAAGAATCGTTCCAAGCATCTACCAGAAAGGCGCACGGCAACGTGCGCCTTTTTCATTTGAGAAGGGAAGCAGGCGGAGGGGGAGAGTGAAGGGTGAAGGAGAATGAAGAATGAAGAATGAAGAATGAAGAATGAAGAATGAAGAATGAAGAATGAAGAGTGAAGAATGAAGAATGAAGAGTGAAGAATGAAGAATGGAGAATGAAGAGTGAAGAATGAAGAGTGAAGAATGAAGAATGGAGAATGATCGCGCCTCGGCCTTTTCTAGTTCTAAATTCTCAATTTTTCATTTTTCATTTTTCATTCTTCATTTCTTTTCTCGTTCTCCTCACGTCTCGTCCCCCTGCGTCGACGTGATCAGCCTCGCGCCCCGCTGATAGGTGACATACGCCCAGGCCCACTGGATCATCACGAACAACCGGTTCCGGAATCCGATCAGAAAAAGAATGTGAATGAACAGCCAGGCCATCCAGGCGATCAGGCCGCTGAGTTTGAAAGGGCCGATTTCACCGACGCCGGCGGCTCTCCCGATGGTGGCCAGCGATCCTTTGTCGCGATAATGAAACGGCCGAAGCGCCCTTCCCCTCAGCGCCAGCTTCACGTTCCCGGCGGCGTGAATGCCTTCCTGGATCGCGGCCGGACAGACTCCCGGCACCATCCTGCCTCGATCCTCGAGTGCGGAGAGGTCGCCAACCACGTAAACCCTCGGATCTCCCGGGATGGTCAAGGTCGCTTCGATGTTCACGCGTCCGGCACGGTCCAGCGGGACTCCCAGCGCCGCACCGAGAGGGGAGGCCTTGACGCCGGCAGCCCAGAGAATCGTGTGCGCGCTAAGGTGTTCCTCGCCGAAGACGACGCCAGTTTCGTCCATCTTCGTGACGCGAGCGTTCTGCCGAACTTCGACACCGAGTGCCCGGAGCTGGTCCTCAGCTTTTCTCGAGAGAGGAGGAGGGTAGGTCTGCAGGACCCGATCGAGCCCCTCTACCAGAATGACCCGCGCATCCCGCGGATCGAAATGACGAAAGTCACGAGCCAGAGTGTGTTGAGCAATTTCCGCGACCGCGCCGGCAAGCTCGACTCCGGTCGGACCGCCGCCGACGATGACGAAGGTGAGCCAGGCCGCACGCTGGCCGGCGTCCCTTTCTTTTTCGGCCATTTCGAATGCCATGAGAATGCGGCGGCGGATCTCGAGGGCATCCTCCAGATTCTTGAGCCCGGGGGCGATTCGCGCCCAGTCGTCGTGACCGAAGTACGAATGGGTCGCACCTGTCGCGATGATCAGGTAGTCGTAGGCGATGTCCTCGTCGCCGACTCGGACCGTTCGGGTCTGGCGATCGATGGCGCGTGCTTCCCCCAGGAGGACCGTGACGTTCTTCTGATCCCGTAGAATCGATCGGATGGGGGCGGCAATATCCGATGGATTCAGAGCCGCGGTTGCGACCTGATAGAGCAGCGGCTGGAAGAGGTGATGATTGCGCCGGTCGATGACGAGAACCTCGGCTGCCGCATCGCGAAGGTGTTTGGCGGCGTACAGCCCGGCGAAGCCTGCACCAATGATGACGATCCGGGGAGGGGCGGTGTTGACCGGCATGCCTAGCCCGCATTTCTCACAGGGTTTCTGCTGCGGAATCGGATAGCTGCGTGTCTGCTTCGTTGCACAGCATTTTCGCTCCTCAACATAGTTACTACTATCCCTCGTCGCGAAAACGCCGTGCGCCTCGCATCCACGCCGCTCTCCGCTTCCTCGCGACGAAACCCTGTAAGAAATGCGGGCTCGGTGACGCTCTTCAGCTGGCTTTTCGCGAAGCCGAGTGTGCCTCGATCGACGCCTCTTCCGGTTTCCCTTCCCACGCTCCATAGGAGAGACAACGGACGCAGGTGAAGAGGAGACGGTTGATGCCGCTTCCCGCCTGGAGCTCCCGCTGATCGATCACCAGTTTGGACTGGCATCGATAGCAGAGAACGCGGTCGCCCTGCTGCAGAAACACGACCAGCCCTTCGATCTGTGGTCCGTTGAACTCCTGCTGACGGGGACGCTGCGGGATCGTGATCGTTTCTTTCCCTTTGGGACAGTCGAGGTAGATGTGATCGGCGTAGGTTGTCTGAATGAACGATCCCTTCATCTTCACTCCGGGGTGTCTCGGGCAAAGCAGATCCTCTTTTGCCCAGAAGCTCTTCGCCAGCTCTCGAAGCTCGTCGATTTCAGCCATTGCGGCGATTATAGCGAACTGAGAGTTTCCTGGCCCGAGGTTGACAGAGGTTGAGAATTGAGAAAACGGGCTCGTGCGCGGATAATGATCACATTCCCAGGGCCTGAAGGCTCGACCGTCCAACCTTTGACCATTCCGGAGTAGCCAAATGGAAGCAAGTCAGGGAAACCGTCGTCACACGGATCGCGTCCGACTGCCTATGCCGCGTCCGGCGCGACTCGGCATGTTCAACGTGGTGCTGAACGATGTCAGCATCGCAGGCGCCTGCATTCAACATCACGTGCAGGTGCCACCGCAGACAATTTTCCCTCTCCAGTTCCGGTGGGAGAAGCAACAGATGGAGCTGGGCTGCCGGGTCGTTCGGAGCAGGCTCGAAACCTTCAACCGAGGGGACACGACTCTTCGGATCTATCAGTCGGGACTTCTCTTCGTCGAGAAAGACGGCGGGCTGCTGAAGCGGGCTATTGAGGATCGGATCACTCGGGCTCTCGACAGGCAGAAGGCCGACGCGTATCCGGAGTTGGGTAGGAGACCCATGCCGGCCGACTCCAGCGGCTCGTTGAACCTGAACATGCTGTTTCCTATGATCGCCGCAGTTAGAAGTGGATTCATCCGCTGCACGATCGAGAAAGGTCAATGGAGGAGGGAATGGGTAGACACTCCCGAACAACCGAGGAATGGCTTCACGATCTCGGCGGATGAACGCTCCGAAGAGATCGAGCTGCTGATGAAGACCTATCTCAACGCGGGGACCGAAGAGCGGCGGTTGATTGCCATCTTCGCGCATCTCAGCGTTGT
Source organism: Thermoanaerobaculia bacterium (assembly GCA_035544835.1). Classification (GTDB taxonomy): domain Bacteria; phylum Acidobacteriota; class Thermoanaerobaculia; order Gp7-AA8; family Gp7-AA8; genus DASZZV01. The sequence goes on from DASZZV010000033.1 coordinate 18,115, forward strand.
CGAGCCTTCCGACGTTCCGCGGAACAGCTTTCTGCCGTGAATCAAAAGCGGAAACCAGAAACCAGAAACCAGAAACCAGAAACCAGAAACCAGAAACCAGAAACCAGAAACCAGAAACCAGAAGAAGCAAAGTCTAAACCTGGCTTTGACGTAGTCCTGGTTTCTGGTTTACTTCCTGATTTCTGATTTCTGATTTCTGATTTCTGATTTCTGATTTCTGATTTCTGGTTTCTGGTTTCTGGTTTCTGGTTTCTGGTTTACTTTCTGGTTTCTATCTGCTCCATCGCTTCACCAAATTCGTCCAGCCCCCTCGGCGCGACCCGTGTGGTCGTTTCAACGATTCTCGATCGACCGCCATCGCTTCATCAATTCATCCAGCACTCCGAGACGCGCCGTAATGGCGCTGGCTTGTTGCGTCGTCGGCGCGGCATCGACGTTCTGAATAGCGGCCAGGAGGGTACGCAGCGAGTCGATGGCAGTAGGCAGCGAATCGACACCGGCCGGCAACGACGCTTCTTCCTCATCATTGACGTCGGGATTCTTTCCTTCCAGCGCCGCCGCAGCATCGTCCCACTCCTTGAGAGCTTTCGGGTTGCCGGGCTTTTCCTGCCCCGACTTGATCTCCGCTCGTCTGGCGCGCAGCTTGTCCAGCGCAGCGCCGGCTTCGATGAGCCGGTCGTAGATCTGTTTGGAAAGAGTCCATTGCTGCTGGAGATCTGTGACCGTCGTTTTCACACGCGGGTCCATCGTCACCATCAACGGCTGCGTGAGTGTTCTCCCGTTCACGGACAGTTTCACGATGTAGGTGCCGGGGAGTACAAAAGGTGAGGTCGGATTCGGCGCGGTGTCGTGCGGAACGGCGGAGATCGGGTAGGTGCGTTTCGCTCCAGGCATCGGCGTGATGAGCAGATCCCACACGAAACGATGCATCCCGGCGGTCGTGGGCAACGCCCGTTCCGGGCGAATCCAGTACCAGGGCACGTTCCCTTCGTCCTTCGGCGACTCTGCTTTGTCGGTGCTCGAAAATCGGCGAACGACCACACCCCGCGCGTCGGCAATCTCGAGCGTGACGGGGGTGGAGATGCCGGCCGGAAGCCAGTAGTCGAGGATGGCGCCGTCGGGGGGATTCTGTCCGGCCGATTCGTCAGGTGGAAGCGGCGTGTCGGGATACTTGCTCCAGCGAAAACGAATCGCCGCGGCCGGTCTGAAAAGAAGAGGCGCAGCTCCAGGATTCGCACTGCGGGCGGCGATTTGCCGCAGCGGCTCTATGTCATCGAGAATCCAGAAGCCGCGGCCATGCGTCGCCACGACCACGTCATCTCCTTTGATCACCAGGTCGCGAACCGACGACGCGGGAAGGTTCTGACGCAGCGACTGCCAGTGATCGCCATCATCGAAAGAAACATAGACAGCCTGCTCCGTGCCGGCGAAAAGAAGACCTCTGGTTCTCGGATCTTCACGAACCACGTTGACGATTCCGCCAGCTGGAATGCCGCTCGTGATCTCACTCCAGGTCGCCCCACCGTCCCGCGTGCGAAGGATTTGGGGACGCAGGTCGTCCAGCCGGAAAGTGTTGATGGCCGCGTACGCTTCCCCTTCGTCGAAGTGCGACGCGTCGATGATCGACACCTTGGCCCAGGCTCGAAGCTGAGGCGGCGTCACGTTCTTCCAGCTCTTTCCGCCATCGGTCGTGACATGCAGCAGTCCGTCGTCGGTACCGGCCCAGATCCGATTGACGTTCAGCGGTGACGGGGCCACGGCGTAGATCACACCGCGCTGCGTTACCTTCGCCGTCGCGGCATAAACACCGGCGTTAGGCGGAACTTCCCATTCCTTTCGGGACAGATCGGGACTGATTTGCGACCAGCTCTCACCGCCCGTGGTCGTCTTCCACAGAGTGTTTGATGCGAAGTAGAGGATGTGTGGATCGACAGGCGAGAAGACGATCGGCTCAGTCCTAATGACGCGGTACGTGGGATCGCTGACGACGCGCGGCGAAATGTCTTTCGACTGGCGCGTGCGGCGATCGTATCGGGAGATCTTGCCTCCGAAGACGAGGTCGGGATCCAGGGGATCAGGAACAGCATATCCATACTCCTCCGCCGCCGGCGTCTCCCAGTCGCGGTAGGTAATCGAACCGTTGTCGCTGCGACTCGGCACGCAGGCCGAACCGCTCTCCTGCTGTCCGCCGCAGACGCGATAAGGAAAGGTGTTGTCAGTGCTGACATGAAACATCTGCGCGGTCGGCTGGTTGTACCAGGAGCTCCAGCTCTCTCCGCCGTTCACCGTAACGATGGCCCCCTGATCCGAGCCGATGAGGATGACTCGCGAATCATCAGGATCGATCCAGACCCGGTGGTAATCATCACCGCCCGGCGCTCCTCGAAAGGCCCCGAAGGTCTTTCCGCCATCGGTTGACTTCCAGGTGACGACGTTGGCGACGTAGACAATGTCGGAGTTTTTCGGGTCGACCCGGATCTCCTGGAAGTCTCCGTCGCGGCTCCAGAGACGCTCGTCGCTGTTCAGCAGCTCCCACGATTCGCCGGCATCATTGGAGCGATAGACGCCCGCTTTTTTCTTCGAGGCGACCACGGCGAACAGACGCTTCGTGTCGCCAGGCGAGACCTCGATTCCGATGCGTCCCACTCCGTCTGCGGTGCCCGGCAAGCCATTCGTGAGTTGCTTCCAGGTAGCGCCGCTGTCCGTCGACTTGAAGAGTCCCACTCCGGGCCCGGTGAAGTAGCCGTTCTCCCACGGACCATTTCGGGCCTCCCACAGAACCGCGTACACAGTCGCGGGGCTGGAGGGATCGAGGGCCACATCCATGGCACCGACGTTTTCGTTTTTGTAGAGCACCTTCTGGAACGTGATGCCGCCGTCATCGGAGCGGAAGATCCCGCGCTCTTCGTTCGGACCGTAGGGGTGGCCGAGAGCAGCTACGAAAAGGCGGTTGGGGTTGCGGGGATCGATGGCGATCATCGGGATCTGCTGGGCATCGCGCAGACCGAGATGGCTCCACGTTTTTCCGGCATCAGTCGACTTGTAGATCCCGTCGCCTGTGGAGAGATCGGGACGCTGCAGTCCCTCTCCGCTTCCCACATAGATGATGTCGGGATTGGAAGGGGCGATGGCGATGGCGCCGATCGACTGCGTGGGCTGATCGTCGAAGATCGGGCTCCAGATTCGTCCGTAGTCATTGGTCTTCCAGACGCCGCCGTTGTTGGCGCCGATGTAGAAAACCCCGGGCCGCGACCTAACTCCGACCGCGGCAACGGTTCGGCCTCCCCGGAATGGGCCGATGAAGCGATAGCGAAGCTCCTGGTAGGCACGCGGATCGACTTGCTGTGCGTTGACGGAACTGGCGAGAAAGAAACCGAGGATTAGAAATCGTCGCAGAGACAGGGTGCACCTCCGAAGAAAGGGAGAGATTAGCAGAGCTCTTTGAAGTTCGGTCCGCCAGCCAGGAGAATGGTCAGACGAAATCGGAGAAGACCTGGAGTGTGACTCGTTCCTCTGGTGGAGCAATTCCCCGGCAATCGGCACCCGCGTGCCACAACCCGGTCCGGCACAAAAGCGGCAGGAAGGTGCCGGATGTCCTTAACCTGGTTCGCGGTCGTCGCCGGTCTCGCTTTCGTCTTCTTCATCGCCGCGAATGTCTCGACGGGCGAGAAGAAAATCGAACGGAAAATCGAGTGGCTTTACTCGGTTGCCGACCCCGGCTTCCAGCGATCGATGGGCACCCTGCTGGGGCCGCAGATCACGGCCGGGAATCTCGCGCGCGAGCTGGTGAACGGCGATCAGATTTTTGCGGCCATGCTCGAAGCGATTCGATCAGCGCGAAAGTCGATCACCTTTGAGACGTACATCTACTGGTCCGGGAAGATCGGACAGGAGTTCGCGGATGCTCTCTCGGATCGAGCCCGCGCCGGTGTGCGCGTGCACCTGCTGCTCGACTGGGTGGGGACGAGCAAGATGAAGCATGAGGAGCTCGACGCCATGACTGAGGCTGGTGTCCAGATCCAGAAGTACCACCCCATCCGCATCTATAACCTCGGGCGGCTGAACAACCGCACCCATCGCAAGCTGCTTGTGGTCGACGGTTGCATTGGCTTCACGG
>DASZZV010000034.1:0-9368 GCA_035544835.1 Thermoanaerobaculia bacterium
AGCTGGTAGCCAGTGGTGAGCGAAGCGAACCACTGGAAGACGTCACGAATCAATCATTTGCTTGAAGTTTCACCGAGCCCCGGCAGGGGCGAAAGCCGCGAATGCCTCGATTAGACGCGCTCTCCTATCGATCGCTCGCGCCCCTGCCGGGGCTCTAATCTAAAAAAAGAATCGTTATGATCCCGCGTCCAGTGGTTCGCTTCGCTCACCACTGGCTACCGGCTTACTGGCCCTCCGGGCCGCTCATGAAGGGCCAAACTCCAGACACGGGGCTTACGCGCCCGGTACAACTCTGGCGCGCGCCTTCGCGCGCTGCTTCAGCGTGTAATAAGACAGCAGTGAGTTTGCGGGGTCGAGAGGCATGTTTCGCGGGACCGACGCGCTCGACTCTTAACGATCGCAAAACGAATTGCCCTCAACAACATCGCTCGTCAACTCCGCGGATCCAGCCGATCACGCAAGCTTTCGCCGAGCACATTACAGGCTGCCACGGTGAGGAAGATGGCGATCCCGGGAAAAACGAGCAGCCACCATCCCCTGTCGCCGTAGGAACTGGCCGACGCCAGAATGCCGCCCCACGACGGAGTTGGCAACGCGCTTCCCAGGCCGAGAAACGACAACGCCGATTCCGTCAGGATTGCCGAGCCGACCGTGAAGGTCGCTGAGATCAGCGCCGGACCGATTGCGTGCGGCAGAAGGTGTCTGGTGATCAACCGCAGATCGCCAGCCCCGGAAGCTCGCGCCGCCTCGGCGAACTCGATCTCGCGGATTCGGAACAACTCTCCTCGAACGATTCGCGCCTCGTCGGGCCAAGAGGTCAGGGCGACGGCGATAATGATCGACACCACCGACGGGTGAAAGATACCCACAATAGCCAGAGCGACGAAAAGAAAGGGGAAGCAAAGGAAAACCTCGATGACTCTCGACACGATCCAATCGGGGGTGCCGCGGTAATACCCGGCCACCGCCCCCAGCAGAGTACCGACGCCGAGTGACAAAACGGCCGAGATGATTCCGACCAGAAGCGAAACACGTGCGCCGAAGAGAATACGCGCTGTGAGATCGCGCCCCAGCTCATCGGTACCGAGCAGGTGACGTCCGCCCGGACCCTGCAGTCTCTCTTCGAGGTGAACCGACAGTGGGTCCGACTTCGAGAGCACTCTCGTCAAGACCGGCGCGAACAGCGCCGCGGTGATGACGAGCACCAGGTATGTGATGGCGATGCGGGCGCTGAGATCCGATCCCCTGGTCTGTTTCAAATGCCCACCTCGCCGGCCCCGAGGCGTATGCGAGGATCAGCCCAGGCATAGAGAACGTCGCCAACGATCGACAGAGTCAATGTGGCCACAGCCGTGACAACGGCCAGGGCCATCACGATCGGATAGTCTCGCGACAGTACGGCATCGATGAACAGCAGCCCGATCCCGTTCCAGGCGAAGATCTTCTCAATCACCACGCTCCCCGAAATCACGTACGGGATGGTCAGGGCGAGAAGCGAGATCATGGGGATGGCCGCATTACGCACGCCATGTCCAATCATCACCGACCGTTCAGCGAGGCCCTTCGCCCGCGCCGTCTGCATGTAGTCCTTGTGTGTCTCCTCGAGCAGCGAGACCCGTGCGAAGCGAGCGAAGAGCGCCAGTTGACTGTAGGCGAGCGTGACCACTGGAAGAATCATGTGGAGGGCGAGATCCCGTACTCTCCCAGCCGTACTGAAACGCTCGAAATCATCGGACGTCATCCCGAACAGCGGCAGGATCTGCAGACGCACGGCAAAGACTCGAATCAGAATCAAGGCCACCCAGAAGTTGGGCAGTGAGTACAACAGAAAGAAGATGAGCCTGGAGCTTTGATCCAGAAATCGTCGCGGCCGCATCGCGCTGAGAAAGCCGATCGGCACGGCGATTAGAAGCGCCAGCAGCAGAGCTGCGCTGTTCAGCAGAACGGTTGCCGGAAGCGCGCGCGAAATGCGATCCCGCAACGAGCCCGGCTCGAGGATCGAGTCGCCGAAATCGAGGGTCACGGCGTCCCGGAGCCAGTAGCCGAACTGGATCACGAGAGGACGATCGAGATGATGAATTCGCCGCACTGTCCGGGCGATCTCGGGGGAGACGCTGGTGGAACGTAGTGATGCGACGTAGATATCGACAGGATCGCCCGGGGCGGCGTGAATCAGAACGAAAGTTGCCGCGCAGATTCCGACCAGAGTGACGAGGGCGGTGGAGAGGCGCCGCAGAAGAAATGCGACCATCTCTCGCTCGATCCTAACGCGACGCAGACAGCTCGCGCTTGCGGAAAGGAGTGGGAATCCACCAGTCGCGCGGGCCAGGCACCCAGAAGAACGGCCCCAGTGCACGACTCTCTTTCACGTTCCTTAAGCGCTTGTTGGAAGCCCACTTCACCGATTCCTGAAGAACCCAGGTATAGGGCTGATCTGCGGCGAGGATCTGGTGCAGCTTCTGATAAATCACCGTACGCTGCTTCTGGTCCATGGCCTCGCGCCCCTGTACGAGAAGGGCGTCGACTTCCGGATTCGAATAAAAGACCCAGTTCTGCCCATGCGGCGGGATCTGATCGGTATGGAAGAGTGCGTAGAGATCGGGATCGAGGTCGAGATCCCATGACAGAAAGGTCGCCTCAAACTTCCCTTGGGTAACGCGTCCGATGAGCGTGGCGTTGTCGAGCTGCTCGAGGTCGAGCTTGACGCCGATCTGCTTGAGTGAGTCCTGGAAAATCTGGGCCTGTTCAATCGAAGTGCGACTGCCTGACGGAACGAGCATCCTGATCTCGAGCGGCAGCTTATTCTGGTCGAGAACACCATCTCGGTCCGTATCGCGCCAGCCTGCATCCGACAGTAGTTGTTTTGCCGCCGCCGGGTTGAACTCGACCGGCGGTACTTCCGGGTTGTAGGCCCACTGGTCGGGAGTGAACGGGCCGGTGATGACGCGAGCCGTACCGCCATAGACATGCTGAATGATCGATTTGCGATCAAGGCACATGCTCAGCGCCTGCCGGACCCGCTTGTCGGCCAGAATAGGATTTCGCGTGTTCCAGGGGATGAAGTTGTAGCCCAACTTGTAGAAACGGCGAAGATCGATCTCACGCTGAAAGCCAGCGTCGGCCTGAGCCCTCGTCCATTGTTCCGAGTTGAGCTCCATCTCATCGATGTCGCCCCGCCTCAAGGCATCCCAGGCGACACTGGCGTCGCCGATGACCTTGAACATCACATACTCGAGGTGAGGTTTTTTACCAGGGTAGTCGCCTCGCCGCTGCAGAACGACTTCCTTCCCCGCCGTCCGCCGCAGCAATCGGTAGGGACCGTTGCCGGTCACGGCGAAAGCATAGTCCTTCGCAAAGTCACCTTTCGAATAGATGTGCTCAGGGAGAATGGCTGTCCCGAATGCCAGCAACTGTCCGGCGCGCGCTTTATCAAATGCTACCTGTACGGTTTGATCGTCGATGGCCCTCGTCCCCGCCGTCTGCATGCCTTCGAAGGCGCCGCTCAACTCAGGTGAATCGTGCAGGATGTGATTCAGCGTGAAAATCACATCGGCCGCCTTCACTGCTGTTCCATCGGAAAACGTCGAGGTGCCCAGGTGGAAAGTGTAGGCCTTACCGTCCGGCGAGATTTCCCAGGATTTGGCGATTCCCGGAATGACTCGTCCCTCCTGATCCAGCTCGAGCAGCCCGTCGAAGAGAAAGGATGCGACTTCCTTCTCGTAGACGCTGTTGATGAAGACCGGATTCAAGGATCGGATATCGGTATCGAGTCGCAGCACGACCGTGCCACCGTCCTCGGGAGTGCGATCGTCGAACTGTGCCGCATCGGGCGGCGGAGGGGCCTGGCGATGCTCGGGAGGAGAACAGGCGAGAGAGGCGCCCAGCAGAAGAGCCGCTACGCCCAATCGCCTCTTCCAGTGTTGTCGCATCGTCAACATTATGGGAGGCGAATTGGGAATTGAAAATTGAAAAAACGATTGGACCGTATCCAAGAGATGTGTCATCCCGAGCGATTGACCGCGGAGCGCGGCGTCTGAGTGAAAGAAACCAGGGTGTCATCCCGAGCGTCGAGCGAGGGATCTGGGAAGGGGCCCTGCTCTCGAGGCGTCAGGCAATTGTGCGTTATGCGCTCGGGTGTAAGGCCCCCGCCCAGATCCCTCGCTGCGGCTCGGGATGACACATTCTCGCAAACCAACCTCTTCCTTTTCCCCTTTTTCAATTTACAAATTTACAATTTTCAATTCCTCCATTGGGCCGTCGCGATGTTGAAAGAACTATCCACGGCGCGAACCACGACAAAGTGATTGTCGAGATCCGTCCGCGCAATCCGGTAGGTCTCGTCGGACGAGTCTGAGATGCCGTCTTCAGGTGTCAGACGAATCCATTTTTTTGCGTCGATCGAGTATTCGACCTTAACGATCGTCGAGAGCTGATCGGTCACGTGAACAGTTAGCCTGTCGCCTGAAGCTGTGAAGGCCACACTCGGCTGTGAGTTGTCGACATTGAACTCGATGCCCTCCTTCTGATCGGTGAGCGGTCCCTCCACGTTGTCGGGAGCATCAGAAGCGACGAGCTGCAGCTCGTAGACGCCGTCGGGCAGTTGCGAGGTGTCGAAGTTGTATTGCGACTCTTCGAGATTTTCGCGCAGACGCAGCCACTTAGCGTCGCCGTTGCGACGGAAATTCAGCGTATAGCGGATCGAGTCGTTATTGAAGTCGTGCGCCTTCCACACAGCGGTTCGATAACCCTTCCTGAAAACACGCTTACCAGGATCACTGTGATCGCGTGAAGGGTCGAGCGAGCCGAAAATCCCGTTCTCGTCGGGGTTCGTCGCCTCCACTACCTGGGGCGCGGACGGATAATTACTGCTGACGATGACCACACCAGGATCGAGCACGGCGACATTATCGATGACCGGAGCAACGTTTCGATTGATGTAAGCGATCGAAACCGCATCGACATACGCAGAAGGCGTCGGCCGCAGAAAATTCAAGCGCCACTGCAGGTAACGAGAGGGCGGGACGTCGATGGCGCCCTGAGAGCCGTTGACCGGAGCCGACCAGGCGCTCCAGGTATCGTCAGGACTGGAGGTGTTGCCGCTCCGGAACGAGACCTGCGTGATCGAGGAGGTCAACTCGTTCCCTTCCAGCCGGAAATGGCCGAACCTGGAAAATCTCTCCAGGTCTTTTGCAAGCGAGCGGTATTCAGACTTCGCGTTGGGGCTCGATTCGAGGCGGTACACGGCGCCACTGTTGGTCGTCGTAACGATCACCGATCCCGGATCGGAATTGAAAGAGACCACCTGTTTTTCGGGAACGGTCGCCAGGAGTGAGATCTCGTTGTCTCTTAGTTCGTAGATCCGCCCCAGAGGACCGGTGGAAATGAACAGTCCCCCCTTCCCGTCGCCACTGAGTCCATAAACGATCTCGCGGTCTAACTTCCGCACCGTATCGACGAATCCGTCCGGCGAGATCCGGTACAACTCGGCCGATCCCGTTCCCTGATTCGCCGCAGTCAGGTCTTCGAAAGAAAGATTCACATCGACACTGGCTGCGGGCTCATCTTCCTTCTTCACCTCACCTGAGGTTGTGGTGGTAGTGGCCGTAGTAGTAGTCGCCTGCTTCTGCGGCTGCCCCTGCTTGGTCGGCGGTGCCGATGGCAACACATTGGAAGCGCCAGCGGCCCAGGCCAGCCCCGTGGAGGCGTCATAGTAAATCGATGAGATTTCAGCGAAAGTCGAATCGAACAGCGCGCGTCCCCTGTTCTTCCCGCTAACCTCGTAGATTCGCCCCTCGCCTGCTCCGCCGACCAGAAGACGATTGTCTTTCGTTACGGCCAGCGAGCGGAGGTGAGTCTCAGTGGCGTCAAACCAGAGCTCTCCGGCGCCACCCTTCGGAATTCTGAAGAGTTTACCCTCTACGCCGGTGGCGACGGCGATCGATCCGTCATCCATTGGAGCCAGAGCCCAGATGTAGGCCTGTTTGGGATCGAACAACTCCGTCGAAGCGCCGCTTTTAGGATCGACTCGATAGACCTTGCCGTTCGGCGATGACCCCACGATCAGGGCGCCGTCCGCGAAAGTTGCCGCGTAGATCTCTGGTTCAGGCGCGGTGAAGAGCAGCTTCATCTCGCCGTTGGACAGGCGATAAACCTTTCCCCCATTTCCGGTACCGAAGAAGCGGTTGCCCGCGCCGTCGGATGCCTGCGAGAGCACGAACGGTTCGGAGAAAGATGCGATCTTCTTCAGGGTGGGGCCAGGACGAAGCTGGCCTCGCGAATTCACGGTCATCCCTTCGATCTCACCGCCCAGGAAAGCCTCGGCGCTCGATGTCTTCCAGAACTGGGGCGTGACCGCGAAGACGTTTATGGTGATGAGCAGCGGGATCAGATTCAGGAGACGCTTCATCTTTGACAGACCTCTTGATGTGGGGATTTGTGACTCCGGCACGCGAGAAGGATGCGCGCACGTCGCATGGTACTTCGCGAAAGTGGGGATCTTGCAACGCTTCTGAAACTTCGGGGAGCTCAAGAGGAATCGCCGGTGTCATCCCGAGCCGCAGCGAGGGATCTGGGCGTGGGCCCTTCCATCCTGGTGCTCACGAACATTTTCGATTGCCAAGGGCGTAAGGCCCCCACCCAGATCCCTCGCTGCGGCTCGGGATGACACCCACTCTTCCTCTGTCAGCGGCAGTGCGCACGCCGTACCTACAGGGATGACTCGTTACAGCTTCGACTTTACATCCACGTCGATCTTGACGGCGCCGTCGACCACGAAGTCGAGTGGTCGCGACTGGTGATCGGGCGCGTGGAAGCGAACGCTGGCCTGCGCGGAATTGCTCGAATCGTTGTTGACGATGGCATGGACCGACGGGGGCAGATCTGGCCGATAGACACCGGCCGTCACAGCACCCTCGGACGATGAGTAGAGGCCGACCGTCAGATCGTTGGATGAGCGGAGGCGCTCGATCACGCCGATAACCTGCGACAGGCTGCGAGGGTCTGGCGGGATGAGTGAGAAATCGAGCCTGTTCATCATCGAGCCGCTGCCGATGAAGAGATAAGCTTTACCCTGCTTCATGGTCTGCGGGATTCGAACGTCAAACGATTCCTGGAAGGCCTCGCCGCGGTAGGGCTTCAGAGTCGTACGCACATGGACGATGTCTCCGGGGTTGAACTCACCGTCTTCGGGAGTGTCGGCGGAAGCCTCGAGAAGCTTGGCCGTCTTCACGCCGTCGTCGTGCCGCAGTGTGATCTTCACGCGATCGATCCGGGCATCGCTGAATTCGTTGGAAAGCAGATAGCTGGAGACCAGCCCAAGATACGCCGGGATCGATTGCCGCGCCTCGGCGCCGGCCCACGCGTCGCGAAGACGAATCGGCTTCATCCCCCGGACGTCGATCTCGGAGTCCAGAAGCACGGTCCGCTCCCCCGCTGCCCTTTCGCTTCGGGCGACGATGGAGTCGGCCACCATGGACAGAAGAAGTGGAAACATCTGCGGCTGACGAACGATCTCGAAGTGTGAGAGCTGCGGCGCATGGGCGTCGTCAACCGTTACGTCGACCGGAATCGTCTCGGCCTTCGCACCGAGGACACCCATGATGCCGGAGGCGCGATCCTGCTGGACGGCGCCGATGATGGCACCACTATTTGAGAACTTGAATGACCGCGCCAGGTTCGGAAGGACCGTAACGATGTCGGCCTTTGCCATAGGAAAGCTGATCTGACCCATATCGAGAAAGGGATGACCGAAGGCATAGACGTTTTTCCCGTTGACGTACGTGACCGTCCCCGTCGCGGCGACGGAAAGATCGCCGCTCACGAGAACGGCGGCGATGGCATCGCCTTCGCGGAAAGTTCCATCCACGACCTTCTGGCCATTGCTGCCGCTGCCCGAAGTGCCGCTGGGAACAGCCATGAGGCCGGAGGCGTCAAGTGCCTTGCCGAAGCGTGCAATCGTGTCGGCACCGAACCCGGAAAAGGAGACCGGCGTAGCAATCTGAGTCGCTCCGGTCGCCATCACCCCGCGAGGCGCAGAGATGAGCGATTCCAGCGAGGCGGAAAGTGCCCTTGGATCGCGCTGAATCAGTTGGTTGAGGAAGGCCGCGCCAGAGCCGCGATTCGGCGGAGTGACAGCACCTTCGGCCCGCTTCCCAATGGTCAGCATCTGCTCGATCGGTGTGATCCCAGCAATAGGATCCTTGGCGAAGTCCCAGGCGTAGGCCAGTGCTCCGACGATCTTGCCGTCGATATAGATCGGCGAACCGCTCATTCCGGCGATCACGCCGGCGGATCGCAGCACCGCATGGTCCACGCGAGCGAGAATGAGATCCTGCTGCGGACCGACCTTGTTGAGCACGCCGAGGATCTCGACGTCGAACTTCTCGAGCCGATCACCCTCGAAGACAGTGACGCCATAGCCCTTCATGCCCTTGTGAACGTCAGACAGCGGCATGATCTCGGCTGCGGAGAGGGAACCTGCGGCAAGGGAGACAAACGCGAGGAAAGCTAGTATTTTGCGCACGTCACAGCAAACAGTGACGCGTCCTATTCCATTTCGACAACCCTTGCCGTGTCTCTCTTCTTGTCACTTCTTCAAACGACCTGTTAACGAATGGCCAGCGTTCACTTTCTCTGCGCAAAATGCGGATGGCGGCTCGAGGCTGCGGCCGGGGAGCCGGAACCGAGCCCCTGCTTTCACTGCGCCCAGCCGAATGGCGTTGCGGCACCCCCCGCGGAGTCGATGATTAGCTCCTGCGCCGCCTGCGCCTGCCGCGAGCTCTACTTCCAGAAAGACTTCAACCGCGCCGCCGGCATCGCCATGGTGGCCCTCGGTGCCGTCTTCGTTCCATGGACCTACTGTCTGAGCCTTGTAGCCGTTACGATCATCGACTTCGCGCTTTACAGGATCCTGAAGAACGTCATCGTCTGCTACGACTGCCGAGCGGTCCATCGAGGCTACCCCGACAACCCGGCCATCAAGCCCTTCGACCTCGTCCTTCACGACCGCCACGTCTACGGAGCGGCGCCACCGGGAGCAGAAGAGGGGCACGTGGAGTGAGAGAGGCGGCGGGTTCTTGTGTGGCACAGGCACTCTTGCCTGTGTGTCGGCCGTCGAGGCCGACTTCCCTCTAGCTTATCCACAGAAACGCCACGGCTCGACGCCGTGGCCTGGAGTTTGGCCATTCGTGGGCGGCCCGGAGGGCCAGTAAGCTGGTAGCCAGTGGTGAGCGAAGCGAACCACTGGACGCGGGATCATAGCGATTCTTTTTTGTAGAGCCCCGGCAGGGGCGCGAGCGATCGACAGAAGAGCGCGTCCAATCGAGGCATCCGGTGGCGGCTTTCGCCCCTGCCGGGGCTCGGTGAAACTT
>DASZZV010000035.1:0-27169 GCA_035544835.1 Thermoanaerobaculia bacterium
GCCCGTCGCATCGACGAAGTTGTAGATCACACCATAATTCGACTGCACGGCCGCGGCCGGAAAAAGGATCGTGGCGTTCGTATAAGGGAAATCGTAGTAGCGCCCGATTCCTCCACGAATCAGCCGGCGTCCGGTGCCTGAGAGGTCATAGGTGAGCCCCAGGCGTGGGGCGAAGTTGTTCTTGTCGTTTTTACCCTTCGCGCTCTTTCCGTTGGCAAACGGTGTTATCCACGGGAGGTAATCGAATTTGTGCGAGTCAGCGGCCGCAGCGAAGTCCTGGTAGGCGGGGTTGGTGCGCTGGTCGAGATCGAATCCCGTCCATAAGTCATAACGCATGCCTACGTTGGCGGTCAATCGCGGTGTCGCGGACCAATCGTCCTGAAGGTAGACGCTGTACTCATCAATCGGCGTCGTGTTACTGAAGTTTCCTCCGAAAATCGAAATCTCCGAAACGGGGGAATTGAAATCATCGTTGAGAAGCGTGAAAATGCCGCTGGTCCCAGCAGTGAAGGTACCGCCCAGAATCGGTTCGTGAACGTAATTCACACCCGTCTTGAGTTCGTGGTGCGAGCCCAAGAGCGAGGATGTCCAGCTGATGTCATCCTTGAACTGCGACTTTTCCTGATTCGTCGTCTGGGGAGTATTGCCGTTCTGGCCGGCCGTGGAACCACTGGGGAACACGAGGCTCGGATCATTGGAGTCGGCAGTGATGGCATTGTTGAACTTGGTCCACTGATAGACGAATTCATTCAAAGCATTCGAGCCCAACTGCCAGGTGTGGTTCCCCAAAATCGATCTGTATTTGTTGTTCGTCGTACCGAGAGAGGAAGGAAGGTAGAGTGGAACCGCGCCGTACTTTTCGGCGTTCTTCTGATATCCGTAGCGAACCGAGAGGAACTGCTTGGGCGACAGATTCACCGATGCCTTCGCGGTTCCCAACTCATCCTGGAATGGCGTCGGAAAGGACTTTCCATCGAATGCCGGAAACACTCCGCCTGTGGCGACGGTGTAGCTCGTGTCTCTCTTTGTCTTCTCGTACGTCGCGAAGAAATGGGCGCGGTCTTTGATGATCGGTCCGCCAATCGAACCGCCGTATTGATCGCGCTTGTAGGGCTGCTTCGAGGCGCCGGTCTGAATCTCGGTCGTGGTCTTCGAGGTGTAGAAGTTGTCGCGTCGCGCGAACTCGTACAGGCTGCCCTGGAAATCGTTCGTTCCAGTCTTGGTGACGACGCTGAGCACGCCGCCGGAGGAGCGGCCGTATTCGGCCTTGTACTGCATCGTCTGGATCTTGAATTCCTGGACGGCCTCGAGGTTGAAGTTCTGCAGGGCGCCGCCGATCGTGTCGTCGGTGTTGTCGCCGCCGTCGATGACGAAGTTGACATTGCGGCCGCTGCCGCCGTTGAGAGCGATGGTGAGCTGCCCTGGCTTGGTCGGATCGGCGTTCACCGATAGCGTCGTTCCCGGGGCCAGCGTCGCCAGGTTGGCGAACTGACGTCCGTTCAGTGGCAGCCCTTCCAACTCCTGCTGGCTGACCACGGTACCGATGGCCGGCGTCGTCGCCACGAGCGGAGCCTCGGCTGTGACCGTGATCTCCTGGGAGATCGCAGCCTGCTTCATGTTGATGGGAAGATTTCTCTCCGTGGCCACCTGCATCTGAACGTTAGAGGTTTTGACGGTCGAGAAACCGTTGAGCTCGGCCGTGACGACGTAGGTCCCGATCGGAAGCGAAGGGAACCGATAGGAGCCATCGGACTCAGTCACAGCCGCTCGATTGAAACCGGTCGCGGTGTTGGTTGCCGTGATCGTGACGCCCGGAAGGGCCGCTCCCGATTCGTCGACGACCCGGCCGGTCAGTGATGACCCGCTCGACTGCGCGAACGCTGGAATGACGGAGACTAAAAGTAAGGTCGCAAAGATGGCTAGGGCTATTCGCCGGTGCAAAAGCTTCATTCATCCCTCCTAGGACTGAAATTGCTGGGCCATGATTAGTTTTTCAATAATGTTACATCGACCAGACAAAAGGGAGCTGTGATTGGAACGAGATCAATTGCAGAATTTTGCCCAGATCATAGATTCTGCTAAGTCGCAACAACTCAGGGAGTTACGCTTGGGGCAAAGCGCGCACCCCTTTCCCGTATTCAAGGTCTTGAATGGGAGCGCCAAATTTTCGGACGCTGTCTGATTCGTTCATATTGTCGCTGCCCGGAAATTTGGTCTATGGGGAACCTCGGAAACAACCCGATTTCAACTCTTTCGTGCGTCACCTCCGTTTTAGTCATGACCTCGCAGATATTCGCGCCAGCAGCTGCGTCGCAGCGTTGCGCTGTGATGAAAATTCCTCTTTACCTTTCACTTCCAAAAGGAAGCGTCGATACTCGGCCGCCGCTTCAACGCGCCGACCCGTCAACTCCAGGGCGATTCCTCGATTCAGATGTGCCTCATAGTAGTCGGGAGCGAGCGCCAGCGCACGCTCGAAATATGGAATCGCTTCCGCCGGCCGGTTTTCCTGGACTGCCAGCGTTCCCAACCCATTGAGCGGATCCGCATACTTCGGCGCGAGCCGCACCGAGTCCCGGTAGGCCTTCTCTGCCTCGCTGACTCGATTCATTTGTCGAAGAACATTGCCGAGATTATTGAAGGCGCGGGCGCTGGTTGGATCGAGCGATATCGCTCTTTGGAACTCCTGCCGGGCTCCCTCCAGATCCCCCTCCGCCGATAGCGAAATCCCCAGCGTGTTATGCGCCTCGGGGCGCTTCGAGTCGAAGCGGATGGCCTCGCGGACGGTGGCCGCGGCCTCCTTCTGGCGCCCCGCTTCCTGCAGAGCCACGGAGAGATTGAACCAGGCATCAGCATCCTGAGGGGTCGAGGCCACGGTGTCGCGATAGAGAACGATAGCCCGGTCGAGTTTTCCCTGCTTTCGATAGACACGCGCCAGCGTTGAACGAAACACCGGATTGTTACGGTCGGCAGCGAGCAGCGACTCCAGATCTTTCTGCGCGACATCGAGCTCCTGGTCGTGCATATGCCAGATCACCTGCTCGAAGCGGCGGAACAGCGGCGCCATCTCCTTCGGATCGGGTCTTGGCCCGGCGCCATCGGTGAGAGCGACACCTCCCACGTAGCCGAGACTCTCGAGCCTGGCGCGGGTCTCTTCATCCATGACGGTTTGCGGCGCCTTGACCTGGCCCGCCTGCAGTCCGCTCATTTCTTTTATCAGGGCACGGAGCTGACGGCGCTCGGTTTCATAAAGGTTGCGCGTTTCTTTGGGATCGCGGGCGAGGTCGTAGAGCTCGGGATGCGACGAGGCAATGTATTTATAGTTGCCGCGGCGCAGCGCCGCGAGGCCGCTCCATCCGAATTGTCGAGGGTATTCGGTCTCGGAATAGAGGGCTGCGCCGCCTTGCTTCGAAGCCTTCGTCGACACGAGTGCCGCGATCGGACGGCCATCAGCCCTGGGCCAGGAGACGTCGAGAGCGGATGTGATGGTCGGCGCCAGGTCGATGAGACTCACCGGCTCCGATGCAACCTGCCCCCGATGAATACCATCCCGAACTACCAGCGGAACGTGAAGCGTCGGCTCGTAGAGCAGCAGACCGTGCGTCAACTCACCATGCTCGCCCAAAGCCTCCCCATGGTCGCCGGCGATGACGATGATGGTGCGATCGGTCAGCTTCTGCTGATCGAGGTAGGCGAGCAGGCGCCCGATCTGCGAGTCGGCGAAAGCGATCTCCCCATCGTAAGGACTGGCCAGGTGCCGTGAACGAAACGGCTCGGGCGGAACGTACGGAGCGTGCGGATCGTAAAGGTGAACCCAGGCGAAGAAGGGCCGCGCATCCCTGGTCTGGAGCCACGAAAGAGCGCGATCGACGACGATGTCACCTGTCCGCTCGGCCTCCAGACCGTTGGTCGCGACGATTTCAGAATCGAGCTCGTCGTCGTAGAGATCGAAGCCGCGATCAAGTCCGAAACGACGATTCAGAACGAAGGAACCGACGAAGGCGCCGGTCCGGTAGCCGGCCTGCTTGAGTCGCGTGGCGATGGTCTCGCGATCGCTGCCCAATCCACCCGTACCATTGTTGCGAACGGCGTGGTGCAGCGGCAGCAGCCCGGAGAGAATCGAGCAATGCGCCGGGAGAGTCAGGGGAACGGGCGAGATGGCGCGATCGAATCGGACGCCCTCTCTCGCCAGGCGATCGATATTGGGAGTCTCGGCTTCGCGGAAACCATACGCTCCGATGTGATCGGCTCGAGTGGTATCGACAGTCACCAGCAGCACGTTGTATCCCTGCAGAGAAACCGGCTCGGGCTGCCGTGAACAGGCAGCGAGGAGCGATATCCAGGAGCAGAGAACGAGACGAGTTTTCATTCGAAGGACCGAGGCTCGGCGAATTGTACGAAATGTACGGAGGGAAACGGTTACAAGTCGGGGGAAGGACGTACCCGGTACGTAACGCAAGTTCTCCGGAAGTGTCAACCTCGCAACCGACGGACTCGGGATGACAACAGATCCGCCCTCAGCTCGAGAGAAGCGCGACCGGAAAGTGCGCGAGGAGGTCCACGGCCAGCAGCTTCGAATCTCTAGCCGAGAGTCGCTCGCCGGTGAACAGATTCGTCCACTCAGCCGGGGCTCCTTCCGGCAGGGTCACGTCGATCCCATCCCAGAGGCCGGGGCGAAGTGAGGAACCGTCATCCTCGACATGGCGAGCAATGAAGCGCGGTACGATCTGAAGCGTCCAGCGATTCTCCAGCCGGCGGGCGAACCCGAACAGGCGAGTCGAGTCTCCTCCGATCGCCACCGGCAGATATTCACCCCGGCGAAAGAGCTCGGCCTGCTCGCGCCGGAATTTCAAGGCCACGTGCGTCACGAACATCTTGATGGCGCCGCTCTTCCAGTCGCGAACGAGCTCGCGGGCCAGTTCGATTCCCTCGTTCCGTCGAGCCCGGAGGGCCTCCAGCATTTTGCGCCGAGCCTCGAAGTTGACGGAGCGCCGGTTGTCGGGATCGACGAGACTGAAGTCCCAGAATTCAGAACCCTGGTAAAAATCCGGAACACCGGGAGACGTGATCTTCAGCAGGACCTGCGAAAGTGAATTGATGAAGCCGGCGTAGGAGGTGATCTGATGAAGAGACAGGAAGGATTTCCGGAAATTCTCGTGCAGGGGATCGAGCAGAACGTCCACGAAATGTTTGAGCGCGGTCTCATGCTCGTGGTTCGGCTGGAGCCAGCTCGTGTGGACTTTGGCTTCGCGTGAGGCCTTTTCAATATATGCCTTCAGTCGATCGCCGAGCCTCTCCTGCTCGGCGCCCTCGAGGGGCCAGATTCCGAGAAGGCTCTGATAGATCAGCACCTCCTCGTTAGCGTCGGGAACGGGCATGGCGCGCGTTCGCAGCTTTCTCGAGGCGTTCGACTCGGCCCACTCCTTGAGCCTCGCTTCCCAGATTTCCGGGATCTCACTCAGCACGTTGATCCTGGCACGGGCGTCTTCGCTGCGCTTGGTATCGTGCGTCGAGGTGGCGTTCATCGTATGCGGCCAGCGCTGGAGAATCGCGGCATTGCGCTGATGCAATTCCAGGGCTCCATCTTCGAAGAGTTCATCTCGAGGAGCTCCGCCGACCTCGTTCATCGAGATCAGAAGGTTGTGGTGGTAGAAGGCGGTGTCTTCGACTCCCTTGGCCATGACTCGACCGGTGAACTGCTGCCACCGCATGATGAAATCGAGACAGTCGGTGCGGGTCTGACGCGAATATCGGGGCGGATCGATCGACAGGACGCGATGAAGGAACGAGAAAATACGGGCATCGAGACGGTCCGACGACTTCGCCTGCGCGTCATCCAGGGCACCGTCAAGATATTGACGATCTGAAGGGCCGACATCAAAGTTTCGAACGTAGGTCCGGTAGACCGGCAGTGCCGCCGTCAGCTCTGAGAGGGCGTCGACCAGCTCAGCCAGCGCGAAGTCGCGGGCATTGCGATCCTGACTGGCGATCCGCGCCAGTCGCATCGCCAGAGCCCGGACCTCTCCTGCGAAAAGCTCATTGATGACCTGTTTCTTGCGCAGGTAGGCAGTCTCTTCGAAAGGAGCGTAGTTGCCGGTGAAGCCGACGTAGATCCGCTGCAGGTCCCGCAGTCCTGGCGCGGAAAGCTGGAGCGCGGTGAGCACGTCGATGAAGTCATACCCGGTCGTCCCCTGCGCGGCAAATTCCACCGGCAGCTCTTCGCCTCTCCCGAGGATCTTCTCGACCACCGTATAGAAGCCTCGGGTCCGGTCGCCCTCGCGCCACTCCGAATCGAGCCTGCTTTGCAACTTCCGCAGATGTCCGATGGGATCGTAGAGTCCATCGATATGATCGATGCGCAGCCCGGTGATCTTGTCCTGGTCGACGAGTTGAAGAATTCGGGCCTGCCGCGCCTCGAAAACCTCCGGATCTTCGACACGTACTCCGATGAGATCGGTGACATCGAAGAAGCGGCGGTAGTTGATCTCCTCGGCGGCCACGCGCCAGTAGGCCAACCGATACCACTGTTGCTCGAGCAGTGAATCGAGCGGATCGAACGAAGCCGGATTCGCGGGATCTCCGTTGAACCCCTGGACAGCCTCATCGATGGAGCTCCGGATGTCGGAGTCGTCCTGATAGAGACGCCACAGGGCGTTCTTCAGAAACTTGCTATTGAGAACTCGCTCGGCGGGGTCCTCGCCTTTCCCTTTCGGAGAGAGAAGGGCATCGACGAGCTCCCGGAACTCGAGCAGCGGCGGTTTGTCGGCAACAGAGGCGCTCTTGATTGCCTTGAGTGCCTCTCGCAGGATCGGCGTGTAGGACAGTGGCGTAATGGGAAGGCGGCGGGCGTAGTAGGTGATGAAGAATCCATCAGCGTCGTAACCGATCCTGAGCTCCCCGCCCTCGAGGATTTCCCCGTATGGCTTTCCTAGAATCGGCAGCAGGACCCTCTTGTCGGTAGCGCCATGGATGCCGGTGGTCCACTCGATGTCGAAGTAGTTCACGAATCGCGACAGCGGCCCGTTCTCGAGAACGTTCATCCACCAGACGTTCTCGGAGCTGGCAGCCATGTGATTCGGCACAACGTCGACGACGAGGCCCAGATCGAGCCGGCGGAGCGCGCAAGTCAACTCCTCGAAGTCAGCTTCCGATCCGAGCTCGGGATTCAACTCGAACGCGTCGACAACGTCATATCCATGTGTGCTGCCCCGACAGGCCTTGAGGATCGGAGAGCTGTAAAGGTCTGAGATTCCGAGGGCGTCGAGATAGGCCACGATGGCCTGTGCGTCGGCGAAGCGGAAGCCCGCATTGAATTGGACACGATAGGTCGCCGTGGGAATGCGCAGGGTGGTCATCGCGACCTAACTAACCTGCATTTCGGAGTGTGCGGGGCGCATCTGTGTGGCACAGGCACTCCTGCCTGTGTGCCGCGGCGTCGAGCCGAGGCGTTCCTGCGACGATTCACAGGGAGGTCGGCCTCGACGGCCGACACACAGGCAAGAGTGCCTGTGCCACACAAAAGGCCGATAGCGCCTGACCCGACCAGCGAAGAAACCCTGAGAGAAATGCGAACTAAGCCGGCCGCGGAGACGAGACTACGCATCACCGCTTCTCCTGAATCCACAGCGAAGCCTCGTGATCCCCGATCCTGATCGTCAATTCTTCGTCGGCCTCGAGCCGGGCACCGCCCGAGAGTCCCGACTCGGAAGAGATAAATGACGCCCGCCAGCTTCCTCCCGCACCGGGCACCTTCAAAAAACGAGCATCTCCGAAATTCAGGATCAGCAGCGAGCGCTGACCGCCTGTTCCACTGCGGGAAACGACCAGGGCCGAGTCTCCGATGACGTCGGCCTTCACAGACGAGAGATCGGCCGAGTCGAGCGCCGGCTCTTCACGGCGGAGCGTCATCAACATTCTGTAGAAGTCTGACAGCTCCTGACCGCGCCGGCTGCTCTGGGCACCGGCATCGAGCCTCGAGCGCAGGAAAGTCTCCTCGGCGTCGGGATCGGGGAGGTCCCCCTGCCAGCCGAAGGCTGAGAATTCCTCTCGACGCCCCTTCGTCACCGCCTCCACCAGGTCCCGGTCGGAGTGGCTGGTGAAATAGAGAAATGGGGCGCTCTCTCCATACTCCTCACCCATGAACAACATGGGGATGAAGGGCGACAGAATGACGGCCGCGGCAGCCAGTCTGAGTTGGGCATCGGTCAGCGAGGCGGCGAGTCGATCGCCCTTCATGCGGTTGCCAATCTGATCGTGATTCTGGGCGCAGACGACGAACCTCGTCGCCTCCAGTCCGGCCGGCAAGGCACCATAGCGCCGGCGCCGGAATCCGGAATAGTCTCCGGCGTAACGAAAGGCGCGGCGGTAGACCACAGCCAGATCCTCGAGCGATCCGAAATCGGCGTAATAGCCGCCCTTCTCGCCCGTGAGCACGGTGTGCAGCGCGTGATGAAAGTCATCGCTCCACTGCGCGTCCATAGCAAAGCCGCCCTGCTCGGCCGGTGCGAGCAGGGCGGGATCATTCAAGTCGCTCTCCGCAATCACGTGAACAGCTCGCCCCAGACTCTCGCCCAGATCGTGTACGGCTTCGGTGAGCTCCGCGAGAAAGGGAAAAGCAGAGTGATCGACAATGGCATGCACCGCGTCGATGCGGAGTGCGTCCAGGTGAAACTCTGCGATCCAGCCCAGCGCGCTCTCGATGAAGTAGCCCCGCACTTCGTCGCTCTCGGGCCCGTCGAAGTTCAGCGCCAGCCCCCACAAAGTCTTATAGCGATCGGTGAAGTACGGTCCAAACTCGGACAGGTAGTTTCCCTCGGGACCGAGATGGTTGTAGACGACGTCGAGGATGGCCGCCATTCCGTGGCCATGAATGGCGTCGACGAGCCTCTTCAGGCCCGACGGGCCACCGTAGGAGTTCTGGGCCGCCGAGGGATAGACCCCGTCGTATCCCCAGTTCCGCCGACCTGGAAACTGAGCGACCGGCATGATCTCGATGGCAGTGATCCCGAGGTCCCGCAAACGCGGCAGCTCGGCAATGGCAGCGTCGAAAGTTCCATCCGGGGTGAATGTGCCGGCATGCATTTCGTAAATGACGAACCGGGCCAGCGGCAGTCCCCTCCAACCTCCGTCAGTCCAGGGAAAGTCGGCCGAGACGATCTCGGTCGGACCATGCACGGTCTCGGGCTGATATCGCGAAGCGGGGTCGGGCCGTTCGTTGCCGTTGGAGAGACGATAGAAATAACGAGTACCCTCTCCGGCCTTGATCTCCGACTCGAAGTAACCTCCATCGCGGCGCGACATCTCCACCAGCTCGTCGGCCGGAGATACGAGATGTACCTCCAGCCGGTCCTGCCAGGGAGCCCAGACGCGAAAGCGGCAGTCCCCGCCGGGCTGCAAAACAGATCCCAGCGCTCGCTGAAATCCTTTCTTCTCGCTCACGACGTCCGAGCCAGCTTCCTTACTGGTGACCACCGCTGTCATGCTTTGCATCGCCGATACCAGCATCACCTACGGGTGGCGCTGTGCTCATGAGGAAGACTGCGCCAAGCGGAGGCAAGGTAATAGTCACAGAATTACTTCGGCTGTGCAGCGGCAGCGGAGCGGCCTCCACCAGCCCGAAGTTTCCCACTCCCGATCCACCATATACGGGCGCGTCGCTGTTCAGGATCTCCTTCCAATCTCCGCCACGTGGCACTCCCAATTGATAGTTGTATCGAGGATGCGGCGTGAAGTTGAAAACACAGAGCGTCGCCGCCCCGTCATGATCGATGCGTAGGAAGCTGATGACGCTCTGATCCGAGTCGTTGGCGTCAATCCACTGGAAACCAGCCTGATCGAAGTCGGTGGCATAGAAAGCCGGCGTCTCCTTATAAATGCGATTCAAGTCGCCCACCAGATGCTGCACTCCTCGGTGGAGCGGGCTCTGAAGCGAGTCCCAGTCCAGGCTGGAATCATGATTCCACTCTTTCCATTGCCCGAATTCACATCCCATGAAGAGGAGCTTCTTACCAGGAACGGCCCACATGTAGGCAAGAAGCAGGCGGAGGTTCGCGAAGCGCTGCCACTCATCGCCGGGCATCTTGCGGAGAAGCGATCCTTTTCCGTGAACGACCTCGTCATGTGAGATCGGAAGAACAAAGTTCTCGGTGTAGGCGTACATCGGCCGGAAGGTGAGTTTGCCGTGATGAAAGCGTCGATGAATCGGGTCCTGGGCCATGTACTTGAGTGAGTCATGCATCCAGCCCATGTCCCACTTCATCCCGAATCCGAGTCCGCCGACGTAAGGAGGCCGCGATACCAAAGGCCACGCCGTCGATTCCTCGGCGATCATCAGCACGTCGGGCAGCTCCGAGTACACCGCTTCATTCAACTGGCGAAGAAAGTCGATGGCCTCGAGGTTCTCGCGCCCTCCAAACTTGTTCGGCAGCCACTGGCCCTGCTTTCGCGAATAGTCGAGATAGAGCATCGACGCCACCGCGTCCACGCGCAGCCCGTCGGCGTGATACATGTCGAGCCAGTAAATGGCGCTGCTGATGAGGAAGCCTCGCACCTCATGCCGGCCGTAATTGAAGACCAGACTGTTCCAGTCGGGTTGAAACCCCTTTCGCGGATCTTCATGCTCGAACAGGTGCGTGCCGTCGAAGTAGGCGAGACCGTGAGCGTCGGAAGGGAAATGAGAGGGGACCCAATCGAGGAGAACACCGACTCCGTTCTGATGGAGGACATCGACGAGGTACATGAAGTCGGTCGGGGATCCGAAACGGCTCGACGGCGCGAAGTAACCGGTGGACTGATATCCCCAGGAACCGAAGAAGGGATGCTCCATCACCGGCATGAGCTCGACGTGTGTAAAGCCGACCTGCTTGACATAGTCGGCCAGCGGCTGGGCCAGCTCTCGGTACGAGAGGTGCTCGTCGGGGTTCTCGGGACGCCGCCACGATCCGAGGTGAACCTCGTAAGTCGACATGGGAGCGGTGAGTCCATGGTGTGCGGCCCGGTCTCGCATCCAGTTTTTGTCACCCCACTCATAGTCGAGCGTGGTAACGGTCGACGCGGTTTCGGGTGGGCACTCGTGCGCGAAACCAAACGGGTCGGCCTTGTCGAAAGACTTACGTCGGTTTTTCGAAACGATGTTGTACTTGTAGACCGCGCCCTTGCCAATGCCGGGGAAGAAGCCGTCCCACACCCCTGACATTCCGCGAAGGTTCAGATAATCGACTCCAGGCTCCCAGCCATTGAAGTCGCCGATCAGGGAAACGGACATTGCCGACGGAGCCCACACCGCGAAGTAAGTCCCCTCGACACCGTCATGCGTCATGGGATGCGCGCCGAGTTTCTCGTAGAGGCGGCGGTGAGTACCTTCGTTGAATAGATAGAGATCGTGCTCAGTAAGAAAGGGCGTGGCCGCCTCCCCCGGTTTGGAGACCGGAGCGGGAACGGATGCAGGCGCCGCCTTCACCTGGTTAGCCGTGGTCGGCTGTTGCTCTTCCAGTGCGGGAAGATTCAGGGCCGTCTCCTGAGAGATCGGCGTGCTGAGCGCCTGCTCCGGAGCGGGATACGAAGCGCTCGGCGGCGGTGTCTCAACCTGCTCAATGCTCCGGCCGGAGAGCTTGCCGCTCACTTTAGGCTCACGTTTCGAGCTCGCTCCAGTAGTCAGCTTGTTGACTGATTTGCGAGCTACAGCGCGCGGCGCTTGATCAGGAGCCAGGAGCTTGTTGGTGGTGGGAGCAGCAGTGCTCTCAGTAACCTTGCGCGTCTTTCGGAGTGGCGACATCCTGTCGCCTGGCTCGGCGGCGTCCCGCGCCGCCGCCTCGATCTTCCTCTCGGTGCCGACCTCGGGCCCGACCTCGGCCTTAGCCTCCGTTCCGTCCGTCACTTTCTTCGTGACCACACGGCTCTTCTTCCCTTTCCCGACCCGCAGCTCCACCGCTGGAACAGCATGGGTCGCGGCGACGAGATCCTCGGCCAACGTGCCGGTCTCACCACCGATGGTCTCGGTCAACGGCGGTTCTGCACGTCCGTCGATGGGAGGGACAACGACCTCAGCTTTTTTTGTCCGCACCTTTTTCTTCTTCGTCTCTTCAGCGCCGGCGGAACCGGCTATGCCGGACGCCTTCTCTTTCTGCCTTTTCATGTTGCTCCTTCCCTGTTCTGCCGGTCCCGCAAACGGTCGATCGCGCCGCGCACGAGTGGTGACTGAGACCATTCCTCCATCGGCATTTGGAACATATGCCGCCAGTTGGGTCTTTGCCAGGTAGTCGTGGGAATGTTCTGCGGCTCGGTCTCGAGCCAGAGGTCTTCGAGTCCGATCAGTACAGTGTTGGCATCGCTTTTAGCGAGAAATTGAACGCTTGCCAAGAAAATCTCTGCGATGGTGGCGAGTGGAAGGGGTCCCAGGCTGGCCCGAAGCCGGCCCTTCCAGTTCACACGGATGAGCTCCCGCTTGTCCCGATCGCGCTCGGCCTGCTCGTCCGAAATGAGGCGCAAACCAAGCCTCTCTTCGACGTCCAATCCCTGCCAGAAGGCCGCGAATGGCGCCATGTCATGGTTGTTGAGGCTGGCCACGATGTTTCGGCGAATCTCGCCGGGACGACCATCGGGCGAATGCGTCAACTGTCGCTGCACCACGAAGAGTCTGCTCAGATCGTGACGGTCCAGTGATCGCCGGACGTACGCCGGAACAGTTCCAAGATCCTCGCCAACGACGGTCGACCCATGACGATGGGACTCGATCAGCAGGATGGCGTAAAGCTCCTCGGCTCGATAACGAACGTATGCTCCGGCCGCGGCGGGAAAGCCGCTCGGAACCCAGAACAGCCGGTGGAGGCTCATGACGTGATCGATGCGCAGAACCGCAGCATGCTTCATCTGAAAATCGATGCAGCGAATGAAATAGTCGTAGCCATCGGCGCGGGCAACGTCAGGCTGCATCGGGGGGAAACCCCAGTCCTGACCGCTTTTGTAGGAGAGATCGGGCGGTGCTCCGGCTGACACGCGCGGCGCGAAAAGCGGAACGAAGTGACCGACGTCGAAGCCGTCAGGGTGCGTTCCGAGCGGAAAATCGAGGTACAGCGACGCAGCGTCGGTTCGCTTCCCCGAGGAGATGTCGGTCATCTGCTGATCCATGACCCACTGCACGAAAAGGTGATATCGCTCGGGATCGATCGTCCTGCTCGTATTGGATGCAAAAGGCGCTTCCGCTTTCGCCCGAAAGGCAGCATAAGCGGTGCGGGTAGGATCGGCTCGAACCCAATCCTCGAGTTGCCCTACGGCGTTCGACGCGTACAGATCGGCTGCAGCTTCCTCGAGGCGAGCTCGCTTTTGCGCCATCACGGAGCGGTAGTCGATCAAGTGGCCGAACATTCCGATGTTCGGCGGGCCACCAGCAATATCAGTGGCGGCAAGCGATCCTGTGCTGCGGGAACCGGACATCGGAATGTCCGGCCACTTGTGTTGTGCTTCAGTGACCCCGAGCCGTTTCATATCGATGAAAAGCTCATTCCAGAACAGGCGACTGACCGGTGCATACGGGCTCGGATCGAAATGCTCCTCACCCAGGAAGGATGCGAGGAGTGGCAGAGTCGCGACGTAAGATGCGCCCTCCTGGCGAGCCCAGTCGATCACTTCGCGGAGCTCGCGCAGAGTTCCGCACCCGTTCGTCGCTGCATCCCACAGGGCATAGACCGGAGCAAAAACTCCCCACTGCCGTCGCTCCTCCGGATAGCCATGGGGCGAAATCGGGGCGACGAAAAGCTTCCCTGTCCGCGTCTCCTTCCCAGACTCAATACTGAGGTCGTAGTAGCCCCGTTGCAACGGCTCGCGCCAGATCAACTCGCGCTGCTCTTTTTTTTCCCCTGTCGGATCGAGCCTGATCGACGCTCGCAGTGAATCGGGACGGACGCGCATCTCCCGACGGATTCCTTCGCCGCTGATCTCGATGGTGATGGCCCGTCGCGGAATTTTTTTTACGGCAATACGCGCCGGTCTTCCTTCCCAGAAAACAGTCACTGGCTCGAGCCATTGTTCTTCGAGCTGCGCGACTCTCCTTCGAATCCTCCCGGGGACGTTTCCGAGCGATTCCTCCCCCGATCGAATGGCGATGAGGGCCCGAAGCGACTCGGCTCCGGCAAGACGCCGAATTCCCGTCACGTCGAGGTAAGAGCTCTGGATGTCGTATAACCGCGCCAGCTGTTGAAGCAGACGGATTTCGGACGACATCAGGACTTCTCGAGCAACTGCAGAATTCCCCGAATCGGAATCTCGACCCAGGCCGGCCTCTGGTTCAATTCATAAACGATCTCGTAGAACGCTTTCTCCAGCAGGTAGGCGTCGAGAAGCGTTTCGAGCTGGTTCGTCTCAGTCGGCAGAAAGCTTCCAGCCGAGGCGCTGGCGAGATAGGAACGCAGGAAAGTCGCACTGCTCCAGAGACTCCAGAATCGCGATGCCGTTCTCAATACCGTCAGATCCTCGGCGCGAACTCCGACGCCGGGGGCTTGTCCGAAGAGCACCGCATTCGGGACGTAATCAAAGGAGCGAATCATGCCGGCAACATCTTTGAGCGGCGAACGCTTGATTCTGCGCTGCGACAGCGGCCTGCTCGGCTCTCCCTCGAAATCGGTGATGATGAAGTCCTTGCCGGTGTAGAGAACCTGCCCGAGGTGGTAATCGCCGTGACAGCGGATGCGAAGGGCGGAGATGTTGATGCCAATCAGCTCGCGACACCGTCGATCGATCTCCGACTCGCGCGACAACAGCGCTTCGGCAACCGGTTGGACATTCTCCGGCAGAGTGCGCACTTTCTTTTTCAGCAGCTGAAGCGCGCCCGTCGTTTGCGTCCGGAGCGACTGATACATCGACCGTCGGTAGAAGGGGGTAAAGGGTTCCGGTGCGAAGGCCGGATCGGCCGAATCCGAAGCGAGGGCGACATGCATCTCAGCGGTGCGCTGGCCGAGCTGGCCAGCCAGGGTCACGTACGGCCCCAGCAGGGCCGCCGCGATCGGCGGAAGCGATTGAGAGGCCAGCCTGACGATGGATCCATGGGGGAATGCATCTGACATTTGCTCGGGCTGGAAAGGGTTACTGGTAATGCGATCGAAGAACCGGCCGACGGCATCGAGACTCAAGGCCCAGGCATCGCCACCTTTCGGCACCGCCTCCTGAACAATGGCCAGGGTCGAGCTCTCGTCCGTACCGCTGTGATACTCCAGCGCGGCCACAAATGAGGGGATATTGGGGAAACCGGCTTGCTCTGTGAGAAATCGCGTCATCTCCACGTCGGTGTTCACACCCGGCTCGATCTTGCGGAACAGTTTCAGAAAGTACTTGTCGCCGTAGACGATAGACGTATTGCTTTGTTCGCCCTTGAGAACGTTCACCTGGAGCGACGCAGCGTCGAGGCGTTGCATCGAGGACGCCTCGCGGGAACGAACGGCGCGAACCTCCCCGATCGACCCCTTGATCCGTTTGCGGCTGGTGACTGCGCTCAGCAGTGCCTGCGCGAAGGCGGGATCACCGGGGGCCTCGTAGAGAAGGCCATCACGATTTCCGCTGGCCACTCTGAGAACAATGGCCTCCGCGGGAACTTCGCCTGTCTCGAACGACAGCGCTAACGGCACGAGGTAAGTTTCCGGACTCCCCTCGCGATACTCGGTCTTCAACATCACCAGCCTCACAGCGCTTCGCGCGAAGGAGATCGTGTCGAGGATCTGCACCTCGCGAAGATCACGGGCCTTGCCGGCAAACCACCGGCGTTGGGGAATGAAGCGAGCCAGCGCCTTCTCCAGAAGCTCGCGAGATCCTTCCAGCAGATCGTTCCAGTTCGCTGCTGGCAGCGGAGCCTCGACGCTGGTTTTCAGCTTTTCGGAGTCGGCCTGCCGATTCTCCAGCGCAAGCCAGTAGAAGGAATGAGGATTCAGGGTTAGGAAGTAGGGACTGTCCCCGACCGCCGGGAAGGCCGTCCGTCCAAACAGCTCGACCGGAACGCGGCCCTTGAACGCGCCCAGATCCAGCTCAGCCGATTGGACGAATCGCGAGAGGTTGGCAACAACGAGAATCTGCTCGCTCTCATGGCTGCGGATGAAGGCCAGGATCTTTCGATTCTCAGGCTGCAGGAACTCGATGGTCCCGCGACCAAAGGCCCGGATCTGTTTACGGAGATCGATGAGCCGCTTCATCCACCACAGCAGACTGTTAGGGTTTTTCTGCTGTCCTTCCACATTGACGGCCTCGTAGTGATACTCGGGGTCGATGATGGTCGGAAGATAGAGCCGCTGCGGATTGGCCCTTGAGAAACCGGCATTCCGGTCGGGACTCCACTGCATGGGCGTACGAACGCCGTTCCGATCGCCCAGATAGATGTTGTCGCCCATTCCGATCTCGTCGCCGTAGTAAATGAACGGCGTACCTGGGAATGAGAAGAGCAGACCATTCAGCAGTTCGATGCGAGGGCGGTGGTTTTCGAGCAGCGGCGCCAGACGCCGGCGGATACCGAGGTTGATGCGCGCCTGACGATCCTGCGCGTAGGTGCGGTACATGTAATCACGGTCTTCGTCAGTCACCATCTCCAAGGTGAGCTCATCGTGGTTCCGCAGAAATAGCGCCCACTGACAGTTGTCGGGGATGTCGGGAGTCTGCTTGAGGATGTCGATGATCGGAAAGCGATCTTCCATGGCCACCGACATAAAGAGTCGCGGCATCAGCGGGAAATGAAAGGCGACCTGACATTCGTCGCCATCACCAAAGTAAGGCCGCGTGTCTTCCGGCCACTGATTTGCCTCGGCCAGAAGCATCCTGTTTTTGTAGTTCGAATCGACGTATCGCCGCAGCTCTTTCAGGTACTCATGCGTCTCGGGGAGGTTCTCGCAGCTCGTACCTTCGCGCTCGAAAAGGTACGGGACGGCATCGAGCCGGAGCCCGTCGACGCCCATCTTCATCCAGAAGTCCAGAGCCTGCTCGACAGCGCGGTGGACGGCCGGATTGTCGAAGTTCAGATCGGGCTGGTGATGAAAGAACCGATGCCAGTAGTAGGCCTTGGCCACTGGATCCCAGGTCCAGTTCGAGGCCTCGAAATCCTTGAAGATGATCCGGGTTTCCTTGTACTTGCCGGGGTCATCGGTCCAGACGTAGAAATCGCGAAGCGCGCTTCCCGGCCTGGCCCGTCGGGCACGCTGAAACCAGGGGTGCTGATCGGAGGTATGGTTGATGACCAGTTCCGTGATGACGCGAATTCCGCGGCGATGCGCCTCGCGAAGGAAGATCCGAAAGTCTCTGACCGACCCGTAGCTGGTGTGGACATCGGTGTAGCCGGCGATGTCGTACCCATCATCCTTCAGTGGTGAGGGATAGAAGGGCAGCAGCCACACGGCGGTGACGCCGAGGTCCTGAAGATAGTCGAGCTTCTCGGTGAGACCGGCGAAGTCTCCGATTCCGTCGGCGTTACTGTCGTAGAACGCCTTGACGTGAACCTGATAGATGATCCCGTCTTTGTACCAGAGGGGATCGTCGGCCAGCGGTGTCGGTTTTTTTATCATAAGTAGATTCGCAGCATCTTTCTCCTTACTTCAGAGATCGGGGGTAGGAGAAGGTGCAATTGTTCGACTAGCGACAAGTGAAGAAACTAATGAAAGCTCAGAGTTAGGGTGACATTCCTCTGCGATTTATGATCCGATGACCTCAAACCCCACTGCCCGGGACGCTAAGGCAAGCGCCTTGTCATGAGTCGCAATAATCAGAGACTCTTCATACTGTTGGCGCCAGAGCATTGCAGTTGCAAGATGAATGGCATCAAGAGTACCGAGAGCCGTTGGAAGCGGTTGAGCAGCCTGGGAGAGGATGCCTTTACTCAGCTCCACCAAATCGATTCCCTTCATCACGCGAAAGGCTGTTTGGCGGAGCTTCGCTACTTCCTCGGAAGAGGTGCCGGTCATGAGGAGGCGATCGAGAGTTCGCATACATTCCACTTCCAAAATCGCGCTCGTGACCCCCGTCTGAATCCGCGGCCATTCCTTCAGAGAACCTGGCTGCTTCAGAATCACCCGAAGGACGACTGAAGAGTCGACGTAAAACATCATCTCTGATTTTGTCGCTCTTCCATCAAAAGCTCCACGATGTCGACATCGATTTCCGGAGCATGAGGTATTTCGATTTCACCCAGCGGTGGCGATTTCGGATCACGGGGACGTATGACAAAGGGTGCAGGACGTACGTCGAATGGGATGATCCGCGCGATTGGTGTATCGCGATCGAGAACGACGAGTGATTCTCCTCTTTTGACCTCTCGGAGATGTTCGCTCAGGTGCGCTTTGAGATCAGCGATGCGGACGTCCTTCATAGGTCACAGTATAGTCACCTCTGGTCATGAACACGTAATCTCTCTATGCAAAGTAATCGAAGTCGTGCTCCGACTTCATTTTTCTGCGGATGCGGAACAGGCGTGCCGGCAACGATGCCGGCTGCAGGGTCACGGCGTTTCGTTCGCCCTGCCAGATGAAGCGCGCCCCGGTGAGCAGGTCGTGCACCTGGTAGGACTGCGTCGTTTCCAACCCGAGCTCCTCCAGAGGCAGGTGCAGGGTCGCCGTCTGAGGGTTGTGAACATCGAGATTGATGGCCGCAACAATGACGTTGCCTGTCGCATCGCGTTTGCTGAAACAGATCACCTCTTCATTGTCAGTCTCGTGAAAAAGAAGGGTCTCATTGCGCTGCAGAGCGGGGTTCTCGCGGCGGATCCGATTCACCCGAGCGATGAACTCCTCGAGACTGTCTTCTGAGTCCAGCTTCCAGGAGCGGAGCTCGTACTTTTCCGAATTGAGGTACTCCTCGGTACCAGTGGCGCGAGGCTCGTGATCGAGCAGCTCGTAGGACGGACCATAGATACCGTAATTCGAAGAGAGTGTTGCGGCCAGCAGCAGCCTCACCATGAACATGGCCCGGCGGCCGTACTGAAGATGCTCGGGAAGAATGTCGGGGGTGTTCGGCCACGCGTTCGGCCGGAAATACTCGGCGAGCTCAGTCGTCGTCAGCTCCGTGAAGTAGGAAGTCAGCTCACGCTTCGTGTTCCGCCATGTGAAGTAGGTGTACGACTG
Source organism: Thermoanaerobaculia bacterium (assembly GCA_035544835.1). Classification (GTDB taxonomy): domain Bacteria; phylum Acidobacteriota; class Thermoanaerobaculia; order Gp7-AA8; family Gp7-AA8; genus DASZZV01. The sequence continues at coordinate 19,077 of DASZZV010000035.1, forward strand.
CGAGAAGCCGGCCTTGGCGAGGTAATTCATGATCTTCGGCCTGGTGAATGCCTCGGCCAGAAAGATGACGCCGGGATGCTCTTTCCGGATGACCGTGATCAGCCATTCCCAGAACGGCAGCGGCTTGGTGTGCGGGTTGTCGATGCGAAAGATCGAGACGCCCTGTTCGAGCCAGTATCGGATCACCGACGCCAGCTCCTCCCACAACGGGCTCCACTCCTCGCTCTCGAAATAGAAGGGATAGATGTCCTGATACGTCTTGGGAGGATTCTCCGCATACTGAATGGAACCGTCGGGCAGTTTGCGAAACCACTCCGGATGCCGGGTCACCGCCGGATGATCGGGCGAGGACTGGAAGGCGATGTCCATGGCGACCTCGATGTTCAGGCTGGAGGCACTCTTGAGCAGCCGCCGAAAATCATTGAGCGTCCCAAGCTCGGGATGGATCGCGGTATGACCCCCCTCGGCGGCACCGATCGCCCACGGACTGCCGACATCATCTTCTTCAGCGATCGGTGCGTTGTTCTTGCCCTTGCGGAAAGTCCGGCCGATCGGATGAATCGGCGGAAGGTAAAGGACGTCAAAGCCCATCCTCGAGATTCGTGGCAGTAGGCGCTCGACGTCGCGGAAGGTGCCGTGCTTTCCCGCTAGCGGAGAGGCAGAGCGGGGGAAGAGCTCGTACCAGGTGCTGAAGCGAGCCTTCGTCCTCTCGACTTCCACGATGAGCACCCGTGCATACCTGGTAGCCAGAGCACGATCGGGCGCCCGGTCGGCCAGCTCGGCAAGACGAGCATTGAGAAAAAGCGCGGAACGCCCGGCATCATCGGTGGACGCTGTGACCTGATCGCGGAAACGACTCAACAGCTGGCAAACAGGCTCTGGCGATCGATCGATGGCCGCGGACAGCAGCTCCAGACCGATCAGAAGCTGGACGGCCACGTTCTGTTCTGCGGAGAGACGCTTTCTCAGATCGCGGCGCCAGCTCTGAAAGTGATCGACCCAGCCCTCGACTGTGTACTCGTAGCGACCAATGGTCTCCAACGAGAAGGAGCCGCGCCAGCGGTCGTTCGTACCCTCGAGCATCCGTACTTCGTCCCAGGTCGTCTCGCCTTCGCGCCGGTAGAGCAGCATGGCACCGAGAAGATCGTGGCCATCGGCGAACACGTCGGCTTCTACGAGGAGCTCGTCACCAACCACCCGTTTGACAGGGAATCGTCCGGCGTCGAGCTCCGGTAAGACTCTTTCGACGATGACTCGTTTCCTGCCTTCGGTTTGATGCATTAAAAGAAGCGCACTCCGTCTCAATTGAGAATGGAGAAATATGAGACAGCCCTCATCTCAGGGTTTTCTTTCTCAATTCCCAATTCTCAATTTGGCTCAACCACTATGTGGGGACCGACGACTCGATGCAACAGGCCAGAAATCCTTCCACGATCGGCGAAGCATGCTCGCGTGAACATCGAACTGGTACCGGACTGAGGCAGCGGTCCCGGAAAATTGCGATTCTCCTGCCTTGCGAAAATCGGCGTCGGGACGCAGCTTGCGGCCAGATGCAACGACGACATTTTCCTGGTCCGAGTCTCGGCAGAAGAGTAAACGGTCGGAAGCCAGTGCAGGGCGGCCTGGCCTCATCGCCGCCCTATTCATTCGTCCGGGGACTGTATACTGGGCCCCTCGGAGCCGAACCGAATGTCGAATGTGTGTCCGCGATGCGAAGCCGTGCTCGACGACAGCGTCGTTCGCTGCCCTCACTGCGGCACGTCGGTCGAATTGAAACGGGGCGTTCCCAAAAAGACGAGATTCCAGCTCGGTGAGCTGATCGACGGGCGCTATCAGGTCGTCGATATTCTTCCCTCGGGAGGGATGGGAGACGTTTACAAAGTCCGGCACGTCCATCTGAACGACCTGCGCATCATCAAGGTCCTCCGCTCCGAGCTCACCAACGACGAGAATGGCAAGAAGCGCTTCCTCCGCGAAGCCAAGATCGCCGCCTCGATCTCGCATCCCAACCTTGCTGGACTGCATGATTTCTCGGCTCTGTCCGATGGCAGCTTTTACATGGTGGGCGAGTACGTTGACGGAATGACCATCGCCGATCATATTCTGGCCGGCGGGCGGTTCGAGATCGCGCACGTTCTGACCATTGCCGAGCAGGTGCTCAAGGCAATGTCAGCACTGCACCACCGGGGCATTGTTCATCGGGACATCTCTCCGGACAACCTGATGCTGACGAAGAACGCAGCAGGAACGTCAGTGATCAAGGTCATCGACCTGGGGATCGCCAAGTCTGTTGATTCCGCATCAGAAGGTCTTACCTCAGCGGGCTTCTTCATCGGGAAAGCACGTTACGCCTCACCCGAGCAGCTTCGCTGCGCCTTCGATGAGCAGGTCGACAGCCGGACCGATCTGTACTCACTCGGCATCGTCCTGTACGAAATGATTACAGGGCGCGATCCGTACGCCGGCAGCACGCCGGCCCAATACGTGATCAAGAAGGTGACGCAGGAGGTAAGGCGCATCAACGAGCCGGGCAAACAGCGTCTCGTTCCCGACGAGATCGAGCGCTTCGTCCTGACATTGCTCAAGGCCAACCGCGACGAACGTTTTCAGACCGCCGACCAGGCGCTCGCTGAGATCGTGCGACTGCAGCAGAACTTCCCCGAGCTCGCCAATCAAACCCTATCGACCGTGACGCAGACGCGTCCGATGCCGAAAGAGGCTTTACAGGAGTCGCCGCCAACGCCTCCTCGAAAACGTCCCATCACCGAGGAAGTCGATCTTCGGGCCTTCATCCCAAAAGAAGAATCCGCGCCGGCAACCGTGGTAGCCGAAGAGGCAGCTCAGGTATCGCCAGGGGGTACCGAGGTCATACCGATGGCCGACTTCGCGCGGGAACTCTATGCACAGCAACATGGTGGGGCAACAGGCACACCCGAAACGGGCGCACCGATGAATGCGCCGCTGGCTCCGCCACCGGTGGCGTTCTTCGGCGACGAGGCCGGCACGGTTGTGGACTACATGGCACCGCCGGAGTTAGAGCCTGAGCCTTCCACCGAGGCTTTCACCCTCGCAAACTTCGTCCCGCCCGGGACCACACCAGACTCGACCGACGTCCTGCCCAAGCTCGACAAAGCTGCCATGGATGCGCTGCAGAAACAGAACCAGCCTGAGTTCCTTCAGGGATCGCGGCCTCCTTCCCTGAGCCAGGAGGCGACCATCGTCACGCCCCTGATGAGCGGCAGTGCGCAATCCCTCCTCAGCCAATTGCCGAATGCCCAGATGGACCCTTCTCTGGCGCCGACCGATGTCGGCGGCGAGATTCCGTTCGATCCATCGATCAATCCCAACGCGCGCGTGAGCCGCAGGAACAGCAGCCCGGCTCCTTCGACACCGTTGGGTTTTGTTCCCCTTCCGAATGAGCCCAAACCGGCGACCGAGCCTCCACCGCTTCGACCCACATATGCGGCTCAGTCACGGCAAGCAACTCCGGTACCGCCGCCGGCCGCCGGCGCCAATCCCCGTGCCGGAACATCGCTCCCTCCGCCGGCGAAAAAGAGCAATGCGATTCTCTGGATCGTCGTGGTCGGTTTTCTGCTCGCGCTCGTGGCCGCCGGAATTTTCGCCTACAGAATCCTCGCCGCCAGACTTTTGAAACCAGCCGCGGAGAATGAGGCCACAACTTCCTCCGCGCCATCGACTCAGGTAGCGAAGGTCGACACTGCTCCCGCGCCGCAGATTGCCAGCCAGCCGCCGCCGACTGAGACTGTGCCACCGACGGCAACGACGACCGCGGCAGCGACGCAAACCGATACAGCACTGACCTCGAGTACCGCTTCTGTCGATACCGCCACCACCGAGACAACGCCCCCCACCACGCAATCGGTGGCGCCGGTGCCGGTAAAACCTCCGACTACGGAATCCCCGAAGAAGCCGGCAACTCCGCGGAAAAAGAAAGAGCGCGTCGTGGCACCGGCCGTGGCACCTAAGGAGCCGCCTCAGCCAGTGGTCCCGCAGGTGAAAGAAGGCGATCTCGTAGAGAGCGGAGAAGGTGTCGTCGATGCTCAGATCCGCCAGAAAGCACCTCTCAAGCTGGGACTTCGCACCCGTCTGTCCCGCGCCAAAGGTGCAGTGAAGGTGTACGCGATGGTCGGTATCAGCGGCAAGGTGGAACAGGTGCGCGTTCTTTCGTCGAGTGGCAACGATCAGATCGATCGCGCCGCTGAAGCTGCGGCCATCGCCAGCACGTTTACACCGGCTACGAAAAACGGCGTGCGCGTTCGGATGTGGCGTACCATCGAATATGAAGTAGGACGTCAGTAGTCCGACTCGCTCGCCTGCCCATCATTCATGGATCGCTACATCTGCATACACGGTCACTTCTACCAGCCACCCCGGGAAAACCCCTGGCTGGGAGCGATCGAGCTTCAGGACTCCGCTCATCCCTATCACGACTGGAATGAACGGATTACCGCGGAGTGCTACGCGCCGAACACCGCCTCCCGCATCCTCGATGTCGGTGGCCAGATCCGAAAGATCGTAAACAACTACTCGCGCATCAGCTTCAACTTCGGACCGACGCTGCTCTCCTGGCTGGAAGAAAACTCACCGGACACCTACGCTGCCATCCTCGCTGCGGACAGCGACAGCATCGGTCGTTTCTCCGGTCACGGCTCGGCCATCGCGCAAGCCTACAACCACATCATCCTGCCCCTGGCCTCGGAACGCGATCGTCGCACCCAGGTCATCTGGGGCTTGCGGGACTTCGAGAGCCGCTTCGGACGCAAGCCCGAGGGGATGTGGCTGCCTGAAGCGGCTGTCGATCTCGACACGCTCGAGAGCCTGGCAGAACAGGGCCTGGCCTATACCGTCCTCGCGCCCCACCAGGCCCGGAGCGTTCGCGCATTGGGCGACAAAATCTGGACCGACGTGAATGGCAGCCGGATCGACCCCTCGATTCCCTACCTGTTGCGGTTGCCGTCAGGGGCGGAGATGGCCATCTTCTTCTATGACGGTCCGATCTCCCGCGCCGTTGCCTTCGAGCGGCTTCTAACTCGCGGCGAGCTTCTGGCCGACCGCCTGACGACCGCCTTCTCGGCAACGAGAAAACATCGTCAACTCGTACACATCGCCACCGATGGCGAGACTTATGGACACCACCATCACCGCGGCGACATGGCCCTGGCCTATGCCCTCGACTACATCGAGACGCAAGGACTGGCCCGCCTCACAAACTACGGGGAATTTTTGGCGAATAATCCGCCGACACACGAGGTCGAGATCATCGACGACACATCGTGGAGCTGCATTCACGGCATCGAACGCTGGCGCTCCGATTGCGGTTGCAACTCCGGATCTTCACTTGGATGGACGCAACGCTGGCGAGGACCGCTTCGCGAATCACTGGACTGGCTGCGCGATCGAGCCGCCGCAATCTACGAGACCCTGGCCGCCGACCTGTTCACCGCCCCATGGGACGCCCGTGACGATTACGCAAGCGTCGTCCTGAATCCATCGGAGAGCGAGCGCGACGAATTTCTGGCCAGAAATTCATCTCGTCCTCTGACCACCGGCGAACGTCTGACCGCTTTCCGGCTCATGGAAATGCAACGCAACGGCATGCTCATGTACACGAGCTGTGGCTGGTTCTTCAACGAGCTCTCCGGAATCGAGACCGTGCAGATCCTCCGCTATGCGGCGCGGGTCATCCAACTGGCCCGCGATCTGGCCGGGGGGGATCTCGAGCCGGAGTTTCTCCAGCTGGCCGAGCTCGCGAAAAGCAATCTGCCGGAGATGGATAACGGGCGTGTGATTTACGAGAAGCTCATTCGCCCCACCATGATCGACCTCTTCGGAGTCGCTGCGCACTATGCGGTCTCCTCACTATTCGAGAGCTACGCAGCGAACAGCCGGATTTACTGCTACGAAGTCGACCGACACCAGGCCGAAAACTTCGACGTCGGCCGCGCCCGAGTCGTGGTCGGCCGCGCCACAATCTGCTCGATGCTCACCGAGGAATCGAAGCAGCTGGCCTTCGGCGTACTGTACCTCGGCGACGTCAATCTCACCGGCGGCGTCCGGGAGATCGGTGATCTCGACGAATACCAGCGCTTCTGCGCGGATATCGAACAGTCCATTCACCGAGGGGATCTGGCGGCGATTCTCCGGTTGCTCGATCGAGAGATCGGCACTATGACTTTCTCCATCCGCTCGCTCTTCCGCGATGAGCAGCGCAAGATTCTCAACCTGGTCTGGAAGTCGACGCTATCCGAAGCGGAATCGGCGTTTCGTCAACTACATGACCGTTACGCACCCCTCATCAGATTCCATTCCGACCTCTTCATCCCGCTGCCGAAAGTCCTCTATATGGCCGTGGAATCCGATCTCAATCTACGGCTCAAGCGCGCCCTGGCCTCCCCGGAGTTGCCGATCCCGATGATCCAGGAGCTGCTTGGTGAAGTCCGAAAAGAGAAGGTCACCCTCGACGAGCCCGAGCTCGCCTACGAGCTGAAGAGAACCATCAGCGCGATTACCCGCCGATTGTTGCTGGGGCCGACCGATCTGGCGACACTGCAGCAGGTCGATGCAACCGTCTCCCTGGTGCGTACGCTTCCATTTAACGTCGACCTCTGGGAAATGCAGAACGCCTACTACGCGATGAGCGAGCGACTCCTCGATGACAAGCTGTTCAGAGAAGAGGAGCCCGAGGACATCGCGGTCTGGAGAGACTTGTTCGATAGCCTGGGAGACAAGCTCTCCATGCAGAAAAAAGGCAAACGTGAAATCAGACATCATCCGGAAAAATCCGTGCTCCGTGTCGGAACTTAGCTTTTAGCTTTTAGCTGCTAGCTAGAAGCTAGAAGCTGCCCCCCTAGTGCAGGAACATCGGCAGTCCCATCACACTGGCCACCTTGGGTCGATACTGCTTCTCATCGTAGAAACGTCCGATCTCCACACGCTTGATGCCCTCGCCGATGACCTCGATCGGAACAGCCGTGTAGCGGCCGCCGAGAATCGACACCATCTTTCCCATATCGCCTGAAGCGATCAGATCGGCGGCCAGTCCACCAAAGTTATTGGCGACGAGTTGATCGAGGGAGTCCGGCGCGCCAGATCGCATCAGGTATCCGAGACGTTGATAAATGCATCGATCGCCGGATCTTCTCTCGAGATCACTGGCGATGAATTCGCCGATTCCCCCGAGCTTGCGGTTCCCGAAAGTGTCGGGCTGGCCGCTCTCAAAGTACCTTCCGCCAACGGGACAGACCCCTTCGGAAACGGCGACCACAGCGTACTTGCTGGGGTTCGAAGCGCGGTCCGCCTCGAGCAGTTCGTAAAAGCGATCGGGATCGTACGGAACCTCGGCGATGAGGGCGCGGTCGGTACCCGACAGATACGACGCCAGAAGACAGGTCTCGCCGGAGTAGCGACCGAACAGCTCGACCACGAGGAAACGCTCGTGGGAACCAGCTGCAGTCCGTAAATCATTGATGAACTGCACCGATCGCGTCACCGCCGTCGAGAAACCGATGCAGTAGTCCGTCCCGTAGACGTCGTTGTCCATCGTCTTCGGCACGGCGACGATCGGTACGCCTTCCATATGGAGGCGACGCGCGAACGAGAGCGTACCGTCCCCGCCGACCGCGATCAGAGAATCGAGCTCAAGATGTTCGAAAGCCCTCAAAGCAACGTCGGTGAGGTCGTACAGGCCGCGTGAATCCGGCTTGCGCCCTTCCAGCGAGACGTGCTCCGGAAGACGCTCGGCTTTGACGATCGAGGGATTCGTGCGGGAACTATGGAGAATGGTCCCGCCGGTGCGGTCAATGGTCCTTGTGTTGGCCCGATTCAAAGGCATCAGCCAGTCGGGATGTTCCTTCTCGTGGGGATTGATATTGATCAGTGCCGCCCAGCCGCGCCGGAGTCCCATGATCTCGCAGCCTTTGTCCTCCAGACGCCAGACCAGCGATTTGATCGCCGAGTTCAGCCCCGGCACATCGCCGCCTCCCGTCAAAATCCCGACACGTTTTCGTCTCATCGCCTTCACTTTAGACCAGAATTGAAATGAACAAACGAGCCTCCCCCCAATGACCCTCCCG
>DASZZV010000036.1:0-32496 GCA_035544835.1 Thermoanaerobaculia bacterium
CCAATCGAGGCATCCGGTGGCGGCTTTCGCCCCTGCCGGGGCTCGGTGAAACTTCAAGCAAATGATTGATTCGTGACGTCTTCCAGTGGTTCGCTTCGCTCACCACTGGCTACCAGCTCCGCGGCCCTCCGGGCCTCACACCGGGCTCCGCCCGGTGCGGTGCGGGCGCCTCGCCCGCACCTCCTTACTGAGGATTCATATCTGCGCCGAGCGGGCGAGGCGCCCGCTCCCCTCGGTGAGAATTCAGGGCTTGCGCTCGTAGGGGCGCGCAGATACCTTCGGGTTTCAAGACGGCCGCTGCTTCCGCCGCGACGAAACCCTGCGAGGAATGCGGGTTAGAATGACGAGCCTGGAGAAAACATGAGCAACGTCAAAGAACTGGCCGCGGTCGGCCACGATTTCCTGCAGCGCGACCTCGCCGAGGTCGATCCCGACATCGCCGGGGCCATTGCCTTAGAGACCACGCGTCAGCACGAGACGCTCGAGCTCATCGCATCCGAGAACCATGTGTCGCGAGCCGTCCTCACCGCGATGGGCTCGGTCTTTACGAACAAATACGCCGAGGGTTACCCGGGAAAGCGTTACTACGGTGGTTGCGGGCCGACTGATATCGCCGAGACAATCGCCATCGATCGGGCCAAACAGCTCTTCGGCGCGGAGCACGTTAACGTTCAGCCGCATTCAGGATCCCAGGCCAACATGGGGGTGTATTTCACCGTGCTCAAGCCGGGCGACACGATCATGGGTATGGACCTGTCGCACGGCGGCCATCTCACGCACGGCCATCCGCTTTCCTACAGCGGACGCGATTTCAAAGTCGTGGCCTATCACGTCCGCAAAGAAGACGAGCGCATCGACTACGAGGAGATGCAACAACTGGCCGAAGCCAGCAAGCCGCGCCTCATCATCTGCGGAGCCTCGGCCTATTCCCGGGTCATCGACTTCAAGCGCATCCGTGAGATCGCCGACTCGGTTGGAGCGCTCATGATGGCCGACATCGCCCATATCGCCGGCCTCGTCGTCGCCGGCGAACATCCTTCTCCGGTCCCCTACGCCGACTTCGTGACCACCACCACCCACAAGACTCTTCGCGGGCCGCGAGCCGGTCTCATCCTGTGCAAGGCCAAATATGCGAAGGACCTCGACCGCTCGGTTTTCCCCGGGATTCAGGGGGGGCCACTGGTACATATCATTGCCGCCAAAGCGGTGGCCTTCAAAGAAGCGATGACCCCTGAATTCAAGCAGTATCAGCATCAAATCGTGCTCAATGCGAAAGCCTTCGCCTCCGCCTTCGCGGAAGCGGGATTCAGAATTGTCTCCGGTGGTACTGACAATCACCTTTTCCTCGCCGATGTGTTCTCGAAGGGAATCACCGGCAAGGATGGGGAGAAGATGCTCGAGCAGGCCAACATCACCGTGAACAAGAACACGATTCCTTTCGACCAGAACAAGCCGATGGTCGCCTCAGGACTTCGCCTGGGAACCCCGGCGGTAACGACGCGGGGACTTCGCGAAGAGGACATGAAGCAGGTGGCGAGCCTGATCGCCGAGGTGCTGGATTCCAAGGGCGACTCAGGTGTAATCGAACAGGTGAGAGGTAAGGTCAGAGAAATCTGTGATCGGTTCCCGATCTACTGATCGTCTTCAGGAATGACCACGGGCGCGCGCCGGCCTTACTTCCCGATTTTCATCGACGTCGAAGGAAAGAAAATTCTCGTCGTCGGCGGGGGAGAGGTCGCCGCACGCAAGGTTCGAACCCTCCTTCCGTATGGCCCCAATCTCACCGTTGTTGCGGAGAAGGCGGTCGACGAGATTGTGGTGGCCGCCGGCGAGGGGCTGCTGGATCTGGTAGTTCGGCGGTACGAAGAGTCTGATCTCGGCGGGCAGCTGTTTGTGATTGCGGCGACGAGCAACGGCGACACGAACGCGCGAATCGCCGCCGCATGCCGTGACCTGAAGATTCCCGTGAACGTGGTCGATGCGCCTGAGTTGTGCGACTTCACAGTGCCGGCCATCGTGCAGCGAGGCTCGGTGCAGCTCGCGATCTCGACGGGTGGGAGCTCACCCGCGCTGGCGAAAGCGATCAGGCAACGTGCGGAGAAAACAGTCGGGCCCGAGATCGCCGCGGCCAGCGAACTGCTGGGAAGCCTGCGTCAGGAGGCGAAGCGGATTCTTGCCTCGGATGGAGAAAGAAAGAGGTTTTTCGATGCCGTCCTCGACAGCGGATTCCTCGATCTCGCCGCTGCCGGGCGACCGGCAGAGGCCTACGCAGCGGCTGGGCGGGTGTGCGATGAGTGGAGGGTGCCAAGGAGTGAGGTTATCGATCGCTTCCTGATCGAAGACGATCAAGGCGATCGATGAGTGTGAGGCGAGACTCGCCATGTCGACCTATCTGCTGTTCGCCAGTTCAGAGTGGGCCGAGAGTGATGACCCGTTTTCAGCCCTTGATGGCCCCTGGCATCATCGGGCGAGGCGGCGTGGCAGCCGAAGCGCGGAACAGCCGGTGCGAATAGAGATGTTTCTTGTGTAGTTTGTACAGGACCATGGTCTTGAGGATCTCGAGACCATAGCGGACTGATTTCCAGAAACCGATCTGCGACGCTTCCTTGAAGTAGCGTGTCTGAATCGGAACCTCCCGTATGAGCATCTTCGCGGCCACTCCCTGGGCGATGATCTCGGTGTCGAACACGAAGTTGTCGGAGTTCGCCTCGAAGTTGACAGAGTCGAGGTATCGGCGCGAGTAGGCGCGAAAACCAGAGTGATACTCGGAGAGGAAGACGTAGAACGTCGCGTTCTCGACCATTGTCAGGAAGAGATTCGCAAAGTATTTCCACTTCGGCATGCCGCCCTCGATGGGTCGCCCGCCGAGCATCCGCGAACCAAAGACGGCATCGCATTGATCGTCCAGGAGAGGTTGAATCAGTTGCGGGATGATGGTTGGGTCGTATTGATGATCGGGATGAACCATGACCATGATGTCGCCGCCGAGGTCATCCATGGCCGTCCTGTAGCAGGTCTTCTGATTCCCGCCGTAGCCGCGGTTCCGTGGATGGACGATGACCTTCAGGCCGAGCTCCTTCGCTACCTCGACCGTCCGATCGCGTGACACGTCGTCGACCAGCAGGATTTCGTCGACCCAGTCTTTGGGAATGTCGTTATACGTGGCGACTAGGGTCTTTTCCGCGTTGTAGGCGGGCAGAACAACGACGACTTTTTTTGAGCGATGGGGCGACATGGTGAGTCCTTTCCGGGTTTCGGGCGGCAAAGATTAGCACAAAGGCCTGGATGGGACCCCTGACGGGGGAACCGTGACGGAAGGGGGCCGGAGTATGCGCTGTGCCGATCGGAGTGGCGACATCTTGTCGCCTGGCTCGGCGCCATCCCGTGGCGCCGCTTGGTGACTCCGAGAACGGCGGCGCGGGACGCCGCCGAGCCAGGCGGCAGGATGCCGCCACTCCGATCGGTCGAATTTCATTAGACGCATCAAGGGCATCGGGAGGGCTCGGCGACAGGATGAACAACTCGTTCGGCCGGGCGAGGGCGCAACGGCTCCTGTACAATGCGCCGCCGTGACGAAACGCAGAGTTCCGGCCGATGTCTACGCCATCCTTTTACTCTGCCTCGTCTGCGCGATTCCCTTCCTCGACGTTCTCCTTTCCAGCAGTCGCTTTTACATCCGCGACCTGACCCGATACTACTTTCCAACCAAGAGCATCATTCGGGAAGTCCTTCTGGGCGGTGACTTTCCTTACTGGAACCGTTTCTACTCGGGAGGCCAGCCTATGGCAGCCAACCCTGAGTACGAGATTTTCTATCCGCTCCAATGGCTGATTCTCCTGCCCAGCTACGATTTCGGCTTTCGCCTTCACATCCTCGTGCACGTCTACATTGCCGCGGTCGGCATGTATCTGCTGTTGCGCTCGATGTCGCTCCGAGTCGAGAGCGCGTTCTTCGGCGCCATCGTTTTCGCGATCGGCGGAGTGTTCGTGTCGATGATCAATCTGCTCCCGATCCTCTTCTGCATTGCCTGGCTCCCGCTGATCCTGTTGTTCGTGCGGAGGTATCTGCTGTTGCGCCGGGTAGGGGATCTCTGCCTGGCCGGCTTCTTCCTGGGGGTCGAGGGGTTAGTCGGTGAGCCTACATCGATTCTTCAGACCTGGTTTCTGATCGCCTCCTACATGCTCTACCGGCTGTGCCGGGATCGTGACGTGAAGACCTTCCTCCGATGTAGTGCAGCGTCGTTCGTCATGGTGATTGCCCAGGTCTGCGGCGGCGCCGCCCAGCTCATCCCGGCCGTGGATCATGCCCGCGACTCCGCCAGGGCCCGTATGTTCGATTTCGATCTGGTCACGTCCTGGAGCATGCCTTACGCGCGCCCGCTGGAGCTTTTCGTTCCGAACCTGTTTGGCCATATTTTCAAGAACGGAACGTACTACTGGGGCTCGGGGATGTATCCGAGTGTTTCCTCCCCGTTCATCTTCAGTATCTACCTCGGGATGATTGCGGCGGTTCTAATCGCCGCCGGTCTCTGCATCCGCCAGAGAGGTCGGGGAATCTTTCTCTTCGTCGCCGGCGTCTCCACGATTCTGGCGCTGGGCGGACACACTCCGCTTTTCCAATGGCTCTACGACCTCGGTATCGGCTCGATTCGCTATCCGGAAAAATTCGCGTTCATGGGGCTGTTCGCGTCGATCATCTTTGCCGCGATTACGTTCGACCGCCTGCTCGATGAGGACGGGAAGGCGCGAGACGTCGCTGCGACCGTCGCGGTCATTTTGACAGTCCTGTTCGGAGCGATCGCCGCATTCTCATTCACCCCCCAGTACGCGATAGTCTTTGCGAAGCTGTGGAAGCTGACGCCATCGCCGGCCACCAGCCTGATGATCCGCATGTCGGCTACCGACTGGCTCCTGACGACTGCGCGCGCTTCGGGAGCAGCCATCCTGCTGATCCTGGCGTCAACGAAACGGCGAACGCTCTGGTTTTCAGTTCTCGTCCTCGCCACTGTCGTCGATCTGACGCCGCTCGATTTCGAGGTCCTGCCACGTTTTCCGAAAAAGTTCTTCACTCCACCGGAAGTGACGGGGAAGCTCGACCACAAGCACCGCTTTGACAGTCGCATCTTTCATGAGCCCGACTGGTACGGCTCGGCGCCCGAGGCGAAAAGTTTCTTCGGCACCGGCCAGGACGTTTACTGGGTTGTGCGCAATGGTCTGTTTCCGATGACAACGGCGAGCTGGGGATTTCAGACTGTGCTGGAACGCGACTACGACAAGACGGCCCTTCTATCGACCGTCGACTTCACCGACGCCATGTGGCGGGTTCGTGACACAAAGAGCCAGCCGCAATGGGCCGAGCTCTTCATGTCGATGTCGAACGTCGGGTATCGTGGTGTGTATCGCCCCTTCGAGGTGGAGAAAAAGCGCATCCACGGCGATTTCAAGAAATCGATGCCGGTCACCTTCCTGCCGATCGCTGTGACGCCGAGGTATTACCTGGCCGATCAGTTCGTTCAGGTGCGGGATCAGAATGATTTTGTCAATCGCATGAGCAAAGGACGCTGGAGCCTTCGCGTGGCCGCCGTCAGCTTTCCACCCTTCGCTCCCTCAAAAGGGACGGTGGACGAGGTTACGGAAGGCCCGAACAGCGCCACGATCAAGGTCAGTTCCGAGGATACGAATTTTCTTGTCATGAGCGTTACCACGCACAAGTACTGGAAGGCGACTCTTGATGGACGGCCTGTACCGTTGCGCGTCGCCAACATCGGCTACCAGGGGGTGATGATCCCCCGGGGACGACACGTAGTGAAGATGCGCTACCGGAATGATCTCGTTCCGCCGATGGTCGTGCTCAGCATCCTGACCGGAGCTCTTCTGCTGAGCGGCGGAATCGCCTTCGGAGGCTTTCGCCGTGAGGCAACGTAGTTTTCCATGGGCGAGCCGGTACCTGCAGAAGACACCTGGTCGCGGCGCGACTTCCTGTTTCTGGCAATCCTGGGAGCGCTGATCGGGCTGGTGTATTTCGATGTTCTCTTTCTAGGCAAGACTCTCTTCCTTCGCGATCTGACCCGGTACTACTTTCCGGCAAAGTTGATTCTTCGCGAGATCGTGCGAGCCGGGGAGTTTCCCTCGTGGAACCCCTTCTTCGGGGGCGGGCAGCCGATGGCAGCGAACCCGGAGTATTCCGTCTTCTATCCCCTTCATGCTCTGCTGCTACTGCCCGATTTTGTCTACGCGTTTCAGCTGCTCATCGTGTTGCATGTCTTCATCGGCGCAGGGTCGATGTATCTGTTCCTGCGATCCTGGCGGTGTCGTTCGGAGACAGCCCTCATCGGCTCGCTGACTTTTGCCCTCGGTGGCATCACAGCGTCGCTTCTCAATCTGCTCCCTTACCTATTCATCTTCGCCTGGACCCCGCTGGCGTTTCTGTTCGTTCGTCGCTTTCTGGAGGGAGGGAAAAGACGAGATTTCGCGGCCGCTGGCCTCGTGCTGGCGCTGCAGCTTCTTACCCCGGAACCTACGACGATCCTTCAGGTGTGGTTTCTCATCGGCTCGTACGCTTTTTACAAGGGCTGGCAACAGAAGAAAGGGAAAGGTGCGCTCAAGCAGCTCGGCGCGATTACGCTGCTTGGCTTCCTCGTGCTGGGCGCCGGAGCCGTGCAGATTCTGCCGGCACTCGATCATGCACGGGATTCGGTCCGTGCGCGTCCTTTCGACTACCGCCTGGCGAGCGCCTGGAGTATGCCGGCGGTTCGACCACTCGAACTGATCTATCCCTCTATGTTCGGTCGTCCCTTCTCGCCGGGCGCACCCCGTTACCTGGGAGCAGCGCTGTATCAACCGAAGCCTGTTCCGTTTCTTTTCATGATCTATCTCGGGCTGCTCACCTTCGTTCTGGCGGCGGCGGGAGCAGCGACGCGTACGCGAGGCTGGCCGCTGGCTCTTTTCGTTTCTCTTGTGTCTTTCGTGCTTGCTCTCGGCAATCACCTTCCCTTATTTCGCTGGCTCTATGAGATGAAGGTTGCCTCCGCCGTGCGCTATCCCGAGAAGTTCGCTTTGATGGGGCTGTTCGCGATCCTCCTGTTCGCCGTCAAGGCGCTTGATCGGTATCTCAGCGGGGACGCAGCTGTGGCGGTTGCCGTACAGCGGGTGATCTGGGTCCTCCTGGCTTTGACGGCGATCGTTGCTGTCGCTTCATTTTCAGAGACCTGGTCCCAGTGGTATGTGAGCAGCTGGAAGATCAGCTCGGAGGGGCAGGCGCGCGATTGGATTGGTGTGGCTCGTTTCGACTGGATCATCTCGCTGCTTCGCGTCGCCGTTCTGGCGGCGTTGATTTTCGCAGGATCCCGGAAGCGCAGCCGCCCGTTGTGGGCGCCTCTTCTGGCTTTCGTCTTTCTCGACCTGGCCTTCGCCTCGAGGGAAGTAAGTCCTCGCATGCCTCGGTCATTTTTCCGTGAGCCGGACCTGGCGAAGTTAATCGCCCCTGAGGATCGGGCGCAGTATCGTGTTTTCCCGGAAGCCGACTGGTATGACTATTACGGCTTCTCCAGAAATGCCAGGCTCTTTTCGTCGACAGGGGATGGTAGTTACTGGACGGTTCAGCATGGATTGATACCGCACTCGCCGGCGGACTGGGGCATCAGAACTGTTCTCGATCGCGACTATGACAAGACGGCACTACTCCCGACCGCCGATCTCGTCGATGCTTACTGGCGCGTGAAGGATCGCGTCGGCGATGCGCGGCGACCTCTCTTCATGGCCATGGCCAACGCCCGATGGCGGGAGGAGTTTCGCGACTTCGACGAGGAAGTGGCCCGAGTGCACGGGCGACCCGAGCTGGTGCAGCCGATGGCACTGATCGAAGAGAGAAAAAGTCCCCGCTACTACTTCGCGGATCAGATCGTTCCAATTTCCGGAGTCGAGGACTTCAGTCGCCGGGTCGTCGAGCGCGATTGGAGTCGAGGCGTCGCCTTCGTCGAGGAGCAGGTCACAGCGCCGGGAACGGGAAGCGTGCTGTCGGTGAAAGAGTGGTCCAGCCGAGCCGAACTGCGCGTCGCTGCCGACCAGGCGTCGTTTCTCGTGGCGAGCGTTACTGCGCACAAGTACTGGCAGGCCACGATCGACGGCATTCCGGCCAGGCTCATTCGCGCCAACATCGGTTTTCAAGGCCTGGTCGTGCCAGCAGGACAGCACACGATCGAGCTCCGGTACCGGAACCGTCTTCTTCCCTTTGCCTCGTCCTTTTCATTGCTTTCACTGGGAGTTCTTCTCTTCCTGGCCTGCAAGTCTCACTGGAAAGAAGACCATCAGGCTCAGAACGAGGAGCACAGAGAGGCCTGAGATTACGCCGCAGATGTCGATGAGCGGGTTGCGGTAGCGAAACGTAATTCGGTGCCGCCCCTGACTCACGGCCAATCCCTGGTAGGCCATATTCGTAGTGTGAATCTGCACAGGTGTCCCGTCGATCGCAGCGCTCCAGTATCGGTGGGCCGTCACAGAGGCAACGAGGAAGCCTGTCCCTGGAGACACGTCCACGAGGACCTCCGCTGAGTTCGGACGTTCCGTGATTTTACGAACAATGCCCGAGGCCGGAGTCCTCGCTGGGAGATCGGCGAAGGCCGACCTCGCGGTACCCACCTGGAGTGCTGCGACCATTTCTTCCGGATTGCGGGAAGTGACAATTCGATCGGCAAAGTAATATCGCTCATTCGTGCCGCGCGGCCTGAACACGACCGGGACCGAGTCTTCGATCGAACCGCCGGATTCCCGAGCGACCATCTCGAAGGGCCGGTAGTAAGCGCGCCACTTCACGTTGGACATTGACAGCAGCTTTTCCAGGCCGCTCTCGTCGTTTTGCCTTCTCAGCGCGATCGCAGTGTTCAGAAAATCGGTGGAATTGAGGAGCAGCGTCTGGTCGATGTCCTGATCGAGCACTGACTGAACTCCCCATCCGTTGCCTGTGATTGGAAAGACTCCATTTCTCCACATCCAGTGCCGTCCCACGGGATCGAGTAGGTAGGGCCTGCCGAGCGGTGTCTTCTCGAACCAGGCGGCTTCGTGAAAAATCCTGTAGCGATCGCTGCGGATCTCTCGCGCCAGCGGTGGCATCTCGTTGAAAAAGCCCCGTGGAAACGTCGGCGTGATGGATCGAGACAACGAGAGCAGATCGGCAAGCAGCAGAATGGTCATGAGGCCGGTCGCCACTCTCGGTCTCGAGGGCACGATGAGGAGAACGAGTACCAGGCCTGCTGCAAGAAATCCTGCCCTCAGAAAGTCGGCGCCTTTTCCGTCAGGAAGCCGAAGCGTTGCCAGGAAAATCGAACCGCTGACGAGCGAGAATGCGCACGCCAGGACCAGACCGCGCTTTCGAAGAGCCTCGTCTCCACCGAGGATCGCGCTCCACGCCATCGCCGCCAGGATCGGAATGATCAGCGCCGGGACCATGACGAACTTTTCGCTGTAACGCAGGGAAGAGAGCACCGGGATCACTCGCTTCATCGACCAGAGCGGAGTGTGCGCACCGAAAGCCAGCAGTAAAGAGATCGACGTTGCCAGGAGGCAGAGCGTGGAGCCTTTTTTTCGAAGAGAGACGGCGGCGGCGAAGAGCAGGATGACCACGAGTCCTGGATAGATGCTGTAGAAATAAGGGACACCCTCCACCGGATAGATTCGGGACATCTGAAAAACGCTGTGCTGCGGATCGTTAGCACCGAAGAGATTAGGGAAGAAAAGCTCCAAAGGTCGCGCCAGCGGGAGGCTCCAGAAAGTGCCCGTCTGGTCCGTGATTCCACGGCTTCGGACCGAGTCTTTCAAATGCCCCCACGCAGGAACGATCTGCACTGAGGCAATCGCGAGAGCAGCGGCGACCACGATCCCTGTGGTGGCCAGACTTCCCTTCCAGCCGGCGCCCCGTACTTTCACCAGGTAGTAGGTGCCGACTCCGAAGAGCAGGAGCAGACTTATGAGGAAGGACACGGGCTCTCCCACGAGACCGATCATTCCTAGAGTCATCGAGGCCGCTGCTATCGTCGGGGCGGATGGTGCGTGAAAGGCCCGTCGCGAGCACCAGATCAGCAGCGGCATCCACGCCATGGGAAAGAGCAGCGGGAGAAGGGAGATGGTGGAAAGTATCAGCCCCCCGAATACGAATGAGAGCGCTCCGAAAATTGAGGCGGCGCGGGTTGCCGAGAGAGAGCGGAGGAGCAGGTACATCGTCGCCCCAGCCAGGTAGAGATGAAACAGAATGTGCAGGCGGAAACCGAAGTCGACCGGCCCGATCAGAATCAGTAGCTGCGGCGGATAGAAAATTTCGTACTCAGGATTTGCAGCCATGGGCTGACCGGCGCCGTAGGCCCGGTTCCAGTACGGGAGCTCGCCGCTGAGCAGCGCGTCGCGTACCAAAGACTTCATCGGAAAATAAACGGACGTCAGGTCTCGCAGGTAAAATCCGCGCCCCATGAAGAGGACGTCAAAGAAGGCCAGGGTGACCACGACGAAGATGATCAGCAGGGCCGGCAGGTCGTGCTTCGTCACCGTGGAAGGCGGACGGTCGACCATGCGAATCGATACTAGCATACGGGACAGGGCTCAATGTGCCGCCCTTCCAGGGCGTGGCAAACTGGTGGCGTGTAAAATAGCTTCTAGCTTCGGGATGAGCATAACGAATCACAAATACTGGCAGGCGCGACTCGACGGAGAACCGGTCACGGTCTGGCCGGCTAATCTCGCCTACCAGGCGTTGATTGTTCCCGGTGGCAGATATCGGGTGGAGCTTTTCTACCGTAATCCACTGATCGTGCCCTGTATGGCGGTCACGATGGCCAGTCTTCTGGTCGCCTCTGGACTCATCGCCAGGGACGTCCGGCGAAGCGGGAGACTGTCGTGAAAAAGATCAGGTTGACCTGGCCCACAGTTGTGATCCTCACCGCAGCGATCGCACTCGCTGCCGCGAGTTTTTATTACGATCATCGGATTCGAGAGATTCCGATTGCTCATACTTACATTCCTTATCAGACTGCAATCACCCCTGAGATTCAGCTGCTTCAGGATTACGTGAGAATCGATACATCGAACCCACCCGGCAGGGAAGCGGCCGGCGCGGCTTTTCTCATGAAACAGCTTAGTGAGAGCGGGATCGTCGCGGAGCTCATCGAGTCGGCACCGGCGCGGACAAACGTCTATGCGCGGATTCGGGGGCGCTCGGATGGTGGTGGTCTACTTCTCTTACATCACATCGATGTCGTTCCGGTCCGGCCGCAGGAGTGGAAACGCCCGCCATTCCGTGGAGAGATCGCCATGAACATGATGTGGGGGCGCGGCACTCTCGACATGAAAGGCATTGGTATCTGCGAGCTTGTCGCGTTCATGCGTGTTGCCCGGTCGAAGCGCCAGCCCGAGCACGATCTGGTTTTCCTGGCAGTGGCCGATGAAGAGGCGGGAGGAAAGCTCGGAACGGCCTGGTTACTGGAACATCGGCCGGATATCTTCAAAGGGATCGAGTTCGCTCTCAACGAAGGCGGTATCACGGAAACGGCTGCCGACAAAGTCACATATATTGGTGTCGAGGTCGGTTCGAAACTGGCCTGTGCAGGCAAGCTGATCTCGAAGGACAGAGGCGCACTGGAAAGGGCGAGAATCGAACTGGAGCCGCTTCAGGCTCCGGAGGACGCAGTCCGGATCCTGCCTGAAGTCGCCTACTTCATGAAGCGAATCGCTCCTCATCGAATCCAGAATCGCGAGTTCCTGCTGGATGTAAACAAAACGGTTGCCGAGGGCGATTTCTGGCGACTCCACCAGTCCTTTCGGGCCCTCGCGCAGAACGACGTGTGGGTCGAACACATCGAAGCCGTCGGAGATCACTATGAAGCGGCGATCCATCTTGCCAACCTCTTCGATCAGGAGCCCGATCCATGGCGAGATGAATTGCAGCGGCGTCTGCCCGAGGGAGTCGAGCTGAAGCTCACCTCCGTAGAGCGGCCTGTTCCGCTCACTCCGTGGGACACGAGTTTCTGTCGGCTGATTCAAGCGGCCATGAAGAGGACGTATGGGGCCGACTCCGATGTCGGACCACAACTCCTTCAGTACTCTACGAACGACTCGCGGTTCCTGCGCCGCGTGAACATTCGCGCTTACGGCTTGTGGCCCTTTCCCGTGACCCTGTTTCAGACCGAGGGGATACACAGTAATAACGAGGGAGTTCGAATCGACTGGTTTGTCGAAGGGGTCCGCGCAACCAACATGTTGATCGATTCGTATTGCGCCGGAAAATCGGATACGACCTTGACGAAATTTGTCACAAGCCGCTGACCCAGATTAGCAGCGAGGGATTTTCTCTTGGTAGCGTTCGCCACTAAGTGTATTGTTTACAGCGGTTTTTGAAATCGCCTTCTTGGTATGAAACTTGACTTAGAGGGTACATCGGTTCAAGACAACAACAGGAGGAAGTATGATTCGTGTTTCGCGCAAGCAAAAGGGTTTCACTTTGATCGAGTTGCTCATCGTCGTGGCCATCATCGGTATTTTGGCGGCGATCGCAATTCCAAACCTTCTTACCGCTATGCAGCGTTCCAAGCAGAAGCGCACTATGGCTGACATGCGCTCCATCGCCACGTCCTGGGAGGCGTATGCGACGGACAACAATGCCTACGCCGCCGCTGGCACCGCAACGGCCGGCACCCTGGACTTGACGAAGTTCTGTAACTTTACCTTCGCGTCACTGCAGGCAGAGGTTTCACCGACGTACATCCGCAGTCTCCCGCAGAACGACGGTTGGGGTCGCCCCTATGACTTCGCCGTCGACTACTGCACTCCCGTCGGCAAGGCTCAGGAATACGCAATGCGCTCCCTCGGCAAGGACACTGCCCAGTCTGACGGCGGCGTCTACATCCCTGGGAAGCGTGGGGTTTTCGAATGCGACATCGTTTACTCGATGGGCTCGTTCATCACCTACCCCGAGGGAACCCAGGCCAGCGGAACCTAAAATCCGCGCTGCCTGAAATTCGGAATGGAACAAGGGGCGCCTCTGGCGCCCCTTGTTACTGGCGGAGGCAAAAGGTGATGAGAAGAGAACAGGGATTTACGCTCATTGAGCTGCTGATCGTCGTGGCCATCATCGGACTTCTGGCCGCCATCGCAATTCCAAATATGCTCAACGCCATGCAGAGAGCCAAGCAGAAAAGAACCATGGCCGACATGCGGGACATCGCCTCGGCTCTCGAGACGCGACACGTAGAAGTGAATACCTACACCGCGGCCGGCATCCTATTCAGCTGGCCATCGACGACACTGGCCTACACCAATCTCCACGACGAGCTCTTCCCGACCTATATGCGCAACGTTCCTGAGTTCGATGGTTGGAACTCGCCTTTGCAGTTCACAGCCGAAGAAGCGAGCTACGGGATTCGATCTCTGGGTGGAAACAGGATCGGGGAGGGCACGGACTACACTTTGGGCCCCTTCCATAACTTCAATTGCGATATCGTCTACTCAAACGGTGGTTTCATCACCTTTCCCGATGGAGTGCAGGCCAGCGGCACCTGAGGCGTCGGAGAGTCCACCGGTCCAGACGACAAACAGGGAGGGAGTAAACCTCGTTCGCTATACTGCTTTGGCCATGCGCTCCCGACTCTCGCAGATGGCGGTTGTACTTGCCGCATGCCTCCTGCTTCCGAGCTCGTTCTGCCGGCGGGCATCTGCCGTTTCCGAACAGGCGCCGGAGATTGAAGCGCAGGATTTACTGGTTCAGTACCTTCGGATCGACACCACCAATCCGCCTGGTAACGAGGCTGAAGGAGCCCGTTTTCTGCAGCGCACGCTCGGAAAGGAAGGAATTGAGGCTGTTCTCGTCGGCTCCGATCCTCGCCGGCAAGGCGTATATGCAAGGCTGAAATCGGGATCGACCGCGCCGGCGCTTCTTCTTCTTCATCACATAGATGTGGTCCCCGCCAATGCGGCGACCTGGAGCGTTGCGCCCTTTTCAGGGCAGAGGTCGGCGGGATATATCTGGGGGCGAGGGGCACTCGACATCAAGTCCCTTGGTATCGCCGAGCTCATGGCTGTGCTCGATTTGAAGAGGCGAAGAGTCGCCTTGAGTCGAGATGTGATCTTTCTCGCCTGCGGTGACGAGGAGCGGGGAGGAGAGGCGGGGATCAAGGCATTACTAAAGGACAATCCGGCGCTGTTCGAGAATGTCGGATTCGTTCTGAATGAGGGAGGCGCGAATGAGACCATCGTCGATCGCGTTTCCTTCTTTGGCATCCAGATCGACGAGAAGGTGCCGCTATGGGTGAAGATCTCCACTCGGGGAATGGCCGGGCACAGCGCTCTTCCACCCGATGATGGGGGTGCCATTGGAAACCTGCTGCTGTCGATCCGACAAGTGATGGAGATTCCGCGTCCCTACCGTGTCACCCCGAGCGTGCGTCAGTACTTCGCTGCATTGGCCCCGGCTAAGCCTGGAGAGAAGGGAAGACTGCTCGCCAACATCGATGCCTCGCTGCAGTCGCCCCGTTTCGAGTCAGTCCTGTCTGCGTCGTACCGGAGCTTGCTTCGCGACACGGTCGCCGTGACCGAAATTCATGGTGGCGATTCAGCCAACAGCCTTCCTTCCACTGCCTGGGCTTCTCTGGATTTCCGGCTTCTCCCCGACACCTCGGTAGATGGGACGATCGCAGAGATCAGAAAGCGACTGGCGCCGCATTCAGAGCTAGACATTCTTCTGCGATCCGATCCCGCACCGCCATCACCGAAGGATTCACCTTTGTATAAGGTGCTGCAGAACAGAATGCACGCTTCCGACCCCGGCTCCCTGGTTGGACCGATCGTCTCTGCGGGGACCTCCGACAACCGTTACTTCCGGCAACGTGGAGTGATCGCGTACGGGTTCTCGCCATTCAAGGTCAACTACTACGATGCCGACTCGGTACATGGAGTGGACGAGAGGATACGCGCGCGTTTCTTCGATCAAGGTGTTCGCCTGACTCGGAAAATCGTCACCGACTTCTGCGCGGCTGCAGACCGATGAACGGCCGCGCGGGGCGCTGCTACCTGCTTCTGGCCTTCCTCGCGCTCACTCCCTTTCTGCAGCCTCTGTTCCGGGGAGAGGTCTTCCGGTTTCGCGATCACTCCGATTATTTCGTTCCGCTCCGCTACTACACGTCCGTGGAGTTGAGAGCCGGTCATCTCCCGCTGTGGAATCCCTACAGCGGCTCCGGCGAGCGGTGGATGGCGAATCCGCAAACGGGACTCTTCTACCCGCCGAGCTGGATTTTCCTGATCATTCCTTTTGCCACGGCCTACATTCTCTATCTGGCGCTGCATCTATTCCTTCTCGGCGCCGGCGCGTTTCGAGTTTTTCGCTGGCACTCCGATCCTGGAACCGCCCTTCTGGGAGCCACGCTGGTGATGTCGTGCGGCCCCATCCTGTCATTACTCGATGTTCAGAACGTGTTCGGATCGGTGGCCTGGTTTCCCCTGGTCATCGATTCGGCGATGCGGCTGAAGGAGGGGCGAAAGGCATCATGGTCGATGTCGGTTGCTTGTCTCAGTCTGATCTTTCTGGCGGGCGAGCCATTCCTTGCAGCCGTGGCCTGGCTGTCTTTTCTGATACTGACTTTTCGTGAGGTCTTCAGCAGAGCACTGGCTGCTCTCACTACGGCATTGCTTCTCATCTCCGTTCAGCTGCTGCCTTTTCTGGAAATGATCAAGGAGAGTGAGCGACTCTCCAGGGTGTATCGCGCATCTGCTTTTCGGGAGTCCATCAGTCCTGGAGAACTGCTCGCCGCAGCGGTGAACCCCGGGTCGCGTTCCAATTACCTGGAACTGCTCACACCGTCGCAGCACTTCATCCCCAGCATTTACCTCGGCTCCCTGGCCATTCTTCTGGCGTGCCTCGGCACAGTTGCGACTTTGCGGCGCAAAGCCGCAGGAGGTGGCTGGCTGAGTCTTTGTGTAATCAGTACGCTCCTCGCGGCGGCAGGGAAGGTCGAGACAATCGGCACTTTCACGCACCTGATCGGGATGGACCTCAATCGCTACCCGGCCAAGCTTCTGCCGATCGCTGCCTTTGCGTTTGTGGCAATGGCGGTAATCGGCGCTCGAGCAGCGGCTTCGCTTACTTTCGTGGAGCGAAGCCTGGCGCTCGTGTCGGGCTCAATCATCGTGGTGGCAGCGCTGGGGCGATTCCGATCGGAAGACCCCTGGACATCCTCTTTTCGTCTTACAGAAGCCCTGGTTCTCTGTGTCGTCACCCTGGCAATCGTGCTGCTAAGAGTCGACTGGCTCACCTCGGTAGCCTTCAAATCGGCGGCGGTCGTGACGACACTCCTTCTGGGACTGTTCGCAGCCCACGGTATGCTGGAGTCGGTTCCCTTTTCTCCTTCGACCGGTTTCGAGGCAGTGATCTCGTCGCAACGCAAAGTCGCTCGACTGCTTCCGGCCGGACCGGGGATCATCGATCGACGCGCCTGGATGAGCGGCTACACAAATCTCTTCCAGAGGGTCTTCGACGCCGGCACTGCTGCGCCGGTAGTGCCGAGTCGGTATCTGGAATTACATGACCTGGCGTTGAGACATCCTCGTCTCGACATCCTCGACTGGCTTTCGGTCGGATATGTCTTCGCGCAACGCGATCTGTCTGCGGCGGGATATACGAGGCTGACGGGCCAGCCAGGCGTCTCGCTCTATCTCAATCGGGGATCGCTTCCGATGTTGCAGTTCTCCACGAACCTCGTGAAGGTTCCCAGCGATGAAGAGGCATATTCGCGACTGATCTCCGGCAGCTTCGATGTCCGGAAGAGCATACTGGTATCGGGGGACGCCGCCATGACTGTTCCTCCCGATGGTCCTTTCCATGCACATGGCGTCATTACCCGGCTGGACGGAACAACCGCGGGTATGAAGGTCGAAACCGACACCTCGTGCCTGGTGATTCTCAATCAACTCTTCGCCGAAGGCTGGCGGGCGGAAGTAGATGGGCAGGAGCAAAAGGCGGTGATCGTCAACGGACTCTTTCGTGGAATCGTCGTCGCTCCGGGATCTCATCGGGTGCTCTGGAAGTACCGGCCCGTGACACTCTTTGCCGGAGCAGCTCTGTCACTTTCTGGTGTGATCATGTGGATCTTACTGACCGGGAAATGGTCGATGATTTCTTCTCACGCACTGCAGGAAGTCGCTCCCGAAAGTCAACATCAGATCGCGTAATTTTCAGACGCGGAAGATTTGCTTTCGTCCGGAAAGTGCGTAGTAGAATGACGCCTCCCCACGCGACCCGAGGTAGTAATGCAGACAACCATTGACGATCGATTGAACCAAATCATCCGAGAGCTCATCAGCAACGGAATCACTCTGGAACAGGCCGTCGAGGCCTTCGAGGCCAAGTACATCGTCGCTGCCATGACCGAGAATCGGGGCAATATCACCAAAGCTTCCATGGTCCTCGGCGTTCATCGGAATACCCTGCACAACAAACTTCGCTCTCAGACGATGCTCAATGGTTACGTGGCTACTCTTCGCCCCCGCCGGCGAAGCAAGCCGGCAAAAAAAACAGCCGCTCCGCACCGTCGTCCGGGGAAATCTTCCGGTTCTTAGCCGATCTGTACGGCAATTGCATCCGGTATCACACCCGTGACGTCAATCGATCAGACCACAGCTCTCCGAAGCCGCATCGCCTCGCTTCTCGCCGAGAAGGGGAGTCGCGTTCTTCCCATTCAAGACATCCACGAAAGGCTCCGGGTTCTACATCCCGATCTGGATCTGACTCTCGACGAGGTGAGACGTGAGACCGAAGAGATGGAGCGTGACGGCCTGATCGTAGCCATTCGATCCAAGCGCTACTCGCTGATCGAGCTCACCCCCTTCGTAGCCGGAAAGATCCGCGTCCATCCCGACGGCTTCGGGTTTGTGCCGCAACGGGGCGACGAGCCGGACCTCTACATCGATCGCCGCTCCATGAAGGGAGCCATGAATGGCGACGTCGTCCTGGCGAGGGTGGAGAAGAATGCTTCTCCGCAAAGCCGCCGGGCTTCCCATAAGGACAGGACGGCCGGCGAGATCGTGAAGGTTCTCCGGCGCGAGCATCGACTCGTAGTCGGGCGTTTCCATGCTGACGAAGAGTTTCCCTTTGTCCGTCCGTTCGATTTCCGGCTGGACGCGGACATCGAGATCGACGCCGACGAAACCATGGGTGCCCTCGACGGGCAGATGGTCAACGTCGAGATTGAGCGGTATGGAGACAAGAGCTCGAACCCGTCAGGACGGGTAGTCGAAATTCTCGGAAAAATCGGCGAGCCCGGAGTCGATATCGAGGTCGTCATCCGGAAGTACCAGCTTGCCCATCGCTTCCCGCAGGAAGTGCTCGACGAAGCAGAGAACACCCCCCAGGAAATCGAGCCCTCCGAAGTTGCCTCGCGGGTCGATCTGCGGGAGCGCAACATCGTTACGATCGATGGTGAGACAGCGAAGGACTTCGACGACGCCATCGAGGTTGCCCGGTTGCCGAACGGGAACTTCCAACTCGGTGTGCATATCGCCGATGTTTCGTACTACGTGAAGGAAGGCGGAATCCTCGATCGCGAGGCTTTCGATCGGGGCACCTCGGTGTACTTTCCTGGCCGTGCCGTGCCGATGCTTCCGGAGCGCCTGTCCAACGGCATCTGCTCGCTCAACCCTCGAGTCGATCGATTGACCTTCTCGGCGCAAATGGAGATCGATCCGAAAGGACGATTCGTCGACAAGAAGTTCTTTCGATCCGTCATCCGAACGAAAGAACGGATGACCTATACGAATGTGCACGCGCTTCTCGAGGCCCCGACTCCGGAGTTGAAAGAGAGATACGCATATCTTCTGGATGATTTCCAGCGAATGCACGAGCTGTATGAGGTGTTGAGGAAACGACGCGAGGGGCGAGGGTCGATCGACTTCGACCTTCCGGCAGGAGAGGTACTCCTCACCGACGCCGGAGAGATCGAGTCGATTCTACCGAGTCAGCGAAACGTCGCCCACCGTCTGATCGAGGAGTTCATGCTGGCGGCGAACGAAGTGGTGGCCGAGCATCTTCTCTTCGCGCAGCAACCGGCGGTCTATCGTGTTCACCAACCTCCCGATCCGCAAAGAATTGAAGATTTGAAAGCGATCCTGGTGGAGTTCAACCACCGCATGCGCGGTGATGCCGAGCAGATCCGGCCGGGTGAGCTCCAGAAGGTACTGAAGCAGGTTGCGGGAACCCCCGAAGAGCGTTTTCTGACGGAGCTCATTCTCAGATCAATGAAGCGGGCCCTTTACTCGGAAGAGTGCAGCGGGCACTTCGCGCTGGCTCTGCAGTACTACTGTCATTTCACCTCACCGATCCGCAGATACCCCGATCTCATCGTGCACCGGCGGCTCGGTGAGCTCATCGCCTCAGGGACATTGTATGGCGACCGTTACGGGCAGGTGAGCTCACAGATGCCTTTCATGGCGGCACAATCGAGCGAGCGCGAAAAGCGTGCTGAAGACGCCGAGCGGGAAGTGATCGAGTGGAAGAAGGTCATCTTCATGCGGGACAAGATCGGTGATCAATACACTGGCACGGTCACCGGGGTAATGGCCTTCGGACTGTTTGTGGAACTGAATGATTTTTTCGTTCAGGGGCTCGTGCCGATCGCATCGATCGGTGGAGACTTCTGGAGTTTTGCCGAAAAGGAACACCGTCTGCGAGGGTCGTCGACAGCTCGTGAGTTCCGGCTCGGTGATCAGGTCGTCGTCGAGGTGAAGTCCATTGACGAGGACCGGCGCCAGATCGAATTTCTGTTGCGGGAAGCGGGGGGTGAGGTGGTCGAGCCGCGGAGAAAGTGGACGAGGCGTTGAAGCAGCCATGTCTGGTGACGAAACCTTGGGAGAAATGCCGTCTGGTACCCGATTGTTGCAATCGGAAGTTGTGGTGCTGTAAATCTGGAGTGGGATGGGGAAGATGGAGCAGAACACAGAATTGAGCGCGCGCCTGAAACAACTCCTCGAAGAGCGTAGCAGCCTCGAGAAGGACTCGCAGAGCTCAGCGGACTTATCAGACCGAAAACGCGTCGATCTCGAGCGCGGCTACGACAAACTGCAGCGAAGCCTTCTGGCGCTCTTCAGGGAATCGAAGGAAGAGAAGGATCGCATACAGGTCATGTTCGAACTGGTCCGCCTCCTCGAGAACCGGCTGGTCAACGTACAGAACTTCTCCGTCGACCCTACCTCGGATACACGGGCGCTGGCGGCGGCGGTAACGAAGCTCCTCGATCAGCTGGGAGCGACTCGAGCTGGCCTCATGACCAGCCTCGAGTTGATTTACTACCGCGCCATCCTGGCGTTGTTTGCCGGCGATCTCGGTGGGGCGCGCAGTGGATTTCAGGCCGCCTGTCAGTCCGAGGAATCCGACGAGGCCAACGACATCAAGTTCAAGTCGTACGTCATCCTCGGCAATCTTTCGCACGAAGAGCAGGATTACCAGACGGCGCGGCAGTTTCACGATGAGTCGATCCGTTACTCCCATCATGGAAACGTGACCGCCCAGGCCCTGGCGTTCAAGGCGCTGAATTCCTATGCGCTGAACGAACGAGATGAGGCACTGGCCCTGTTCGAAGAATCGCTGCGGCTGTTCCAGCCGGAGCAGCCCTTCTTCAACTCGTATTTCTATCGGAATGCGCTCTTGTTCTGCGGGCTGATCCAGTACGAGCGAAAGAACATGGAGAAAGCGAGGGAGTACTACGAGAAGGTCGTTGCCTATGTCGAGGCCGACTCTTACGACCACTTCGATGCCCTGGCCCGACTCGGGAAGATTCACTACGCGGCGCAGCGCTTCCCGGAGGCGGCTGCAGCATTTGGTCAGGCTATTGACACGCACAAGTGCAGCGAGAACGAGTACCTCGTAGACACCTGGTTCTGGCTTGCCAGGACTCATCTGCGTCAGAACAAGCCGCAGGAGGCCCGTCCGTTCCTCGAGAAGATCGTCTCGTCCGAAGTGAAGTACGACAAACGCGATCAGGTCGCAGAGCTGCTGCGGAAAGTGTCGTAGCCCGCATTTCACGAAGCCGCGTAGCGGCGGCATCTCGTTAGCCCACGGCGTAAGCCGTGGGAATGTGATCAGCGTCGGATATTTCGAGCCCCGGCAGGGGCGGCATCGGTCGCGGGCACGATGTCGACCGTGGTCGGCGAGCTATGTGTCGCCCCTACGGGGCTGGACATAAAACTGGGTGCGTCAAAACCCACGGCTCACGCCGTGGGCTTACGAGATTCCGCCGCTATGCGGCTCGCATTGCTCGTAATCTCAGACGCCCCTACTTGAAGCGCGTCAGGATGAAGGCTATGTCGTCCTTGTATTCTTCCGTGGCCGTAAACGACGTCGCGTCTCTGTAGACATGGTCGTAGACGTTGTCGAGGCTCTCGCCCCCTCGCGTCTTCAGAATGGCTGCGATACGGTCCAGGGAGTAAAACTCACCCGACTCGCTGCGGCGGTCGGTGAGGCCGTCGGTGTAGGTGAACAGCAGATCTCCGGCACTGATCTCGAGGGCGTTCTCCTCGAAGGTCATGTCGGGAATCGCTCCGAGGAGGTGGCCCGGATACTCGATCATGTCGACAATCCCTGTGTTCTTTTTCAAGAGGAGAAAGGCGGGGTGGGCGGCGTTCGAGAACTCGAGTTTCTTCCTGGTCCCATTGAAGCGAAAAAGCTGAGCAGTCGCATATTGCGAAGGCAGGCTGGCGCTGAAGAAGAAGTTGTTCAGGCGGGCCATGAAGTCGGCTAGCGACGAAGTCGGATCCACTTCCGAATGCAGGTAGCTCTTCAGAATGGATACGAGGATGGCCGCCGGCAGGCCGTGGCCGGAGACGTCTCCCATGAAGAGGTACAGCACATCGTCGAGCATGAAGTAATCGTAGAAATCGCCCGAGAGGGTCTCGCTCGGTATGTAGGCCGATCGGACCTCGACGTCCATGGTACGGAACTCGCGCTCGGGAAGCAGCGCTTCCTGCACGCGCCGGGCGAACTGCAGATCGCGATTGAAGCGCTGGTTGAGGGCCATGATGCGGTCTGATTTCTCTGTCACTTCTTCGTAGAGCCGGCGCAACTGCTCGGACTGCTCGACGATGCGGTCCTGATAGGCCTTGACTCGTAATAGAGCGCGAACGCGCGCCACGATGACGCCCAGATCGGAAGACTTGGTGACGAAGTCATCGGCTCCCGCCGCCAGGCCATCGACCTGGTTCTGGGCGGAATCGGCGCCGGTGAGCATGAGGATGGGGATGTTCTCGTAAGCGCTGTTGCTCTTTACGGATCGCGAAAACTCGTAGCCGTTCATACCTGGCATGCGGTAATCGACGACAATACAGTCGGGCGTCGACTCATCCATCAGTCTCAGCCCGTCTTCGGCCGAGTTGGCGTAAGAGGTCTGGTAGCCTGCTCGCTCCAGGACACGACGCATGAGCTGCACGTCGTTCATGTTGTCGTCGATGACCAGAATGCGCTCGGCCATATGGATCGGTCAGCGAGTCAGACTCGCGGCGGAGCAGTACTGTACACTCGTGAATCGCAAAGGACAATGAAGCTGATCGTCGGTTTGGGGAACCCGGGGGGACGTTACGAGGGGACGCGACACAACATCGGGTTTCGCGTGGCCGATGCCTTCGCAGCGAAGTTTCGTATCGATCTCGATACGCACGGAAGAGACGCCGTGACCGGCAAGGGAAGAGTCGCTGGCGGGACGGTCGTGGTTGCCAAACCGACCACTTTCATGAACCTTTCTGGTGTGGCCGTGCAGAAACTTGTTCGCGGCCACCTAACCTCCACCGAGAATCTGATCGTCGTGTATGACGATATCGACCTGCCGGCGGGGCGGCTTCGTCTTCGTAAGAACGGCTCGCCCGGAACTCACAATGGAATGCGTTCCATCGTGTCGGTTCTGGACACTGAGAATTTTCCGAGATTACGGTTCGGAATCAAGGGGACCGATTACGAATCGACCCGTGATCTGGCCACGTATGTGCTCGACGATTTCATGCCGGATGAGGAAGAAGTAGTTCGGAAGGGAATCGACAGAGCGGTTGAAGCGCTTGTCCTTTTTGCAAGAGGCGACCTCGGTCGGGCCATGAATGAATTCAACCGCGACCCGGTACCTCCCAAACCACCCACAGAACCGGAAGGGGACTGATGACTTCTCTACCTGCCACGCTTGGGCAGCTGAAATCCAGCGGCTATCACCTTCGCTCCATCAAGGACGAAATGCGCGAGAATCTTCTCCTGAAGATCGCCGCGGGCGAAACGACATTTCCCGGGGTGTTCGGTTACGAACGGACCGTGGTGCCGGCCATTCACAACGCCATCCTCTCGCGGCACGACATGATTCTGCTCGGTCTTCGCGGCCAGGCCAAAACCCGAATCCTGCGGTCGCTCACCCAGCTGCTGGATGAGCAGATTCCGGCCATCGAGGGCTGTACGATCAACGACTCTCCCTTCGAGCCCTCCTGCAAACACTGCCGGAATCTTTCTCGCGATCGGGGTGAGGATCTCCCAGTGCACTGGATCCGGCGCGAGGAGCGATACCGCGAGAAGCTGGCCACGCCGGATGTGACCGTGGCCGATCTCATCGGAGACATCGACCCCATCAAGGCTGCCAATGAAAGACTGACCTACTCCGATGAAGAGGTCATTCATTACGGAATCATTCCGCGCACCAACCGCGGCATA
The DNA here is from genome assembly GCA_035544835.1 of Thermoanaerobaculia bacterium. Taxonomy (GTDB): domain Bacteria; phylum Acidobacteriota; class Thermoanaerobaculia; order Gp7-AA8; family Gp7-AA8; genus DASZZV01. The sequence continues at coordinate 23,695 of DASZZV010000036.1, forward strand.
TTCGCGATCAACGAGTTGCCTGACCTCGCACCGAGAATTCAGGTTGCGCTTCTGAATATCCTGGAAGAGCGCGATCTGCAGATTCGTGGTTTTCCGATTCGCATTCCGCTCGACATCGTGCTGGTGTTCACTGCGAATCCCGAGGACTACACGAGTCGCGGCAACATCATCACGCCGCTGAAGGATCGCATCGACTCGCAGATCCTTACGCACTATCCACGCAACGTGGCCATCGCGCGAGAGATCACGAAACAGGAAGCGTGGACCAACCGGCCGCTCGATCAGGTCACGGTCATGATCCCCGATTATGTTTGCGACCTGGTCGAAGAGGTCGCCTTCGTCGCCCGGGAGTCAGATCTCGTCGATCAGTCCAGCGGCGTCTCGGCCCGGATGCCGATCTCGGCGATGGAGATCCTGCACTCGAATCTCGAGCGGCGCGGTGTGTCGACTGGCGACAGGAAGGTGTTTCCGCGCCTATCGGATCTGGCCATGATTCTTCCGGCCATCACCGGTAAGGTCGAGATGGTTTACGAGGGGGAGCAGCAGGGTGCCGAGGTCGTCGCAAAAAAGCTGATCGGCACGGCCGTGATGAAGCTCTTCGAACGGAAGTTCCCGGCCATCGAGCGCGCTGGCCGCAGTGCGACTGTCGACCGGGAGCGATCCCGCGGCTATGGCGAAGTCGACTACGACGAAATGCCGGGAAGCCGGAAGACGAAGAAGCCGGTGAAGCCGGAGGAGCCGAGAGTACAGGGAACGGCCGATTACGACGTAATCGTTCGCTGGTTTCTGGATGGCAACAAGATTACGGTGTCCGATGAACAGGCTTTCAGGGAGTACTTTGCGGAGCTGAATCGCGTACCGACGCTGGCCGAAGTGGCGCGGAAGTACTTCACTGTCATCGGTGGGGATGAAGAGCTCGCCTTCGCCATGGAGCTCGTCCTGGAGGCGCTGCATCAGTCGCTGCGGCTATCACGCGAAGACCTCGATTCGACGATCACCTTCTCGGAACTGCTGAAATTCAATATCCTGAGAACGGTAAAGTGATGACGACCCTGTCTGTTGATATCCCGGCCGACCTCTCCAAGCAGCTCGATCGCCTCGTGCGCGATGGCTGGTTTGACGACGGTCCCAGCATCGTTCGCGAGGCGCTGCTGCAGTTCGTGGAGGCCAAATCCTACCTCGGCGATTCGCCGCGGATGCTGCACCGTTTCGCCGCCGACGCCCTCAATGAGTCCAAGCCCGAGACGGCGCTCAAGTTCGTCGATCGCGCTCTCACGCTGCAGGCCGGACAGAAAATGGTCGACCTGGCGTTGTATCAGCAGCTCGTGGAAATGAGAGTGCAGATTCTTCTCGTTCTGGAAAGATTGGACGACGCTCGCCGGCAGCTCGAGGAAGCGAAGGAACGTCTTCCCAACAACCCCAGCATCGCTAAATGGCTGCAGAAGCTCGATAAAGGATGAGGGAAAATGAAGAGGTGTCATCCCGAGCCGGGGACAGCGTGGTCGCTGCCACTGAGAAAAGAAACTGAGTGGGTGTCATCCCGAGCCGCAGCGAGGGATCTGGGCGGGGGCCTTAGGCCCTTGGCAATCGAAAATGTTCGCGAGCACCACGATGGAAGGGCCCCCGCCCAGATCCCTCGCTGCGGTTCGGGATGACACATCAGTGATCCAGCACCATCTGACATCTGACATCTGATCCCCATGCGCTATCGCTACGGTTACCTCGACCCGGCTCTCATCCAGCAGCTTCTCAACGAGCTCGGGCTGCGTCAGCTCTTCAATCATCTCCTTCTTCAAACGGGCGGAGATGCCGAAGAGGCCATGAGCTGGATGCGGGCTCTTCAGGAGCAGGGTTATATCGATCCGGCCGTCGATCTGGAGGCCTTCTTCGCCAGGCTCCTGGAGCAGAACATCCTCGGACAGGATGGCAACGGCAACGTCGTGCTTGCTTCAGGCGGTGAGCGTCAGATTCGGCGTGATGCGCTGGACCAGATCTTCGGTGGTCTCCAGAAGTCAGCTGCTGGTTATCACTCCGTCAACATGGCGGGGCAGGGGAGTGAGCGATTGACGGAAACGCGGCCATATCACTTCGGCGACGACCCGATGACCATCGACGGCATTCGCACTCTTCAGAACGCCTTGAAGACCAGCAGTCCCGACAACATTGTCATTACCGAAGAGGATTTCGAGGTCTTCGAGACAGAGCACAACAGCAGCTGCGCGACCGTGGTGATGATCGACATCTCGCATTCCATGATTCTTTACGGCGAGGATCGCATCACGCCGGCAAAGAAGGTGGCCCTGGCTCTGACCGAGCTGATTCTCACGAAGTACCCGAAGGATTCGATCGACGTCGTGCTCTTCGGGGATGATGCTACCGAAGTTCCGATCTCTGAGATTCCGTATGTGAAGGTCGGCCCCTTTCATACGAACACGAAAGCCGGCCTGGAACTGGCCCAGGCGATCCTTCGCCGCCGCAAGCACGCCAACAAGCAGATCTTCATGATCACCGACGGCAAGCCCTCAGCACTGCGGGAAAATGGTCGGCTCTATACGAACTCCTTCGGTCTCGACATCAAGATCGTCAATCGGACTCTCGAGGAAGCGGAGAAGTGCCGGCGACTGCACATTCCCATCACGACCTTCATGCTGGCGACTGACGAGACGCTTGTGAACTTCGTCGACCAGCTCTCGCGCATCAATCGCGGTCGCGCCTTCTACTCCTCGCCCGACCGGCTGGGCGAGTACATCCTCGCGGACTACATTCGGAATCGCCGGAAGTTCGTGCACTGAAGACGTTCTCCGTCTCGAACCTCCGTGTGGCGCGGCCGCCCTCGGCCGCCCCTTTCCCGTGAAAAAGGGCGCCGAGCAGACTCGTTGCGAAGAAGGAAGAGAGGCGCCAAACGAAGGGGGACAAGGGCGGCCGCGCCACGAGGAACGAAGCGGGGATGCCGGGGACGCGGAGCACCTACCGAGGTATCATCGGAGTGATGTCCGATTCCATCAAGGAAGCAGCATATGACGATCTGCTGAAGCTTCCCGACAACCTCGTCGGCGAGATCGTCGGCGGTGAGTTGTTCGCCTCACCTCGGCCGGCTTCGCCCCATGCGCGCACCAGCAGTCTTCTCGGCGGCGAGTTGATCGGTCCCTTCGATCGTGGCCGGGGAGGTCCCGGCGGATGGTGGATTCTCGACGAGCCGGATCTGCACCTCGGTGGCGATGTTCTGGTTCCCGACCTCGCCGGCTGGCGACATGAACAGATGCCGCGGATGCTCAACGTGGCTGCATTCGAGCTTCGCCCGGACTGGGTCTGCGAGGTCGTCTCCCCGTCGACGGCGCGACTCGATCGCGTGCGAAAGATGCCGGCTTATGCTCGCCATGGCGTGCCCCATCTATGGCTCATCGATCCGCTGGCGAGGATCCTGGAGGTCTACCACCTCACCGCCGAGGCCTGGACCCTCCTCATGGCGGGAGGTGGAAACGACCTGGTCCGCGCCGAGCCGTTTGAGGCCCTCGAGCTCGAGCTCGCGGCGCTGTGGATCGACTGAGGAGCTCCGCGAACAAGAGGCGAGGGAACCAGGCGAGCAGGACAGACATGCGCCCGTCAGACCGCAGCCATTGAACCGTGGACAGGTTAGACAGCCTGCTTCGTCGCGATGGGATAAAATAAGGACATGAATGTCAACGTGAAGGAAGAGGCGCAACGCCTCATCGCCGCGCTCCCCGAGAACAGCACCTGGGACGACGTCATGCATGAGATCTACGTTCGGCAAGCGATCGAACGCGGAGTGGCCGACAGCAGAGCAGGTCGAACCACGGATGTCCGTAAAGTCCGCGAGAAGTACGGCTTGCCTCAGTGAATGTTCATTGGACGGATGAAGCGGCCTGCTGGCGGTGGAAGGCCCTCCAAATCGCGTTGATCAAAAAGCCCTCCGGCGCGGCGACGACGCGGGCGCCCGTACCGGCCGCGACAGAAGGCGTGACTAACAGCTGACCCCCGCCTCTTGCTATGATCCCGCGCCATGTTGTCGAGAGAGTTTTTACGTGAACATGCCGACGAATATGGGACGGCGCTGAAGAACCGGAACACGAGTGTCGATCTGGAGACCTTTCTCCGTCTCGACACGGAGCGGCGAGAGACGATCCACCGGGTCGAAGGACTGAAGAGCCAGCGGAACAAGGCCTCCGAGGAGATCGCTCAGCTCAAGAAGGCGAAGGGGGACGCGTCGAGGCAGATCGAAGCGATGAAGCACGTGGGCGAGGAGATCAAGAGTCTCGATCTGCGTCTGGTGGAGACGGAAGAGCAACTGCACGCCCTGGAAATGACCTTCCCGAACGTCCCCGATTCTTCGGTTCCGGTGGGAGCGGATGAATCGGCGAATCAAGTCGAGCGCGTCCTTGGAGCGGCGCCGGAGCTGGACTTTCCGGCGCGTCCGCACTGGGAGCTGGGTGAGATGCTCGGCATTCTCGATTTCGAGCGAGCGTCCAAGATCACCGGCGCGCGCTTCTCCGTGCTTTTCGGAGCCGGGGCGCGACTGGAGCGGGCACTCACGGCGTTCATGCTCGACCTGCACACCGGCGAGCACGGTTACACCGAGGTCCTGCCGCCTTTCATGGTCAACGCCGACTCGCTACGGGGAACCGGTCAGCTTCCCAAATTCGAGCAGGATCTGTTCAAGCTTCAAGGGGAGAAAGAGCTCTATCTGATTCCGACCGCCGAGGTGCCGGTTACGAATCTGCATCGCGATGAGATTCTGGATGCGGGTGATCTGACGCGTTCGTACTGTGCATACACGCCCTGTTTTCGGAGCGAGGCCGGGTCGTATGGGAAAGACACGCGAGGCCTCATTCGCCAGCATCAGTTCGACAAGGTCGAGCTGGTGAAGTTCTCTTCGCCGGAACGCTCGTGGGAGGAACTGGAGAGATTGACCAATGACGCCGAGAAAGTCCTGCAGCGGCTCGGACTTCATTACCGCGTGCTCACGCTGTCGACTGGCGACATGGGCTTTGGATCGGCAAAGACGTATGACATCGAGGTCTGGCTTCCGGGACAGAACACGTTTCGCGAGATCTCCTCCTGCACCAACTTCACCGATTTTCAGGCGCGCCGGGCCAACATCCGGTTTCGCCGTGAGAATCGTAAAGTCGAGTTCGTGCACACGTTGAATGGATCGGGTCTTGCGGTCGGGCGGACCATGGTGGCGCTGCTGGAGAACTATCAGCAGGCCGATGGGTCGGTGGTCATCCCTGAAGCGCTGCGCTCGTACATGGGTTGCGACGCCATTCGCGCGAAGTAACGGAGCGACCGCGGCCTGCGGCCGGGGTCTTGTGTGGCACAGGCACTCTTGCCTGTGTGTCGGCCGTCGAGGCCGACCTCTCCGTGCGTTGCCACAGGAACGCCACGGCTCGACGCCGCAGCACACAGGCAAGAGTGCCTGTGCCACACAAGACCCGTAAACGATCCCTTGCGTTTTTCCGTCCAAACCCCAGTTGAGGAAATGGACACCATGAAACGTCATCTCGCCTGGATCGCCACGAGTCTCATTCTGATCTCATGCTTTGCTTCCGTTCCCCGAGCGGGGGCAGTCGAAGCCGAGGCATCGGCGCTCAGCGCGCGGCAACAGGTGCTGCATGTCCTCAATCGTCTTGGCTTTGGACCTCGTCCCGGCGACGTTGATCGGGTGCTGGCTATCGGACTGAATCGCTACATCGAACAGCAGCTTCATCCAGAACGAATCAGCGATCCGATCGCCGATGGAAGACTGGCGACCATCGAGACCCTTGGAATGTCGACTCAGCAGTTGTTCGATCGCTTCCAGCGGCCCGTGATCGAGGCCCGTCGCGCGCGGAAGAAGAACGCCGCAGATGAGGCGAAGAGTGGCACACCTGATGATGAAGAGAAGGCCGCCGCCAGGCGCCGGGCCAGCATACCTCCCGGGCAGCGTCCTCGCCGGGTGATCGAGGAGTTGAACCAGGCCCGTGTGCTTCGAGCCGTCTACTCAGAACGCCAGTTGAACGAGGTGATGGTCGATTTCTGGATGAATCACTTCAATGTGTTCGCCAACAAAAATCTCGACCGCGTCCTCGTCACCTCGTACGAGCGTGATGTCATCAGGCCGAACATCTGGGGGAGGTTCTCCGATCTCCTGATGGCGACGGCGAAATCGCCGGCCATGCTCATCTATCTCGACAATGCGCGGTCGGTCGCGGACGAAGATCATCGGAAGACGGCCCTTGCGAAGTCCTCGCCCTTTGGCCGGCGCGGGCAGCGTTGGCCGGAAGGCCGTTCGCTTCAAAACGATGCTCAGATGCGCCGGCGAGGTCAGGGAGCCGGACAGAAGTCATTGGGTCTCAACGAGAACTACGCCCGTGAATTGATGGAGCTGCACACGCTCGGTGTCGAGGGCGGATACGCGCAGAAAGACGTTACCGAGATGGCGCGTCTTCTGACGGGATGGTCGATCCGCCCGCCGCAGCAGGGGCAGATTGGCTTTATTTTCCGGGAGCAGATGCACGACGCCGGGACCAAGACCGTGCTGGGGCAGAGATTTCCGGCCGGCGGCGGCATCGAAGAGGGCGAGAGGATGATCCGGGTTCTGGCGCGCCATCCTTCCACGGCCCATCACATAGCCTTTCAGCTTTGCCAGCGACTCATTGCCGACGAACCGTCCGCTGCTCTGGTCGATCGTGTGGCCAAAAGATTTCTCGCGACCGATGGCGATCTTCGGGAAACCGTGCGCGCGGTGATCGAGAGTCCGGAGTTCTTCTCTCCGGCCCTTTACCGCGCCAAGGTCAAGAGTCCATTCGAGTACGTCGTTTCCGCCATCAGGGCTGTGAATGGAGACACGGACGGCCGTGCCGTGGCGATGCAGATCGGGAAGATGGGAGAGCCGCTCTATCTCTGCCAGCCGCCGACCGGTTACTCCGATACGGCCGCGACCTGGGTGAACAGCGGAGCACTCGTGGCCCGCCTGAATTTCGCACTCGCTCTGGCCGACAGCAAGGTACCGGGAACGAGACTGGTTGCACAACGAGTAGAGGGGGATCCGATCACCTTCTTCGCGCGACAGCTGATCGGCGGCGATCTCTCGCGCGAGTCACGCAAGGTCATCGACCAGAGACTGCGCGACGACCCGTCGCAGCAGCCATCGGCTTTGACCGAGCAGGGACGATCGGCGGTCATCGCCGGGCTGATTCTGGGTAGCCCCGAATTTCAAAGACAGTAAGACGCGGAATCGAGGTGCACTCATGATGAATCGAAGAATTTTCCTTAAGTCGGGCGGCCTGGCCCTTGTCGCTTCCGGACTTCTGCCCGGCGTGTTCGTCCGCATGGCCGCGGCGGGTGCCACACGGGGACGCAAGACACTCGTGGTCGTGTTTCAACGTGGCGCGGTGGATGGCCTGAACGTGGTAGTTCCTTACGGGGAGAGCGACTATTACCGGCTCCGGCCGAACATCGCCATTCCTCGGCCTGGCACGGGGCCGGAGGCCGCTGTGGATCTCGATGGCTTCTTCGGCCTGCATCCATCACTCGCTCCGCTGCAGCCGCTTTTCATGGACCGCTCGCTCGCTTTCGTGCACGCCACCGGAAGCCCGGACAACACGCGGTCGCATTTCGACGCCCAGGACTTTATGGAGTCGGGTACACCCGGGGTGAAGTCGACGCCTGATGGCTTTCTGTCACGCGCCATCCAGGGACGGAAAGAGAAGGTATCGCCGCTGCGGGCCGTCTCTCTGACCTCGTCGATGCCGCGAATTCTGACCGGCGCAGGCGGAGCGGTGGCGATGTCCGATGTGAGCCGTTTCGGCATTCAGGCAGGAAGCGCTTCCTCCCTGGTCTCCGACTCGTTCGAGTCGATGTATAGCAATGCCGTCGATCAGACACTGGGCGGCACGGCGCAGGAATCTTTTGAAGCCATGAAGATCCTGAAAAGCTTCGATCCGGCGCGGCTGCAACCGGAAAACGGAGCCGTTTATCCGCCGGGACCATTTGGCTCGTCGATGAAACAGATCGCGCAGCTGATCAAGGGTGGTGTCGGGCTCGAGGTCGCTTTCACCGATATCGGCGGATGGGATACTCATGTCGCCGAGGGCAATGCGCGCGGACAGCTCGCCAACAATCTGCGAAATTACGCCGCCGCGATCGGCGCTTTCGGGCGCGACCTCGGATCGCGGCTGTCCGACGTCGTTCTGGTCACCGTCTCCGAGTTCGGAAGAACAGTTCGAGAAAACGGAAATCGAGGAACGGATCACGGGCACGGCAACGTGATGCTGGTGATGGGTGGTGGAGTCCGGGGAGGGAAAGTGCACGGCCAGTGGCCGGGGCTGAATTCCGGAGCGCTCTACGAAAACCGCGATCTCGCCGTGACGACCGACTTCCGAGATGTCTTCGGCGAGGTGCTGAGCAAGCAGTTGGGAGTGGCCAGCCTCGACAAGGTGTTCCCGGGCTACACTTCTTCGCCGCGAAAGTGGCGGGGGGTGATGGCATAGGGACGCGGGGATCGTCGTCTTGGAAAGCGTCGCGGAGACGACGATGGGGATCGACATTCGAAATTGCATGATTGCGCGATTGCACGATTTGAAAACAACGCAGGTGCTTTGATTCTTGTCGCAGATGGGTGTCATTCCGAGCGGTGGAACAACGGAGGCACGTTGTTGAGGCCCAAATGAACCGTTGTCATCCTGAGCGATTGACCGCGGAGCGCGGCGTCTGAGTGAAAGAAACCAGGGTGTCATCCCGAGCGTCGAGCGAGGGATCTGGGAGGGGGCCTTGCGGTGTGGAGTCTTGGAGCTCTCTTACGAT